>CAZNQW010000161.1:0-8957 GCA_964575225.1 uncultured Anaerolineaceae bacterium | reverse complement strand
GCCTAAAATGGTTTCCTTCTTCATGAGTGATTCTCTCCTTTGTTATGATTGGTTTTTCGGCTCAAAAGCCAGCGCGCGCGCCGGGTTTTCGACCAGGAAGCGGTGGATCAGCGCCTCGTCGAAACCGGCCTGGCGCAGGCGCGGCACAAAATCGCGCAAGACGTGGTCGTATCCAGGGCCGCCCTGGAATTTGAGTTCCATCTCGCGGCAGCGATCCGACGAGAGCATGATGCGGTCGTCGTAGCCCTTGTCGACCAGTTGCTGGAGCAACTCGATGCGGGTTTCGTCCAGCAGCCAGTGGACCTTGCCGATGACGTCGAATTGGATGTAGCAGCCGCGCTGGGCCAGGGCCACCAACTGGCGGATGTCGGCGTTTTCGTCGGTGTGGCCGATGATGAGGCGCGAGGGATCGACCCCTTCCGATTCGAACAGCTCCAGGTGCTGCACGCCCACGTTGCCGCCTTCGATCTCAAAGCGGCTGGCGGCGGTGGTGTGGGTGGTGATGGCGACGCCGGTGCGGACCTGGGCGCGGGCCACAGCGCGAGCGCATTTGGCCTCGATGCCCTCGATGATGGGCCGGCTGATGCCCGACTTGATCAGGCCGGTGTGGATGTCGGTGCCATCGGCGCCGGCGGTGATCTCCTGGACGATGCGGTCGGCCAGTTGGTCGATGCTGTCGGTGAACACGAAATCGGGCAGGCAGTCCTCGACATAAAAGCCCGAGATGGCGATGACGTGGATGTGGGCGCGCTCCGAGATGTCTTTGAGAACGGCCACATCGCGGCCCCAGCCGCAGGCGGTCATTTCGGCGATGGCCCGGCCGCCCAGGGCGTAAAAGTCGGCGAGCTCGGCCACGATCTGATCGGGATCGCGCAGGATCATCTTGGCGTAGGTGCCGGGAAAGTCCAGATCGGAGCGGCACAGGCTCTGATCGCAGTACAGGTGCTCGTGAGTGGCGGTGATTCCCAGGCTTTCGGGGGCGATGTCGCCCCGCACGGTGCGGACGATTTTCATGTGCGGCTCCCTTCCATCATTTCGATGACTTGCTGCGCCGAGCGCAGGCGGATGAGGGGCGAGACCAACCGGGTGCGCATGTTGTCGTGCCAGTCGAGGGTCTGGCTGGCCGAAGCGTCCCAGGCCAGGATGACGCCCAGGTCGCGGTCGGCGGCCTCTTCGGCCGTCAGGGCCAGCGAGACGTCGGCCATCATGCCCGACAGGATCAGGGTGTCGATCTGAGCCTCGCGTAGGATCGCCAGCAGATCGGTGCCGGCAAAGGGGCTGTTGGTGCCGCGGGGCAGCACCCGCTCGCCGGGAGCCGGGGCCACTTCGGGGCGAATGTCATAGTCGGGAGGGTTCACCGGAATGGGTAACCCACTCAGACGCAACTGGCGCGAAAGGTCGCTGCGGTCGGGCTCTTGGGCGTTGAGCACCGTGTAGATCACGGGCACGCCGTGGCGACGGCAGGCCGCCAGCAGCTTTTGCAGGTTGCGCAGGCCGGCGTCGACCTGTTCGTAATACTCTTGGAACTCGCGCTGGATCCCCCGCTCCAAGGCCAGTGCGCCCAGGCCCTGGTCGCGTTGGGTGGTGAATCGCTGGGCGTCCATCACCAGCAGCGCGGCGTTCTCCCCCGTCACCCGAAAGGGGGGCGTGGGGTTGCATAACATCTTGAAGGGCACTCGTAGTTTCATCGATTTTCCTTTCTGCTGTGTGTGCTAGCTCGCTCGGCGGGCCTTCTGGGCGTAGTTAAAGATCAGATCGACCAGATATTTCTCGACCTCGGCAAGTCCGGCCACCTTGCCGTTGCCCTCGATGACCATGTACTCGTCAACGTTGCCGCGGCTGCCGCCGCCGATGACGCCGCCGCGAACGCAGGGTACGCCAAAGGCGTTGGGCACCGCCGTCCAGGGGCCGCCGCCGCCCTGGATGGGCCACACTTCGGTGTCGAGGTTCCACTCGCGCAGCGTTTGGAGGGTGGCCTGGACGCCCGGATCAGACAGGGGCGTTTGGTTGTGGCTAAAGGCGGCATAGACCTCGATTTCGATATCGGCAAATCCCCGCTCGTCCAGGTGGGTGCGCAGGGCATCGATGATCTCGGTGGGCGTGATGTCGGCCACCACGCGCATGTCGAGGGTGGCTGTGGCCTGAGCCGGGGTGATGTAGGGGATTGTGTGGGTTTCGGGTCCCAGGAATCCGCTGCGCAACCCGGCGATGTTAAAGGTGGGGCCGTAGAGATAGTTGATCAGCGGGTCGATGCCCTCCAGGCCGCCGATGACGTGGCTCACGTTCTGGGCGCCGCCCAGCGGGATCACGTCCCGCCAATCTTTGCCCGCTGAGCGCCGGGCCAGCTCTTGCAGCAACTCGGTTTCGTCGGCCGTCAGCGGCTTGCGATAGTTCCAGATCTTTTGGATGCCTTTGACTTCACAACCGGAGCCTTCGGCGTCGGTGAGGGTCGCCAGGGCCTGGGCCAGGCGGAAGGGCGGGCAGTCGACCAGGGACGCGACCGAGCTGTGGACCGTCTTGACCGGCCCGCGGCCCCACGAGGCGCCGCTGGCGGTCAGTTCGACGACGACCATGCCCTTGAGTCCCAAGCCCACCGAGACGGTGCCGCTGCCGGTCTGGGTGCTGGCCGGGCAAAAGCTGGCGTCGACGGTGTTGAGGCGGTCGGCGTACCGTTCCACAAAGCCGGCGTAGCTGGGGCTGCCCATGATCTCTTCGCCTTCGGCCAGGAACATGATGTTCATGGGCAGGGTGCCTTCGACGGCGATGATGGCCTCCAGGGCGCTGAGCCAGGCCACGTAGGGTCCCTTGGCGCCCATCGATCCGCGGCCGACCAGCACCTTGGGAAAGGGCCCGATGGCCGTCAGCTCGGCGCCCCAGGGGTCGTAGGACCAGGTGCCCGGTTCGACGGTGCGGGTGTCGATCATGCAATAGTTGTGGACCGTCAGCGGCGCGCCCGCGTCGTAGTGGGCCCACACGCCAGGGTGATAGCGCCCCTCGATGACCTCGACCTCCTGGCAACCCAGCTCGCGGTAGGACTCGGCCACCATCTCGGCCGATTCGCGCATGCCCAGGTTGTCCCAGCTCACGCTGGGTTGGCGGACCCACTTTTGGATGTGGGCCACGTGTTCATCGAGGTGTTCATCGATATACTGATGGATGGCTTGACGATTCATGGTGGGTGGTGCTCCTTTGTCTTGTTCGCTGAGAAAACTCACGAGTTTGATTGAATCTGGGCTACGACCTGTTCGACGCTCTTGACCTCGATAACGCCGGCCTGCACCGTCCACAGCTTGTCCTGCAGGGTGGGGTGGTAGGTGGCGCAGGCGTCGGGCACCAGGACCAGCCCATAGCCTCGGTCGCTGGTGCTGCGGATCGAGCCTTCCAGCGCGCCGTCGTACGAGACGCCGACCAGGATCAGGTTCTCGATGGGAAGGTTGCGCAACAGCTCGTCCAGGCCGGTGCCGGTAAAGATACCGGTGGCCGGTTTGTTCAGGACCACCTCGCCCTCACGGGGCGCGAGTTCGGGCACAAAATGGGCCTGGGGACTGTCGGGTCCAAAGGCCAGGCCCTGGGCGCGCAGTTTGCGGCTCATGTCGCGGCCATCGGGCAGTTTGCCCGCGGTGCGGACGTGGATGACCGGATAGCCCTGGGCGCGGCAGGTCTCCAGGAGACGGGCCATGCCCGGCAGGGCCTGTTGGACGCGGGCAAAATAGCCCGCCAGAGCCTCGGCCTGTCCACGAGCAGCGACGGCCGACGCCAGTCCCCCGGTGGGATCGCAGGTGAGGGTTTGGGCGTCGACCAGCACCAGAGCGGTGTTCTGGGGGAGCAGGTCCTTTTTCAGCGCGGGCGGCATGATGGCTTCGTAGGGATCCTGGTCGGCGCCGCTGAGGTCGTCGAGGGGCTTGGGCAGATAGGGCTTGACCCGTTCCAGCCCGCTCCGGGCCTCCCGGTCGCCGTTGGGCAGGGGCTCGACCAGCTCCACTACCTCGTCGGTGGTCAGGATGCGGGTCACGGGACTGGCCAATGTGTGCAGGGCCAGCTCGTGGGTGTCGACGGTTCCGGCGGCGTTGGCGTCGGAGACCATCACTACGTCGTAGCCCAGGTCGACGGCGTCGCGCACGGCGCTCTCGACGCAGCCGTTGGTCGAGGTGCCGGTAAAGATCAGATGGGTGATGCCCATATTGCGCAGCAGGCGGTCCAGGTTGGTCACCGGAAAGACGCCCGACGAGGATTTGTTGATGATAATCTCGTCGTAGGCCGGCAGCAATTCGTCCAAAAAGGCGGCCTCGCGGCTGCCCGCCGGGACGATAAAGCCGCGCACCAACTGCTTGCGGCCCACGTCGCGCGAGTCGCGCGTCACTTCAGAGACGCGGATATGGATGACCTCCATCTGTTTGCGGCGGAACAGGGCCAGAAGCTGCTGGATACGGGGGACGATGGCGTCGATCTCGGCGAAAAATTCCTCGAAATGTTGCTCCACGCCCAGGTCTTTGGCCGTGCGGCCCTCGCCATAATCGCGGTGGGCGTCGAAATACTGCATGTCGACCACGATCAAAGCCGTGTTCTCGGGCGTGAGGTGCAGCGGTAGGGCGGGACTGAGTACCTGGTTCACAGAACGATCTGATTCAACCTTCACCTGAATTTCCTCCCATTGAGGTTATGAGCATTTTCGGAGCGCCCGGCCCGGCAGGCGGCCGGTGAACGCTCCGTTGTCGACGACGACCTCGCCGTTGACCAGTACGTAGGGCAGGCCCATGGGTGCCTGCTCGGGTTCCTCGTAGGTGGCGGTGTCGGCCACCCGTGCCGGATCGAAAAGGACCAGGTCGGCCCAAAAGCCCTCGCGCAGCGTGCCCCGGTCGGCCAGGCCCAGGATGCTCGCCGGGTAAGCGGTGATCTTGTGGATGGCCTGGGGCAGGCTGAGCAGTTTGCGCTCCCGCACGAACTCCTGTAAAAAGCGGGGGTAAGCGCCGTGCAGCCGGGGGTGAGGGCGCCCGCCAAAGATGCCGTCCGAGCCGACGGTGGCTTGAGGGTGGCTCAGCACCCGGTTCAACACCTCGTCCGAGCCGTAGAAGCTGATCATGGTTACCGCCAGGTTCTCCTCGGCCAGCAGGTCGCAGACGAAATCGATGGGGTCCTTGGAGAGGGTTTCGGCCAGGTCGGCGCAGGAGCGACCCTCCATCCAACGGTTCTTTTCGCTGTGCACCGCCGAGACGATGATGTTGGACCAGCCCACCGAGATGGAGCGGTTGTTCCACACGTCGAGCCCTTTTGCGAAATCGGCGCGGATGCGGGCGCGAAAGCCGGGCCGGGTCAGGTTTTCGACCAGCGCCTGGGTGCCCTCCGACAGGGTCCATTGGGGCAACACCGCCGACAGGACGGTGCAGCCGGCCAGATAGGGGTAGCGGTCCCAGGTGACCCGGCCGCCCTCGGCCCGGAAAGCCTCGGCCTTTTCCAGCACCCGGTCCATGGTGGGCCAGTTGACGCGGCCGTAGGCTTGCAGGTGGGAGACGTGGAGGTGGACGCCTGACTGGCGGGCCACGTGGGTCACTTCGTCAAAGGCTTTTTCGATCAGATAGCCCTCGTCGCGCTGGTGGACCACAAAGATGCCTCCTTGGGCGGCCACCCGGCGGTTGAGGTCGACCAGCTCCTCGGTGGATCCATAGCTGCAGGGCGGGTAGATCAGCCCGGTGGACAGGCCAAAGGCGCCCGCTTCCAGGGCCTGTTGGAGCAGGCCGTCCATGGTCGCCATTTCGACGGTCGAGGCCGGACGGTTGGCCATGCCCATGGCCAGGATGCGCAGCGGCCCGTGGGAGGCCAGGACGGCGGCGTTGTTGGGTAGCCCGCGGCGGTCCAGGGCCTGGAGATAGTCGTCGAAGGAGCGCCAGGTCCAGCCTTCGAGGGGCAGCACTCCCAGCAGGCCGGCGGTCAGCTCGGAGAGGAGGGCCAGGTTTTCATCGTCGATCGGCGCCACGCCCAGGCCGTCCTGGGCCAATAGCTCGGTGGTGATGCCCTGACGGACCTTGGCCTGGGGTGGTTCGTCGCCAAAGAATTGGAGATCGGTGTGGCTGTGCATGTCGATAAAGCCGGGCGCAGCCACCAGGCCGGTGGCGTCGATGATGCGCCGGGCCTCGTCGCCCAGGGAACCCAGGGCCACCAGGCGCCCGTCGCGGATGCCCAGGTCGCCGGGAAAAGCCGGCACCCCGGTGCCATCGAGGATCTGCGCGTTCTTGATCAGGCAGTCGTACATATCCGGTCCGCCTACGAGTCTTCGACGACGGCAAAGACCTCGATCTCCAGGCGGATGCCGCGCTCGACCCAAGAGGTGCTGTCGACCTTGGAGCCGGTGTGGGGCGGGTAGTGATCGCCCATGAACCGCTGCCGTACCTCGTGGATGACGGGCATGTCCTCGTCGCGCAAAAAGTAGGTGTGGACGTAAACCACATCCTGGAAGGTGGCGCCCCCCTCTTGCAGGATGAGGCCCAGGGCTTCCATGATGTTCTCGGTTTGGGCGCGGGCGTCGTTGGGAGCGTAGACGTGGCCGTCGGCGTCCAGGGGCACGCGCCCGGCGGTAAAGATCATGTTGGCGGCGCGCACGCCGGGGTAGTATCGCGGCGAGCAAAAGATGCCTTCCGGTTTGAGAATTTTCATCGGTTCTCCTCTCTCTGTGATCAACGTCCCCTTCCGGTGTCAGGCCAGGGGATTGGGCCGGCCCTCCACCGGTTGCATGAACTCGATGGGGATGCGCGCATCCTCCGGCTGGATGAAATTGCAGACGCCCTCCAGCGCGTCGCGGGGCTCGGCGAATTTGGCTCGCATGCCGGCCGCCTGGGCCTTGGCCATGTGGTATTCCAGGTCGTCGGTCTCGAAGGCGATATGGGAAATGCCTTCGCCGTGGACGTTGACGATCTGGTGCCCCGAAAAGGAAACGGGCAGTTCGAGGCCCTGGGCTGCCTGGGCTTTGCGGTCGGGGTCGGTGTACTCGTTCAGAAAAAAGGTCACACCGGCCACCTCGACGATGCCGATCTTCATCCGGTTTTCGGGGATGTCGACGACCCTGCCCGGAAAGCCAAAGGCCTCGGCCCATTGGTCGACGGCCTTTTGGGCGTCGGTGACGGTGACGCCGATGTGGTGGACGCGGGTGACGCGATGGGTTGTGTTCGGTTCCATATCCCTGTTCTCCTTTTCACGTTTGGTCTATACCAGGCGGCTGCCCGCTCTAAACGTCATCTGCACGCGGGCCAGGGCGTCCAGGTCGCCAAGGGGGTTCCCGGCGACGACGATCAGGTCGGCCAGTTTTCCCGCCTGGAGGGTGCCCAGTTGGCCATCGAGGCGGTTGAGGCGGGCTGCGGCGTCGGTGGCGCTGTGGATGGCACCATAGTTGCCCGCCACCAGCCCCAGTTTGACCATGAACTCGAGTTCGGGGACGACTACGTGGTGGCCCACAGCCGGGCTGCCGGCGTCGGTGCCAAAGACCATGGGCACGCCGGCCTGGGCGGCCTTGACCAAACTCTCATAGCGGCTGGGGTCGGCCACGGCGCGCTGCCGCTCGGCGATCTTCCACTCGGGGATGTTGAACTGACGGGCCACCTCGGGCTGCGATTGCATGACCACCGGGGCCAGGGTGGGGATGATCGGGACGCCGCGGGCGACGAGCAGGTCGATGGTCTCGTCGCTCATCTGACCACCATGTTCCAACACGTCAACGCCGAAATGCACCACCCGGGCGATGCAGGCGTCAAATGTGGCGTGGGCGGTAATCGGCAGGCCGTTGCGATGGGCCTCGTCGACGACGGCCTCCAGTTCGGCGTCGGTGAATTCGAGCCGGTCGTGGCAGGCCATGATCTTGATCAGGTCGGCGCCGGCCTTGACCTGGTCGCGTACGGCCCGTCGCATCTCGTCGGCGCCGCTGGCCTCGCGGCAGCACCAGTAGGTGTGGCCGCCGGTCTGGACAATCGACTCGCCGGTGATGAGCAGGCGCGGTCCGGGAAACAGGCCCTGCTCGACGGCCTGCTTGGCAACCACGTTGGTGGCGCTCACGCCCAGGTCGCGCACGGTGGTGATGCCGGCCCGCAGGGCGATGAGCATGTTGCCGCAGGTTTTGTAGGCGCTGATCTCGGGCGGGTCGTTCAACGACTGCTGCGCCAGGTCGTGGATGCCGTCCCAGGCCAGGTGGGCGTGGCTGTTGGTCAGTCCGGGCAAAAGGGTGCCGCCGGTTTCGATCAGGGCTTCGGGATCGGCGACGGCGCCCAGCTCGGAGGCGGGGCCGACGGCCTTGATGGTGCGGCCCTCGATCTCGACAAAGCCGTCCTCGATCACCTCGTCGCCGGCGCAGGTGAGGACGCGGCCCTTGAGGATGAGGTGCCCTGTAGGCAGGTCAAAGAGGGGCTTGATGAGCTTTTGGAATCGCCAGGCCGGTTGTTCAGGCATGGGTTTAGCCTCCAATGGCCTGTTCGGATTCGGCAAAGAGGGCATCGGGATCGATGGGCCGGGCAATCAGGCCCTGGGCGAGCTCCTCGTCGCAGAAGATCTGGATCATGGACCGGTTGGCTTCCAGGCCGTGGGCGCGCCAGCCGGGGCCCAGCAGGTCCTCGATCTCTTCCAGGTCGGCCAGCAACCAGGGGCTGGCATCGGCCAGCCAGCGACGCTGGGCTTCGGCCATCAGGCGCGATTGCTCAAAAGCGTGGAACAGGCTGCGGGCGATCCAGGGCTCGCGTTCGAACACCTCGCGCCTCAGGGCCAGGATGTGATAGCCGGGATAGAACCCCACCCGCCGGGCATAGGCTTGCTCTTCCTGGCGAAAGTGGACCAGGAGGCGCCGCAGGGGACTGGGACGTTCGGCAAATCGCTTGGGTGGCCAGGGGCACATCATGGCATCCAGCTCGCCGGAAATCACCTGATCCTGAAGGGTTTGACCGGGGGGCAGGGTGTGGACGTTGGGCGGCATCGCAATCAGATCG
>CAZNQW010000160.1:0-9073 GCA_964575225.1 uncultured Anaerolineaceae bacterium | reverse complement strand
TCCGATGGCCGGGCTTTTGTTGAGGCGTACGTCGATAGCGAGCCAAACTGCTTGGGGGCGGCCTTCCGCCAGGCATTGTATGAGCACACGGGCGGCAATCCGCTCTTTACCGTTGAGCTGCTGCGCACCTTCCAGGAACGGGGTAATGTGACGTCCGACGAGAAGGGGCGATGGATCGAGCGGACAGATCTGCGGTGGGAGCGCTTGCCACCGAGAGTAGAGGCAGTCATCGCTGAACGGGTGGGCCGGCTGCCGCGTGAGGGCCGTCGCCTGCTGGAGGCCGCCAGCGTGGAGGGCAAATCGTTCAGCGCGGAGGTGGCAGCCCGTGCATTGGGTGCAGAGCCTTCGTGGGCCCGTCAGTGGCTCAGCGGTCCGCTGTCTATCGAGAGCCGGCTGGTGCAGGCGATCGGGGTGCGATCCCTGCCGGGTGGAGACCGGTCGCTGTCGTGCTACCACTTTGCCCATACCCTGTTTCAGGAGTATCTCTATGATCACCTGGACGCCGTGGACCGGGCCCACCTGCACCGCGAGGTGGGGGCGGCACTGGAAGACCTGTACCGGAGCGATGAGGTGGCCATGGCCCAGGCCAGTCCGCAGTTGGCCTGGCACTGCGAAAAGGCAGGCCGGCTCCTGGAGGCGGTCCGCTATCACCTGGAGGCGGGTCGGTGGGCGACGCGTCTGGTGGCCTACGAGGAGGCGATCGCGCACCTGGAGCGCGGGTTGGCGCTGCTGCAGGGCGCCGAGGCCTCTGTTTCAAGACCAGAGCGCCTGCGTCTGGAGCTGAATCTCTGTATGGCGATCAGCACTCCCGCGATGCTGCAGCGAGGTTGGGCGGCGCCGGCCCATACGCGGGCACTGGAACGTCTCTCGGAGCTGGTCCAACACCCTGACCTGGAGGACGACCCGCAACGCCCCACCGCACTGACCGTGCTGGCGCTATCGGCAGGTTGGTCGACCGACGCTGCACGAGCCGAGCGGGTGGGCCAGCAGCTCCTAAGCTTGGCCCCTTCGGCAGGCTCAGGGCAGGGCGAGGAAGGGGATGGGCAGTCCCTCATGCTGGGGCACTTGGCGCTGGGCTTCAGCCACTGGCTGCGGGGACAACTCGTCTCCGCCCGCGACCACCTGAGCCGCGCTCTTACCCCGCACGACCTGCATGCCGGCCGTCCGCTAGGCGGACTGGTAGCAGTGGACTCGGGTGTGATGGCCCAAACGATGCTGGGCGCTGTGCTGTGGCAGCTGGGGTACCCGGACCAAGCCCGGGCTCGCTTTCGGCAGGCAATAGCGTGGGGGCAAGAGTTGGACCAGCCGTCAAGCCTTGCCTTTTCCCATTTTATGGCGATGATGACCACCTCTGTCCTCGGCCGCGATCTGGCTACAGCCTTGGGCCACCATCAAGCCCTGCGACCCCTCGGCCAGCTCAATCTGGTCTACGGCGCGTGGGCCGAGCTGCTGTCGGCGCTGGAGCAAACCCAGGCTGGAACGGGTAGTGCGCAAGTGAATTGCGCGCAGGGCGTGGCCCGGACGATCGAAGCTCTCTCCTCCTGGCAGAGTGCAGGTTCTGGAGCTGGCTACGCCGCTCTCCTGTGGCTTCAGGCCGAGGTGTGCGTGTGCGCCGACCAGCCCGAGCTGGGCTTGGAAGCCATGGATCGGGCCAAGGCCTGGATCGACCGCACCGGCATGCGGCCGATGGAGGCCGAAGTCTGGCGCATGCGCGGGGAGATGCTGCTCAGGTTGGACGATAGAGGGCTGGCGTCTTCGGGGGTCAGCCATCCAGCGTCAGTTGCCGAAGCAGAAGCCTGCTTTCACCGTGCTTTGGAAGTAGCCCGAGAGCAGGGGAGCCGTTGGTGGGAGCTGCGAGCGGCTATGAGCCTGGTGCGCCTGCGGGCCCGGCAGGGTGAGGCCTATGTCGCCGAGTTGGCAGAGGCGCGCGGCTACCTGCAGGAGATGGTTCAGGGGTTCACCGAGGGCTTGGCCTTACCTGACCTGCAGGAGGCAGCGGCGTTGATCGGCGAGTAGGGTGCTGCATCGGCCGCCTGTCCTGACCAAAAAACCTTGTCCGTCAGGAACCAGCCGAAACGCCCGGTTCTCACCTGGCGTGACCGGGTACTGCTTGTCCTCATGGCCAGGAAACTCCCAGCCTGGAAGACAGCTCTCATGATCTCGGCTCGGATGACATTTTTCGGCCAGGACAGGTTGCCGTGCACGATGGGCGTGAGCTTTTCCCCATCCATGGCGCCATTGATGGTCTGCCTCAGCTCGTTCCACGTGCCGCCGGTTTCCTCGTCGACAGAGCCCGTATGACACGCCGTTTGTCTTCGGCATGACTCTTGCTTACATCTTCCCCTGGCAGGATCGGGACAACACCCGGGTGAAATCTGGTGGTTTGGGTATTGCTGATCCACACAAGTCTGCTCGAATCAACTCGGGTGAGGCAGGCGCTGCAGAAGACCTTCGGGCTTGGGGCTATACATCCGCCAGGCACGCTTTGACACTGGTGTGGGTCATGGTACAATGGTAGTCGAACGGCAGCATTTGCACTTGGCTTCTTGAGACAGGAGTGAATCAATGCTGAACGTTTCACTGCTGGGCGATTTCTGCATCAGGCACAATGAAACACCCGTCACAGACGTTGATACGCCGCGCCTGCAATCCCTGCTGGCATATCTGCTGCTACACAGAGGCTCCCCTCAACCCCGCGCGCACCTGGCCTTTCTCTTCTGGCCCGACACCACCGAAGCCCAGGCCCGCACAAACCTGCGTAACCTGTTGCACCACCTGCGGCACGCCCTGCCCGAGGCAGAGTCCTATATTGACGCCAGAGTGCAGACCCTTCAATGGCGGTCCGACACCCCATTCTTCCTGGATGTGGCCGATTTTGAAACCGCGCTGGATCAGGCGGAGCAGGCAATACGGGCGGGCAATACCGCTGCAGTTCGCGAGGTGTTGGAGCGGGCCGTCACCCTATACAAGGGGGACTTGCTGCCCAGTTGCTACGATGATTGGATCATACCCCAACGTGAAGAGTTGCGCCGGGCATATCTCTGCACCTCGGAACGACTGGTTCGCTTGCTGGAGGAGCAGCGCGACTATCCGGCGGCTATCCGCTATGCCCAGCGCCTCCTACAGCATGATCCCGTGCACGAAGCCACCCATCGACGTCTCATTCGCCTGCATGCCCTAAATGGTGACCGGGCCGGCGCATTGCGTGTCTACCACACCTGCACGACTGCTTTGCGGCGCGAGCTTGACGTGGAACCAAGCGCCGCGACCCGGGAGGCCTACGAGCAGTTGCTGGGCGCAGAACCACGATCCTTCCCAGCAACACCAGCGGCGACCGCATTCTATCCCCTGGTGGGCCGGGAGAATGAGTGGTGGCAGATGTTGCAGGTATGGCGTGCTGTTGCCGGGGGCAGAGAGCCACATGTCGTGATGCTGTGTGGCGAGGCCGGCATCGGCAAGACCCGACTGGCAGAGGAGCTGGTGCAGTGGGCTGCTCGCCAAGGGATCACCAGCGCTTACGCTCGCTGCTATGCGGCTGAGGGCCAACTGGCCTACGCGCCGGTCACCGCCTGGCTGAGGTCTCATCCACTGGCATCCCTGGAAGATATATGGTTGGCAGAAGTGGCGCGGTTACTGCCGGAGGTGCTGGTCCAGCGGCCGGACCTGCCCAGGCCGGTGGCACTGACCGAAACCTGGCAACGACAGCGCCTCTTTGAAGCACTGTCCCGTGCCATCCTCAGCAACACCCAGCCGCTCCTGTTGACGATTGACGACCTGCAGTGGTGCGATCGGGATACCCTGCAATGGCTGCACTTCCTACTGCGGTTCGATCCGAGTGCGCGGCTGCTCGTCGTTGGCACCTACCGGCCGGAGGAGATTGGGCAGGAGCATCCGCTGGCGTTGTCGCTTCCGGCACTGCGCCTAGAGGGACAGGTGACCGAAGTGGAGCTGGGACCGCTGGACGAGGCCGCCACCCGGACCTTGGCCAGGCGGGTTGCCGGCGTGGAGATTAGCACAACGACTGCCCAACTCCTATACCGGGAGACGGAGGGCAATCCCCTGTTTATCGTCGAGACCATGCGGGCCGGGCTGCCGGTGGATGACGCGAGGTTGGTTGCCGGTGCGGCACGAGAACTCCCTCACGATCCCTTGCCAAGCAGCACAGGCCTGCCGTCCAAGGTACAAGCGGTCCTTCAGGCGCGCCTGGCACAACTCTCGGCCTCGGCCCGCGAACTGGCTGAGGTCGCGGCCACAATCGGACGGGAGTTCAACCTCGAGCTTCTGAGGGAGGTAAGCAGCCGCGATGAGGAATCCTTGGTTCGCGAGTTGGACGAGATGTGGCGCAAGCGCATCGTGCAGGAGCATGGAACAGGCGCCTACGATTTTTGCCATGACAAGCTGCGGGAGGTAGCCTACGCCAGCATGAGCGCAGCGCGGCGACGACTGCTGCATCGCCACGTCGCCGAGGCGCTCGAGGCCCTCCACGCCGCGGAGCTGGGACCTGTCAGTCATCAGGTGGCAGCCCATTATGAGCGGGCCGGCCTGCCAGAGCAGGCAGCTCCCTACTACTTGGGTGCCGCTGAGGTGGCGCGCCAGGTCTTTTCCAACGAGGAAGCCATTGCCCTGTTACGGCGTGGTCTGGCGCTTGTGCAAGAGGCCGAGCCAGGCCCGGGCGAGAGGGGGCGCCGTCAGGGGGTTGCTGCGCGTCTTTGGGAAAATTTGGGCGATGTTCTCCAACTGAGAGCACAACACGAGGATGCCCTATATGCCTACCAGAACGCGCAGGCCCAGATCCCCCACACAGACCAAATAGGACTGGCACGCCTCCACCGCAAGGTGGGGCCCGTGATGTGCGAGCAGAGACGCTATGCCGAGGCACTGGATGCCTGCCGTCGAGCCGAAATAACCCTGGGCAAACAACCCGGCGGGGATGCCGACCGATGGTGGGATGAATGGCTTGAGGTGCAGGTTGAGCGGGTTTGGGCGCACTACTGGCTGGCGCAGTGGCCCCAGATGGACGATCTAGTGCAGAAGGTACAGCCGGTCGTGCAGGAGCGTGGAGGCGGTGCTGCCCGCATGCGATTCCTGGTGGCCTCCTGTCTCATGCACCTCAGGAGGGAACGCTACGTTGTGTCAGACGAGATGCTGGCTGACTCGTGCGAAGCGCTCGCATTAAGCCGGGAATGGGGCAGTCTGAAGACCAGGACCGAATGCCAGTTCGAATTGGGGTTCCTGCACCTCTGGCGGCGCGAGCTCGATAAGGCCGAGGAGCACCTGCAGGCCGCACTGGAGCTATCCGAAACCTCCGGGAATTTGCCCTTTGAGACCCTCAGTCTAACCTACCTGACCGTTTTGTGCCGCTTCCAAGGCGAGATGGATGGGGTTTTGAGTTACGCTCTGCGTGCCCAAGAGGCAGCGGAGGCTGCCCACATGCCTGACTACGTGGCTGCAGCCAAAGGCAATCAGGCGTGGCTCGCCTGGCGCAGGCGGGATCTGGATGGGGGTAAGCAGAAGGGCGAAGAGGCATCGGCGATCTGGCGGCAGTCACCGCTGGTGTACCCCTTCCAATGGCAGGCCCTTTGGCCCCTCATCGCTGTACTGCTGGAGCCAGGCTGGGAGGAGAAAGCCTGGGCCCATGCAAAGGCGCTGCTCGAACCAGGGCAGCAGCGCCTGCCGGATAGCCTCAACTCCGCCCTGGAGGCGGCGCTTCAGGCCAAGGCAGAGGATCGGGCCCAAGTAGCGCGTCACCACCTGGATCGAGCCCTGGAACTAGCCCAGGAGATGGGCTACCTGTAGTTGGGTCTCGAACGCCATTGTAGCCGGGCGCCTGCCTGGTGATGCTTGCCGCTTTCCCCCGGGGTCATGAAAGGTTTCGCTGGCTGGCACCTCCCTGGATCTCTTTTTCCCATAGATCTCTGCCTCGAATCAATCTACGAAACGCCTTGAAAACGCTTCTTCAGGTATGATGACAGTAGCGGGTGGGACAGTCCCAAAACAAACCGCAGCCCGTATACAAGGAGGTGGGCCATGCCGATCAACCTGTTCGAGGGAGGAACCAACCTCGCTATTGAGCTCGATCGTCCCGCCGGACCCTACTATCCTGGGGATCTGATACACGCCACGATCACGCTCGACAGTGAAAAGGAGACCGAAATATCCGAGTTCCGCGTCGGACTGCTGGCCTGGGAGGTGAGCATCGTTGAGGACGACGATGGCGGGGGATCCAGGCACGTCACGGTGGATGAGGCCGTGGCAGCGCAAACACTGATGGGGGAGACGGCCCTAGCCGCCGGGCACCATGGAACGTATCAGGTGGATCTGCCGATCCCCGCGGACGCGTTTCCTCCGTACGCCAGCTCATCGCTGGAAAGCAACTGGCGGGTCAAGGCAACGCTCGATCGCCACCACAAGAAAGATATGAATGCAACGGTCGGTGTGCCCCTGGTGGTTCCTCCGCCCGGGAAGCATGCTCAGGCGGGCGCGTTCGGCGAATCCAGCGAGCCGGGGACGGTGGAATTTAAGCTTTGGCTGCCCAGCCTGGAGTGGGTAGAGGGGGAGACGATCGAGGGGCGGCTCCTGATCCACCCCCGCAAGAGCTTTGACGCGAGTGAGGTACGGGTGGACCTCAAACGCCATGAAAAGGTGCACGCGGCGCGCTACAAGCACAGTACCATCTATCCCTCGCTCGACCGGGTGGTGCTGGCAAGCAAGACCCGCTTCGAGCCAGGACAGCAGGTCGACCTGCCATTTCGCCTGCCAATCCGGGTGATGGGCTGCCCGACGCGGCACGCTGCATCGTCCACGGTGGTGTACACCCTGGAGGCAAGGCTGAGTCGGCGGCTGCGTAAGGATTTTACCGCTGGTACAGAGATCTGGCTGTACAACGGGCGGAGAATGTAACAAACAGATCCTGTGCAGGGTCACCACTGGAACGTTCTGCAGCCTGTGGCCGAACGGCCGGTACAAGGTGGATCTATGCCCAAATGTGGAGCTGAACCGCCTTCTCGAAATTGAGGTGCGCTAGACGACGATGTAGGGGTCCCGGCTGCCGAGTGGGTGGGGCAGGGTCCGGGAGGCTGACATAGGGAAGGAGGTGGGTTTGCCCAGAACAGGAACCTTGAGGCGCATGAGCCTGGTGTTACAATTTTTCCTCTCCTGGTCTCCCGAAGGCAGTCTTGGCGAGCCCGGCGGGGGCCGGCCGGCACCGAGCCGGACTCTCTGAGTGACGGCGAGCTCCCGGCGGGTACTTGCGCCGCCTCTCCTTCGTCCACCCCCAAAGGGGTGTCCCTTGGGCCCAGCCCGCTTCGTTGCCCGGCAATTCCTATGGGATCCTGGTCTCGGTCGAACACGACGGCGATGTGGACATCTACCGGGCCGGGTTCGCCGGCTATGAACCGCTGGCCCCTGCCGCGGGCTATGATGGGCAGCCGGCTGCCCAGGCCACGGGCTGGACACCAAGCATCACCGCCAGCCTGGCCTGGATCGAGGAGCACGAGCGCTGATGGACAATCCTGGGCCATCTCTGCAGCTTTGGGCAGATGATGGCATGGCTCCTGTCCTCAAAAAGGGATCTGTCTCACCCCCATATGCCACGAAACGCCCGACGAAACGCTTTGCAAACGCTGCTCCTGCTATGATAGGGGAAGACGGTGGGGACAGGGTCCCCAAAACAGCCCGTCACAAGTTGCAAGGAGGGTTGAAATGAAAGCGAGGGCTTCTGTCACAATGGCGTTGGTTCTGGTTTGCGCTCTATTGGCGCTGCCCGCGCCTGCGCGGGCGACGCCCCCCGAGCCCCTGACGATCGAGGCACAGATGTGGATGACCGGTGAGTCTTCCGCCGCAGGCATCTTCTCGACCAGCGGCCTATTCGAGGATGGCGGGTCTGCCTCCGAGGCGTTCTTTATCGCTGCCGACACCATCCACGGCACCAAGACGCTGGTGGGTGAATACGGCACCATCACGCTCAACTTCCAGGCTCAGATCACGTGGACAGGGGAGTACACTGCCAACGTCAACGGGCGGTACGTCATCGTGTCGGGCACGGGCGCCTACGAGAAGCTGCATGGCGTCGGAGAGACCTCTGCGACACTGGACCTCGGCTGCATGGGCCCCACATGTCTGCCCAATATCGTGGCCACCTATACGGGCAAGGGGCACTTTGACTAGAACGTTGCGCGCCCCCCCCCAGCGTTGATGCCGGCGGGAGAGGGAGGCATCTTCCCTCTCCTGCCGAAAGTGTTTCTCTTGGGCGGACTCATGATGGCGTTCTGTAATCTCGACGGTTCAAATATCTAACCATTCTGACTTGGAGGAGACTGGCTATGTCCATCGAAAGCACTCGAGAAACGGTGCTACGCTACCTTGGCGCGGAACATGGCGACGTCAGTATGATCGCCGAGGATGTCGTTTTCACCATTATGGGCACAGGGGAAGAGCACCATGGCCGTGACGCTGTGGTTGGCATGCTGAACTACCTCTATCACATTGCCTTCGACGCGACCGTCGCCACACATCTCATGCTCTTTAGCGAGAACAATGCCCTGCTCGAAGGCCACTTTGTCGGCAAACACATCGGCGAGTTCGCCGGCAGTCCAGCAACGGGCAAGGAGGTGCGCGTACCCATGTGTGTGGTCTATGACCTGGCAAACGACCAGATCCAGTGCGGCCGCGTCTACTTTGAAATGCCCGCCCTCCTCCAACAACTGGGGGTGCCTATTGGTTAACCAAGCCGGCACTGGATACAATCGCGAGGGGGTTGCCGCCAATGGTCGAAAAGAACGATAGAGACCGGCCGTCGCACAGCTCTCACCTGTTCACGCTGCGACTATGGCCGGAAAACATGGGCGGCGGGCAAACCGACTGGCGCGGCAAGGTCCAGCACGTACATAGCGGCGAGGCACAATACTTTCGCGATTGGCCGACCATGGAGGCCTTTGTGGAGGGACTGCTGGGCAGGAGCGATCCGAGAGAGTCCCAGGCGGAACGAGGGGACAGCACCTGACGGCTCTCCCGTCAGGTGTGGGTGCCCCAGGTGCAACGTACTGTGATTGGTTCGTATCTCGGACCCTGAAAG
>CAZNQW010000159.1:0-9078 GCA_964575225.1 uncultured Anaerolineaceae bacterium | reverse complement strand
CTCCACGTGGCCGCAGAGTCTAGCTCTGCACCTGTGCTTGTCCCAAATCGCCAGATCCAGGCCCTACGTGCTGGATGACCACCAAAGATTATCCGGCCGCTCTGCCATGGCTCCCAAACCTGGCTCGCTGTCCCCGTCTCGGGGACGGCCCCCTGCACGCCTTTGGAATGCAGCCCGCTGCCTAAAAAAGCGTTTGGTGCCGTGCTTGTTGGGCACCTTAATGTAAATCGAAATGTTTGGCGGGTATCCTCTTACTTGATGGCAGGTTCCGCTCTATCGGGACCCAGGCCTGGGCAGGCGCGTTCCAACGCGCAAAAAAACACACAGGAGGGGGAATATGTTAAAGGAGTTCCGAGATTTCATTGGGAAGGGCAACGTCCTCGATCTGGCCGTAGCCGTGATCATTGGTGGCGCCTTTGGGGCGATCATCACCTCGCTGGTCAATGATATCATCATGCCCATCGTAGGCGTCCTATTGGGCGGCCTGGATTTCACCGCATTGTCTATCCAAGTGGGCGAGGCGATGATCAAGTATGGCAATTTCATCCAGGCCATCGTGCTCTTTTTAATCATCGCCTTTATCCTATTCCTGATTGTGCGCGCCTATAACAAGGTGAAAGCACAACCTGAACCAGCCGCTCCAGCGGAACCCTCGAACGAAGAAAAGTTGCTTGCCGAGATCCGCGACCTTCTCCAGTCGCGCTAAGTCGGCCCAGGCAGGGAAGCGTTCGGGCCCCTGCATCTCTATAGCCTGAACATCTACAGAGGAAGGGAATGCACTACATGGACGAACTGGTGAAATTGGTAACCCAAAAGACGGGCCTTTCGGAGGCCCAAGCCCGACAGGCCGTCGACACGGTCATCGGCTATCTTAAAGACAAACTGCCGGCACCTGTGGCCAGCCAGATAGATGGACTGCTCAAGGGCGGCGGTGAAGGTTAGGGCTTGGGCGGCCTCGCCAAGGGCGTGGGCAACCTCCTGGGCAAGAAATAAACAGCTTTCTGCCAAATCAAAAGAGGCGGCGTCAGGAAAACGGAGTGGTACCCCCCCACCACTCCGTTTTCTATTGGGGGCACGCCCGTGCCAATCGATCGCCAATCTGGATTCAACAGACTAGAAATAGGATTGGAGCTCGCCCCGACGCCTCACGTCGGCGCTGGCGCAGTGGAACCCGCCGCCAATAGTCGAGAAATTCCAGAAGCTGCACGGGATCGGCGTAAACCCCCACCCCTTGAGGGCCCGGATGAGGCGCTCCTCCCCCTTGGAAACGATCACCCGCTTCTCGTCCAGCATCAGCACGTTCATGCAAATCCACCGGCTGCAATTGTACATGGGGTGGCTCTCGGGCATCATCGGCTCCGGGCACACCAGGATGTCCCAGCCGCTCTTTTCAAACATCTCGGGCACCCGTTGGACGCGCTCGGGGTTGATCAGCAGTTTGCCCGGCGCCAGCGGATAGAACGTCGCATCGATGTGCATGGGGTGGGTGTCATAGACCTCCACCTCGTGAACGCAATACTCGGGGCCCAGGTGCCGCTGCAGCCAGTCGATGCCCAAGCGATTGCAGCAACTGCTTTGGGCCACAAACAGATCGCGCCCGCACTTGATGGCATCGGCCGCATCAAACAGGGGCTCGAACTCGGTCAGAATAGTACGCATGGGCTCGCCCTCTTGCGGCGCGACAAACCCCTCCACATAGCTCTCTGGGCTCAGTTGCGGCCTGGGCGCCGAGACCCAGCGGGCACCGGCCCGAAAATACTCCTTGCACAGGTCTTTGTAGGCGTGGGTTTCGTGGTAGCGGGAGCGCCAGCCCATAGGCGCCTCGATGATCTGATCGCCGATGATGAGCAACACGTCCCGCGGCATCAACGCGTAGCAACTGCTCTTGCTCTCGAAATCGGGCGTGGCGAACGGCCGCGTAAAATCGTACGGCGTGGGCTGCCGCACCGTCACCCCCTCCGCCTCCAGAATGTGGATAAACTCGTCGAGGTCCTTCTGCGCCGCGTCCAAAAGCTCCTGGGGCCAGGGGCTACCGCCATGTTGCTTGTGGAAATCCCACAGATCCGGGCGGTGCAGAGTGGCCTCCAGGATCACGTCCCAGGGTGGGACCAAGGCACCCTCCACCGTACCGACGATGATTTCCTCCAGGGGGTCCCATTCATTGTGGGCATTGACCACAGGGTACAAGGGATTATCCATGATGCTCTCCTCTCATCGGGCGCGGACTGTGGGCGCGCTACCACTGCATTCTGGATTTGGGTACCAGGGCCCCTTTATCCTAACACCCAATGCGCGAAAGGTCAATTCGCGGCACCCGAGCGCGGGCGCTGGCGATCTCGCGAGAACCGAGAAAGCTCTGACAGGCTTTGGGGGCTCGTGCCGGATGCAGCCTTCTTGCGAACGTGACAGCCCCCCCGATGTGTGGTATACTTGCGGCAGTTTGTGATATTCCCTTTCCGAGGTGAACCGTGCGCATTGTCGTACCTATCAAACAAGTGCCGGAAACTAGCAATGTCAAAATGGACCCGGAAACGGGCACCATGATCCGGACCGGCGTGGAGGCCATTGTCAATCCCCTGGACCTCTATGCCATCGAGACCGCCCTTCGATTGCGCGAACAGCTTGGGGGCCAGGTCGTGGCCCTGTCGATGGGACCGGCCAAAGCCGCCCGAGCCATCCAGGAAGCCATCGCCATGGGCTGCGACGAAGGGGTCCTCCTCAGCGACCGCAAGTTTGCCGGTTCGGATACCTGGGCCACGGCCTATACCCTCTCTCGGGCCATCACCCAGATCGGCCAGGTGGACCTGATCGTGTGCGGCGAGCGGGCCACCGACGGCGACACAGGACAGGTTGGCCCGGGCATTGCCGCCTTCCTCGATCTGCCGGTAATCACCTACGTTAGCCACATCCAAGAGGCCGACCCGCGGGCCTTGCGCGTCGAGCGCCTGGTGGAAGGCGGCGCCGAAATCGTCTGGACGCCCCTGCCGGCGGTGCTGACCGTCGTCAAAGAGATCGCCTACCCCCGACTGCCCACGCTGCGGGGCAAGATCCGGGCCAGGCAGACCGAACTGCCCACCTGGGGACCCGACGAGATCGACGCCCAGGCCGACTGCTTGGGGCTCAAGGGCTCGCCCACCCAGGTGGTCAAGATCGCCAAGCCGCAGGTCACCCGCCAGGGCGAGATGATCACGGTCAAAGAGCCCGCCGACGTAGAGCAAGCGGCCCGACGAGTGGTCGAATTCCTCGAAAAACGAAATTTCCTGCCCACAAGGAATTAGACGATGCACCCTACACAAGAGGCAGTTTCCATGAATTGGTCCGACATCTGGACGTTGGCCGAACGCAAACAGAACGTCTTGCATCCTGTATCCTTTGAATTGCTGGCCCGAGGCCGAGCCCTGGCCGATGCCCGGGGATGCCGCCTCTGCGCCGTCATTCTGGGCGCCGACATCCCCGAGGCCGAGCTGCAGGAACTCGTAGCCCACGGCGCAGACCGGGTCTATGTGGTCGATCACCCGGCCCTGGCCCAGTTTCTGGTCCAACCCCATGCCCGCAGCCTGCAACACCTGATCGAGACCCACCGCCCCGAGGTTCTGATCGCCGCCGCCACGACCACAGGCCGCACCGTCATGCCCTACGTCGCCGTCAAGGTCCATGCCGGGCTGACTGCCGACTGCACCGACCTGGCCATTGACCCCGAAACCGGCGAGCTGCACCAAACCCGCCCGGCCATCGGCGGCAACATCATGGCCACCATCAAGACCCCCACGGCCCGGCCGCAAATGTCCACCGTTCGCCCCAAATCGGCCCGACCCCTGGACCGCGATCCCGCCCGAACCGGCGACATCGTCCGAGTGGAGGTGCCGCTGCACCTGCTGGAAACCGAGATGCGCTTTGAGCAATTTGTCCCCGACACATCGCAGGGTATGGCCATCGAGGACGCCGAAGTGATCGTCGCCGGCGGGCGCGGGCTCAAAAACACCGAGGGATTCGAAATTCTTGGCCGGCTTGCCAGGTTGCTGGACGGAAGCGTCGGTGCCTCTCGCGCGGCCGTCGACCGGGGATGGCAGCCCTATCCCCGCCAGATCGGACTCAGCGGCAAGACCGTGGCTCCGGAGCTTTATATCGCCTGTGGTATTTCGGGCGCCATCCAACACCTGGCGGGCATGCAAACCGCCCGCAACATCATCGCCATCAACAACGACCCCGAGGCCCAGATCTTTCAGGTAGCCGACTTGAGTATCGTGGGCGACGTGTTTGAACTCTTGCCTGCGATCCTGGAACAACTCGAGGCGAAGCAAGGATGATGAACTCCTATAACCCGGTCACTCCCGCGATCGTGGGCGAGTTGGAAGCGATCCTGGGCGCCCCCTATGTCCTCCATGGCGACCAGGAAAAGCTGGCGCCCTACGCCCAGGACGAAGTGCCCGATCCCAGCTTGGCGCGCATCCCCGACGTCGTGGTCAAACCCGCCACCGCGGACGAGATCTCGGCCATCCTCAAGCTGGCCAATCGGGAGCGGATACCGGTCACTCCCCGTGGTGCAGGATCGGGCCTGTCGGGCGGTGCGACCCCCGTCCACGGCGGGATCGTCCTGTCGGTGGAACGGATGAACCACATCCTGGAGATCGACCGCAAGAACCTGGTCGCCGTCGTGGAACCGGGGGTGGTCACCAACGCCATCAACGAGGCCATCAAGGACGACGGCCTGTTCTATGCCGGCTATCCCATGAGCGTCGAGGCCTGCTTTATCGGCGGCAACGTCGCCGAGAACGCCGGCGGTGGCAAGGCCATCAAATACGGGGTGACGGGCCGCTATGTGCTGGGCCTGGAGGTGGTGCTGCCCAGCGGCGAGATCGTCACCCTGGGTGGCAAGCGGGTCAAGGACGTCACTGGCTATAACCTCCTTCAGCTCATGGTCGGTTCTGAAGGTACGCTGGGGATTTTCACCAAAATCATCCTCAAGCTCTTGCCCCTGCCCACCGCCAAGATCGATCTCCTCGCCCTGTTTCCCGACGCCCAGACGGCCATGAACATGGTACCCAAGATCATGACCCATG
Organism: uncultured Anaerolineaceae bacterium; assembly: GCA_964575225.1. Classification (GTDB taxonomy): domain Bacteria; phylum Chloroflexota; class Anaerolineae; order JAAYZQ01; family JAAYZQ01; genus CAZNQW01. The sequence goes on along the minus strand of CAZNQW010000159.1, from coordinate 4,018 downwards.
GCCGCATCATTCCCACCGCCATCGAGTTCATGGATCGACTTTCGGTCCAGACCACCTGCCGCTACCTGCAGGAAGAGCTGCCCTATGAACAGGCCGGCGCCATGTTGCTCATTGAGGTGGACGGCAACAGCGAGGAAATGGTGGAACAGGACAGCGAGACGATCGGCACCCTGTGCCTGGAGAGTGGCGCGACCGAGGTCTATGTCGCCGACAACCATACCACCCAAGAACGGGTTTGGTCGGTGCGCCGCGACATTGCCGAAGCGTTCAAGGTCTACAGCCCGGTGCAAAGCATTGAGGACATTGTCGTGCCCTTTGCCCAGATCCCCGATCTGATCCCCGAACTCCAGGCGCTGTCCGACACCTTTGGCGTGATCATCCCCTGTTACGGCCACGCTGGCGACGGCAACCTGCACGTCACCATCGTCAAACACCCCGACACCCCCATGGGCGAATGGCCTGAGTTGGAACATGCCGTCCTGGTGGAGCTATACCGGGCGGTCGCTGCATTGGGCGGCACCATCAGCGGGGAGCACGGGATTGGCGTCAAACGCCTAAAGTACATGCCCTTGGTGATGAACGAGACCCTGATCGACTTGCAGCGACGCATCAAGGCCGTGTTCGATCCCAATCACATCCTCAACCCGGGCAAGATTTTCGAGGATACTCCCCAAGAGGCTGTGGGATGACACACCCTCACAGAAAGCAGGCAGGGTAGCCAGGATGGAGCAGGGCCCCGCCTGGGATCTCTTGCGGCGCCTTCTGGCGTTGGCCTGGGACCCCGACGCCATCGCCCCAGCCGAAGCGATCCCCTGGCCCGAGGTCCTGGACCTGGCGCGATCTCAGGGGGTCACACCGCTCCTGCGGCATGCCGCCCGCCAGTTCGGCCGGGAGATCCCGGCGGCGGTGTCGGCCGAGCTGGACGGCGCCTATTTCGCCGTGGTGCGGGACAATACCCTCCGCTTCGAAGCATTGGGGGCGATCCTCGCCCCGCTGAACGACAGGGACATTCCGGTCCTTGTACTCAAGGGCGCGGCCCTCTGCGAGACGGTCTATGAGAACATCGCCCTCCGTCCCATGGGCGACGTAGACCTGCTGATCCCCATCGACCAAGTGCCGGTGTGCCAACAGATCCTCTTGGAACAAGGCTTTGCTTCTACCGAAGTCGAGATGGCCCCCGGCAGCCAGGCCGAGTTTCGCAATCAGCAGGCGTTTGTTCGCCCCGAACCCAGACCCTTGATGATCGAGATTCACTGGCACGTCGTCGATGTGCCGTACTATATGCACAAGATTCCGGTCGAGTGGTTTTGGGAGCGCGCTTCTGAGCGCATCCTTCATGGGCATAGGGTCCACACCCTCTATCCCGAAGCCGAGGTGCCTTATCTAATGGCGCACCTGGTCCTGCATCACCGCTTTCATGGCCTTCGCTGGTTCGTGGACCTGGCCTGGCTGATCCATCGCCAGCCGCTCAACTGGAAGGCGATTGTGGACACGGCTGCCGATCAGGAGCTGTTGCTCGTCTTGCGCGAGGCCGTCGAGCGCCTGGCAGACCTCTGGCCTTCCCTGCCCCTGCAAGAAGCTCGGCAGCTCCTCCAGGAACGCACGCCCTCCCCCACCGAGCGACGCCTGTTCCGCCTGCTGACGGCCGAACCTCGAACGCCCCTCCTCGACTTTTACACCGATCTGCTGTGCCTGCCCGGATGGGGCGACCGGCTGCGTTTTCTGGGGCTCAACCTCTTTCCCCAACCCGAGTACATGGTCCAGCGCTATGACATCCACCGGTCGATCTCCCTGCCCTACTGGTACCTATACCGCCTGGGCGATGGGTTCGGCAAAGCCCTGCGCACGATTCCTCAGGCGCTCCGCCTCTCGCGCCGGCCTCGCTCTAGCACGTAGGGACGAGAAAGTAAGGATCCCAAGAAGGAAAATAAGCAGACCCCTTGCCGGGCAGGTGCCCTGTTGCCCATTTCTTTGGTTCCCCAAGAGCACATCCCAAGCGATGGACCCCCGCTGCGCCTATCTGCCCAGGCAGGCGGGGTAACCTCTCGGCAGGTCCCATAGGCATCAAGGTAAGGAGATTGAAAAGCAATCGATAGGCGCACCGGTTCGTGAAAAGTCCGATGAAAAGCCTTGCGGCGACAAAACCAAGGCCGTCGCCCCCGCGGAAGCGGGGGCCCATTCCTTTGGATGCTGCCTGCGAGTACGCAGGCGCTTGCGCGGGCATGACGGAGGTCGGCGGGCTTACCTTCCCTTTTGTGATCCTTACCTGGATGCGTATGGGGTGACGTCTCGGTGGGGGTAGTGTCTCTCGGGCTCGGCGTCCCCGTCCTCGGGGAGGCCGGGCATGCGCCCTGTCACCCACCCAACAAAAAAGGCCCTCCCCGGGCCGTGTCGCCATTGACCGGCCCGGAAAGAACCTGTGCTGCCGAGATCGTGCGCGAGCGGTGCGCTCTTAGGGCATAGACAGCAGATAGTCTTGACCGACAATCACACGGATGTCGATCTGGCTGCGGAGATTAGGGCTGCGGCGCACGTTCTGCGGCGCCGCCTGGAACATCTCGACCATTTTCTCCAGCGTGTAGGTCTTGGCGGTATAGTCCACGATGACGGTGCCGGCATAATCGACCCGGTCGGCATCGCCGTATTCGACCACCTGATAGCCCTGCTCCATCAAAATCGCCGCTACTCGCGCTGCAAAGTTGGGCTCAGAGGTGCCGTTCTGCACGGCAATGCGCGCCCCTTCGGAGGCCAACCGCTGCAAGTCCTCGATCTGCGCCGGGGCCATGGTCGGTGTGACGGCCGGGGTTGGAGTCGGCTCGGGCGTGGGCGCCGCCTGGACCACCACCGGCGCCGCAAACAGATCGGCCACCACCGGGTTGATCAGATCCCACTTGGGCAACTGGACGGCTGCGCCATCTTCGCGCTTGTAGCCATAGACCATCGGTTTCTTGATGCCCACCGATTTGATATTGTTCATATCGATCTTGGGCGCCAGCCTCGCCAATTCCAACATGTCATCCAACGTCATATTGGTGTTGACGGTATCGAGAATGGTCCCCGCCAACGACGGTAGCTTGGGAATCAGGTTCAGGTTCAAAGCCTTTTCCTGGATGGCAAGGAGGATCAACCGCTGACGATCGGCCCGGTCAAAGTCGCTGGTGCTCATCCGCGAGCGGGCATATTCCAGCGCCCTCCGGCCATCCATCTCTTGCCGACCGGCATCAAAATGGACCGTCTTCATCCCATAAAGGTCGCCCGGTTTGGGGTTGGGGTACTGGGTATCATGGAGGGTCCGGGGCACGTCGACGGTGATGCCACCCAGCGTATCGACGATCTTTTCAAAGCCCTGGAAATCGACCATGACATAGTAGTCGATGGGGATGCCAAAGTTCTTTTCGATAGTGCGCGTGAGCAATGCTGGCCCCCCACCGGGATAGTCGATGGAATAGCCATAGACGTTGGCCGTATTAATCCGGTCCTCTTTGACCCCCGGGATCTCGAGCTGCAGGTCGCGCGGGATCGACAGCATACCCGCCGTATGGTTGATCGGATCGACGGTGACGATGATCATCGTGTCGGTGCGATAGCCCCAGCCCTTTTGTCCCCGGCGGTCAATCCCCAGCAGGAGCACATTGATCCGCTCGCCGTTCAATGTCTCAGGCGTCGCGGGGGGAGCGACCACCACAGGTTGGCTAGAGCCCGCTACGGGCGTTATCTCGGCCACTTGCGGAATCGGCCCCACGGCCTCTTCTGCTTCCACTTGGGGTTGATCGATGGAGGGCAATCGAAACACGGGAAGCGCAGGCAACTCTGCCCGGGCGACAATTTCCCGAATCGTCGAATAAACCAAATAGCCGGAATAGAGCCCGCCCAACAAGAAAATGGCCAGGAAGATACTGATCGCCAGCCGCAACCACAGTGAGGGCCGGCTATGCTTCCTGGGCGCTGCTTGATTGTGCGTTGTCGTAAAACAGATCGGAAGAGCACACGTCTGAACTCCAGTCACGAGATTCCATCT
>CAZNQW010000158.1:0-9083 GCA_964575225.1 uncultured Anaerolineaceae bacterium | reverse complement strand
TGGGGGTATTGACGCCACGTCCGTTGTGCACGGCTGGGGCCAAGGCCACAAGCCAAGAGCCAACCCGCCGCAACCTTGGCGCATTCTTCTGAGACCAGAATCCCTTTGGGGTTTGGCGTGTGGCGAAAACCTGTGTATAATAGGACGTCGATAGAAGGAAGGAGCAGGAGGTTCGAGGAACTATGCCGATCTATATGTACGAGTGCGCCTCTTGCGGCGTTCGTTTCGAGCGCTTGCAGCGCATGAGCGATGAACCGTTGACCGTGTGTCCCGAATGTGAGGGGCCGATCCATCGTGTGATCCAACCGGTGGGCATCATCTTCAAGGGTTCTGGGTTCTATGTCACCGACAATCGCCAGGGGGCGTCTTCCACCCTGGGCACATCCAAAGACGCCAAGGCCAAGGACAGCGCCGACGTCCCTGCCGCCGATGTTGGAACGGGCGAGGCCAAAAAAGAGACCTCAACTCCCAAGGAGGACAGCAGCACCTAGCTGCCTTCTGTCATCCAATTTCAGAGCGGGTTCCGGGTAACTGGAGCCCGCTTTTTCGTCCAGGGGTAGCGGTGCAAAGGTGGCGGCAATTGTTTGGGTGTGCAAAGCGGCGCGGTCCAAGAGAGGGGGGCATGGCCCGTGCTACTTAGAGTTGGAAACGTCCTGTGGCAGGAATGACCTTGTACCGGAAGTTGGTGACATATTCCAAGAGTTGACTGCGCAGGTTCTCCCACTCTTTGCTTTCGAGAATCGTCCGCATTTCATCCGCGGTTTCGGTGATGCCGGCCGTCATGATCTGGGGAACATCGCCATAGAGGGTGTACCACACCTCGGTGGGCTGCCAGCCCATCTTCATAAGTTCTGGGGCAAAGGTGCGCATGGCAAATTCAAAGTAGCTGTGCTCCTGCCCAGGAAGAATATCCCAATGCATCAGCAATTTGACCGTCAAGTGGATCCTCCCAATCTCTGCCATACAGAGCGGCTAGTGCCCCGCCTGCACGACGATCTGCCTGTGCTCAAAAATGCGCCATCTGGCGGAGTCCGTCTCCGTTGTCCGAAAATCGACCCACCGCTGCCAGGTTCATGTATTCTGGGCGCAGCAGTGCCTGCGCAAGCCGTTGGATGTCCTGCGGTGTGGTGGCGTCGAGCCGATCCAGGGTATCTTTGGGAGAGAGGACCTGGCTTTGTAGGAGGGTTTGGCGCGCAAACCAGGAGGCCAACGTAAACGAGTCCTCCAACGATAGGGCGAACCGTCCCTTGATAAAATCGCAGGCGCTCTGGAGTTCGGCTTCGGGTACCGGTTCCTGGCGAATTCGCTCGATCTGATCCAGGATGGCGCGGATGGTGGGTTCTACCCGTTCGGTCGCCACACTGGCAAAGAGCCCCACCGAACCTGCGTCTTGGAGGTTGGAAATATAAGAGCCCACACTATAGGCCAACCCCAGCCGCTCGCGAATTTCCTGGAACAGGCGAGAACGCATTCCCTCTCCCAACACAATGTTCAGCAGGCGCAGAGAAAAGCTGTCAGGATCGTCACGCGACAGGCCAGGGAAGCTGAAACTGAGCTGGGCCTGATCGGTGTCGCGAATGGCTGTTTGGATGCTGGGTTCACGGTGGGTGTGGTTGGGGGGCGCCGGTTCGTAGGCGATTCGAGGACCTGGTTCCCAATCGCCCAGGTGGGCCTCCACCATTTTCACCACCTCGGCGTGATCGACTAATCCAGCCAGGCTGAGGATGGTATCGCCAGGTCGGTAGTGGGCCTTTTGAAAGGCGCGCAAGCTGTCGCGTCCCAAGGCGGCGACGCTATCTTGGGTACCCGCCACATCCCGGCCCAGGGGGTGATTGGGCCATTGCAGTTGGTTGACCATGATCTGCGCCAGGCTGTCGGGCATGTCGGTGGAATAGCTGATCTCTTCGCAGATTACAGCCCGTTCCTTTTCTACCTCGGCCTCGTCAAATGCCGCGTTGAGCAGCATGTCGCTCAGCACGTCCAACGCGACCGGGAGGTGGTCGGCAGCCACCTTGGCCCAATAGAGCGTCAACTCGAGCCCGGTGCTGGCGTTGAACACACCGCCTTTGCCTTCGATGGCCTCGGCAATGTCGCGGGCACAGGGACGGCGATCGGTGCCCTTGAACAGCATGTGCTCAACAAAATGCGAGGCTCCGGCCAGCGTGTCCGGCTCGTAGCGAGACCCAACGCCGATGAAAAACCCCAGGCTCACCGACTGGAAATAGGGCATGGTGACCGTCAGGACGCGAAGACCGTTGTTCAGCGTAGATAGTTCATACATTTATTGACCTTTGAGTTGCTCAAGGTATAGGGCTGCCTGTTCGGTAGCCATCGGGTCTATTCCCGAATCAAGTTGCTGGAATCGCTCAAAGGCCTGGATGGCCTCCGCGCTGTTGCCCAATTGCAGTTGAACGACGCCCAAGCCAAAATGGGCTTCGGCCAACTGGGGGGCAAGGTCTACGGCTTTTTGATATTCGCCCATGGCCTTGTCGAACTGGCCCAACTGAAAGTACGCCGCCGCCAGGTTCGAGTGGATATCGGCGTCACCCGGCGCCAAAGCGATGGCTTCTTGGTACTGGGCCACGGCCTGCTCCAGATCCCCCATCTGGTAATAGGCGACCCCCAGATTGGTCCGAGCCGATACATGCCCCGGATCTGCCTCCAGCACCCATTGATATTCGGCGATCGCCTTGTCAAATTCGCCCGATTGGGTGTAGGCGTTCCCCTGTTGAAAGTGGTCCACAGTATCTGTCGCCGCCGCCGTTGGCGGGGTCGGGTTGGTCGCCCCCCAGCCCGCCAAGGCCAGCAGAAGGATGAGCAGTAGGATAGAGCTGGGTCCACCTGTTCGTTGCATCGTGACCTCCACCTATGGCTCGCTAGTCACCTTCACACGATTCGGAATGCATCCACCAGGGTGCACCTTCGCACCCGGGCAAAGTGGATGGCATGGGTCACCCCTTCGCCGGTGGGGCTGGCAATGGAAAAGGAGGTAAAGCCTTCTCCGCCAAAGCCCAACCCGGCCAGGCTGGGACCGTTCTTGACAAAAATGCTGGTGTTGATCTCGCGGGACATCCGGCTCAACACATCCAAGTTCTTGGAATGGCACATGGCTGTGTGGCCCATGCCCTGTTCGACGGCTTTGGCCAGGTCGATTCCCTCGTCGGCGTTGCGCACTCGCACCAGGGGAATGACCGGCATCAACTGCTCGGTCCAGACCAAGGGGTGTTGGGCATCGGTTTCGGCCAACACCAGCCGCACCGATTCATCGACCTGCATGCCGATTTTCTGCAGAATCACCTGCGGCGATTTTCCCACGAACGCTTTGTTGATGACGCCGTGCTTGCCGGGCCCGTGGTCCTCGGCCATGATGACCTTCATCAGCCGTTCGAGTTGCTCGCGGCTGATCTCGACGGCGCCGCGCTGGCGCATATAGCCTTTGAGCGCGTCGGCAATGGCTTCCACGGCCAAAATCTCTTTTTCCAGGATGCACACCAGGTTGTTATCAAACGAAGCGCCTTTGACAATATCGCGGGCGGCGTGTTCCAGGTCGGCGGTTTCGTCGACGACGACGGGCGGGTTGCCCGGCCCGGCGCAGATGGCCTTTTTCCCCGACTGCATGGCCTCGCGGACCACACCCGGGCCACCGGTGACCACCAAAAGGCGGATGGCAGGGTGCCGCATCAGGTGTTGGGCGCTGTCGATGGTTGGCTCTTGGGGGCAGGTGAGCAGGTTGGGTGGGCCGCCTGCCTGCTGGATGGCCTCGTTCAAGACGTGGATCGTCTGAGCAGAACAGCTTTTGGCGGCAGGGTGGGCATTGAACACCACCGCATTCCCGGCGGCGATCATGCCGATGCTGTTGCAGATGACGGTCGACGTGGGGTTGGTGCTGGGTGTGATGGCGCCGATGACGCCATAGGGGGCCAGTTCCACCAGGGTCAGTCCCCGGTCGCCTGTCCACGCCCGCGCCTGCAGGGCTTCGGTGCCCGGTGTTCGGGCAGCCACCAGGAGGTTCTTTTCCAGCTTGTCCTCCGGGCGGCCCATGCCCGTCTCCTGCCAGGCTACCCGGGCGAGGACCGGCCCGTGCTCGCGGGCGGCCTGACGCATTACCGCCAGGAGCATTTCCCGGCGTTCCAGGGGAAGCTCTATCAAGCGCTGCTGTGCTATCGAGGCAGCGGCGATGGCCGCATCCACCGTGGCAAAGACGCCGCGCATGCCTGTCACCGGAATGGGGGGCACGGATGGCGATGGAGTTGGCGCGGGTGCAGGGCCGGACGCGGGCTCCTGTGGCCGCAGATCGGCCACTGCCCTTTGTACGAGTTCGGCTATGCGCTTTTCGTCCAACGACAGCGTCATGTGCCTTCCTTTTCCCTGGCCCTGACCCTGACCTCAGGCTTAGGTCTAGCCGGTCTCCACGCTTTGGGCGCCAGGCCCAAAGCGTGCTAGTATTTTTGGAATTTTACCTCGCCGTCGACTTCCCAGGTATCCACCACGGCCATCAGTACCGCGTCGCACGGCTTTTTGTCGGTGACGGTCGTTTGCCGCGCCGACGAGCCGGTGGCATACAGCACCACATCGCCGACGCCTGCCTGCACCGCATCGGCGGCGACGATATACTCCCCGGTTTCAGCGCCGTCGATGGTTAATCGCTTGACCACCAGCAGCTTGAAGCCTTCCAGCTTTTCGTCCTTGCGGTCGGCCACCAGGGTGCCGACTACCTTGCCAAGAAGCATGGCTCACTCTCCCCACGAATAGGCCGGCTCAGCCTGGGAGCGAATCCGCAAAAGCTCGAACCCGCTGCCGGGCGTTTTCCACCAGAGGCGCACCGTGGCCAAAACAGCACACCCCGAAATCCAGGTCGGCGATCCGGCGGATCGAGGCATAGGCCTGGGCCGGATCGGGGGCGACGATCAAGGGAGGCGCGCCCAACTGCCCACGTTTGTAGTTCAGAGCATCGCCCACGATCGCGATCCTCCGTTTGGGGTGATAGTAGCACACGCTTCCCGGCGTATGGCCGGGCACGTGTACAACCTCCCAATCGCCCACTGTCTGTCCATCTGTGACGGTCCGGTCGACCCGCACCGGCTGATAGCGGAAGATGTGGCGGTTACACCCGTTGAACAGCCGCTGCAAGAACCCCGAGCCAGGCACCGGGCCAAGTTCCCGTTCCTGATGTCCTTCTACCATGGGCATATCGGCCTGATGAACCACCACTTGGGCTCCTGAGCGCTGTTTCAGGGCAGCCACGCTGCCCATGTGATCGATGTCGCCGTGCGTGAGCCAGATCTCGTCCACCGCCTCCGGCGGGCGGCCCAATGCTGCCAGGTGCTGCCAGATGGCCTTTTCGCGTCCTGGCATGGCAGCGTCAATCAGGATTGTGCGCTCTTGCTCCAGAAGAATATAGACCTTTACGTCCCAGATGCGGTCTACCCAGTGGAGGCCGGGCGCCACTTCCATGCCTTTGCTCCTCGTCGCACGCCCCCATTTCGTACCCAGGCCACCCCCCTGTCCGAGTTCGTTCAGGGTTGGCCAATACCTGAGCTGCGGGAGAGCTGAACCCCTGTGGGCGCCGGTGCAGTTCGCCCTATTCGCCCATCTCCTCCAACACCTGCTCGCGGCGGCCCAAGGGCAGCACCAGGTCGACGTTGGCGTGTGGCCGGGGGATGACGTGGACCGAGACCACTTCACCAACTTTTTCCGCCCCGCGCACACCCGCCTCGACGGCGGCCTTGCAGGCTGCCACATCGCCGCGGACGACAGCGGTCACATAGCCGCCACCGGTCTTTTCATAGCTCACCAATTCTACCTTGGCGGCCTTGACCATAGCGTCGGCTGCTTCGACCACCGCAGCGAATCCCTTTGTTTCAATCATGCCCAATGCTTCTGCCATTTCGTTGTTCTCCTCCTTACCATGGAAGCGATGTCAATCCCTAACCGGCACCGTGGATCCGAGCTAGTCCTTGCGCCGCGATTCGACCGTACGACCGGCAATGTCTTCAATGGCCTGCACGGCAGCGCTGTAGCCGGCCATAATGTCGCGCTCCTCGCCGCCCAAATAAACCCGCCCAAAGCTGCCAAAGGGACGCACTTCGACGATGTTGATCTCGGCAGCCTTTTCGGCTTCGTTGGCCGCCAAGACCGCATAGGCTGCCGGCTCGACCTCCATAATGTACAGGGTCTGGTCGGCGATCAGCATCATGCCGTTGCGGTTGCGGTTGATGAGCTGGGTCTGGTGGGCGTCCACCCGGCGGATGATCTGGCTGGACAGGATCGACGGCTTCCATCGTTCCTCCGCCTGGACCTCAAGCGCGTCCAAGATGGCGGCTCCAGCGGCGCGCACCTCGGCCTGGTCGGAGGAGTGAACCTCCAGCAGGCCAAAGAGGCGTTCGACCACCTGAACAGCCGGGCGCACCTTGGTGGACTTTAACGCGATGTCGGTGATGCGGTTGATCTCGATGCCGGGCGAGATCTCGACCCACAGCGAGGCGTCGCCCGCCAGAGGCAAAAAGCCGCGCGCCGTCGATCCGACAAAAGCAGCCATTTGGGGCTGCAAGCTATCCAGAAACACGTAGGAACGCAAGTCGACTGCCAATGTTCGTCTCCTTTTACCGTGCCGATCCGGCCTGTTCGACAATTTTGATGCCCGCGCTGGCGCCGATGCGAGTGGCCCCCGCTTTTACCATGGCCTCAGCATCCTGGTAGCTCTTGATGCCTCCTGCGGCCTTGACGCCCATTTCGGGACCCACAGCGCGGCGCATGAGCTCTACGTCGTGGACCGTGGCGCCACCGGGGCCAAATCCGGTGCTGGTTTTGACATAATCCGCCTTGGCGGCTTTGGCCAGTTGACAGGCGATCACCTTTTCTTCATCGGTCAATAGCGCGGCCTCGATGATGACTTTGAGCAGGGCACCCCCTGTGTGGCAGGTGCGGGCCACCGTGGCAATATCCCGCTCCACCAGAGCATAGTCTTTGGACTTGAGGGCGCCGATGTTGATCACCATGTCGACCTCGACGGCGCCGTGGTCGATGGATTGCTGGGCCTCGTAGGCTTTGACTTCGGGCGGCGTGGCCCCCAGTGGAAAGCCGACCACGGTGCACACATGGACGGGACTGCCTTTGAGCAGCTCGGCGCAGAGTTTGACGTGGGTCGGGTTGATGCAGACGGCAGCAAAGCCATATGTGCGCGCTTCGTAGCAGAGTTGGGCGATCTGATCTTGGGTGGCGTCGGGCTTTAAGAGGGTATGATCGATCATCGTAGCGATGTCGGCCCCCACATCGACATTGCCGACGGTGGATGTCAGCCGTGAGGCTCCCGCATGGATGATCTGTTGTACTTCAGGCTGGCAGCTCGAAATGCACTGCTCGATACAGCTATCGCAGCGTTCGGCCCCTGCGCCGGCTTTGGCTTCCTCTTCACGCAAGAGGAGTAACACCTGGCGGGTGATCTCTTCGATCAGACGCTCGACTGTTGCGGAATCCAGTTGCACCTTTCCAATGGCTCCTTATTTGCGCAGATAACGGTGTTCGATATCCATGATTTTGTCCACTCGCTTGGCGTGGCGTCCACCCCCAAAGGGGGTTTCCAGCCACGTCTGGACGATCTGCCTCGCCAGATTGCGGCCCAGCAGCGCGCCCCCCAGGGTGAGGACGTTGGCGTCGTTGTGCTCGCGAGAATTGACTGCCGTTGCATGATCGTAGCACAGGGCAGCCCGCACCCCGGGCACTTTGTTGGCCGCCATGCACGAACCGATCCCGGCCCCGTCGACGATGATGCCTCGCCAGGCTTTTCCTTCGGCCACCAGGCGGGCCACGGCGTAGGCGAGGTCGGGGTAGTCAACTGCTTCGGGTGTGTGGGTGCCACAGTCTACGACCGGGTATCCGAGTTCTCCCACAAAGGCCTTCAGATCGTCCTTCATCGCCAGCCCGCCGTGGTCGGCCCCCAGGGCCACCACCCGATGCGTGAGAGTCTTGGCGCCTGGTTTTTCCACGGGTAGGACAGACATTTCGGGCACCAGCGTGACGCGGCGCTGGAGGGCTGCCTCACGGGCGAGGGGGGTGACTTTGCCCCCATCTGGGATAGACAACTCTCCACCGCGAGGCACTTGGAGGACGTCGGCTTCGCTGATGGTGAGGCGAGGCGAAGGGGGCGCCGGTGGCGTTGAGGATGCGCCAGGGGTTTCGACGATTCCGTCAGGCCCTAACGTTCTCAACAGCACTTGGCGCACCAGGCTCCTGATATGATCCTCAGACAATGCCATCTCCGAAACCTTCACAATAACCCGTCATAGGCCTCGTGGCGTATAATGGTCCACAGCTCGGGCGGCCAATACGAGATCCATGCTTTGCCTACAATCGTCTCTTTGGACAGGGTTCCCCAATTGTGAGAATCGCTGGAGTTGTTGCGGTTGTCGCCCAGGACGAACACCTGTCCGGGGGGGACGGTGATGGCCGCATAGGAATAATCGCCCGGTTCCTGAATGTAGGGTTCTCGCAGAGGCAGTTGGTTGACATAGACCCGGCCGTTTAGGACCTCGATAACTTCCCCTTCCAAAGCGACCACGCGCTTGATGAGCTTGCGACCATCGCCGTTGGGATCGCGAAAGACAATGATGTCGCCCCGTTCGGGGGGGTGCAACCGATAACTCAGTTTGTTGACCGCCAGAAACTGGTTATCCTGAAGCGTAGGCAACATACTGTGACCGACCACTCGATAGTTCTCGAACAGAAAACCCCGCACTACTGCATAGATCAGCAGGGTCAGCAGCAGCGTTTCTATGAACTCACGTGCGATCGACTTTTGGTGTGGCTGGGATTGTTCCACCAACGGTCTACATCCTTCCGCCTGGGCCCCTTGTCGCTGAGGCCTGGTCGAGGCCATACCCCAACCGGGCCGACACTCTACGATTATAACCCAGTTCTTACTGCAAGGCAAGCCGACCACACAGAGCGGAGCAAAAGCAAAATGGCCGCCAGAACCAAACAGAATCGCATGAACAAGGCCTGGCACTCGTCCCAACTACACCCGCTTTTCCGTGACTGTTCGAAGTTCGGTAACGGGGACGAGTAGGCGCCTTGTTATTGGATTT
>CAZNQW010000157.1:0-9123 GCA_964575225.1 uncultured Anaerolineaceae bacterium | reverse complement strand
CACCTCTGTCATATCCGGTGTCAGTTTGCTGATTCTTGTATCCATTGCCGTGCAATTGGCGCCCGTGGGATAACCAGCATCATCCACACAAAAGTCCCCGGGTCCGGCGAAAGCGGGGGTGGGGTATTCGTAGACGGTTTCGGCTTGCACTGTGCCTATCGCTAGCACTACCAGGATAACCAACGTGGCCGCCAAAGCCCTCAGCATAGGCCGCGTTTGTGTGCTTGTGGATTTTCCCTGCATGATTTCATTCCTCCATTCTAATCCGTACCATCGACGGTGTATATACCGAGCGCGTTTCGATCCGACCAGCCGCGCACACAACTAACGCCAACCCTTTGTCGGTATTCCTCAATGATGGGCCCTCCTTCCCACGCGACTCGCATCGCGCTTGCCCAATCCAATCGCGCCATCCACTTTCCATTGTACCCGGGCTACCTTACAGGACATATTACAAAATGGTCGGACTCCTCAGGCACACGGCGCTGCCCATGCACTCGCCGTCCACGTCCTGGTCCAGTTCTCTCGGCCTGCTGCACCTGCACGACCCACCCGCAGCGCACAAAAGAGAGGGATCTGCGCTGCCGCTTACCTAGTTCTGCCACGATCGCTCTGTCCAGAATACTATGTCAGACTACTGCTTTTGTCAAGCCTGTCGTATTCCTACGACAATACGCAGCGTCCCTTTTTCCAGAGCCGCTGCCTCCTTGCCGATGCTCTCCATCTCCTGAATCGGGCATGCGTCGCCAATCGAGCGGGGGGTGGAGTCGGCAGCTATCCGGGACGGCATGCCACCCTGGCACACACCACATTCGGCTCTGTCCACGGCGCCCGAAAGTTGCCTGCTGTCTACCTATGGTACCTGAGTACTATTCTACCACAGGCATGGCTGTGTGTCAAGCGCGCCATCGCTTCGGTTCAGGGCTGTTGCAAAGTCGGCCAAGACGTACTGCGATGCAAGATGGATGCCCGCTTCCGCGGGCATGACGGTACATCAATTGGCGAACGTCACCCCCGCGAATGCGGGGGTCCATCCGTCGGGCGACGCATGCGTCGCCCCTACGGCGGGAATGACTCCATGTCCGCGCCGCCCCGCCCTCGGGCGCAGCCTGCACGTTTGGCGGGTGTTTCATGAACTCTAACCCACCACTTGCCCCTTTTCCCCATTTTGGGTATAATGGCAGCCAGTGAGCTAGGCCATTCAGCGGAAAGGCAGGACAGCCGATGAAACGCTCCGTCCGTTTCGCACCTCTTTTTCTGGCCATCTGGCTAATCGCCTGGGTGGTGCCGGTTTTGGCCGCGCCCAGCCTCACCCAGATCCAGTCCCAGGTGACCATTCTGGAGGATGGCCGCCTCCAGGTCGCCTATCGCCTGACCTTTGTGGACGACGCCAGCCGCAGCCAGATCAACACCCTGGGCCCCTTTGACCGCGGCCACACCCAGATCGAAGCGACGCTGCAGCACGACGGCCAATCCTCGCCCGCCCGCCTCGTACCCCTGGGCGACGACAAGTACCGCGCCGAATTCGACCTCCAAACCCAACCCGGCGGCACCTACACCCTGGAGGTCCGCTATCGCGTCGACCGCTACCTCGACACCACCGCCATCGACGGCCTGCCCTACCGGGTGATTGCCTGGGCGCCGCCCCAGTGGGCGCTGCCCATCGAAGAGCAGATCGTCACCCTGATCCTGCCCATCGAGCTTCCGGTCGACGTGGACACCCCCGAAGAGGTCACCGACGATCTCGTCAACCAATCCCGTCTTTATGTCGACCAAGAGGCCATCGGGCAGTTTGACCGCTGGGTCTATTACCCCACCCCCGATGAGGCCAGTGGCAAGAACTGGCTGTCCATTTACATCTCGAGCCAGAATCTGCCCGCCAACGCCCACTTTTTGGTCCGCGGCGTCTACTTGCCGGGCGACCTGTTCGCCGCCACCTCCACGCCCGAACCGACCGTCTTTGCCCCACCCGCCCAGGTCTCTACCCCTACCCCTGCACCGACGCCCTCTCCCGCGGAGGAACAACCGCCGGTGGGGCTTCTCCTCGCCCTGGCGGGAGGGGGTGGATTGCTGCTGGCAGGCGGCATTGTCTATGGCGTCATAAAGTGGGTCGCGCCCAAGCCTGTGCCCGAGGGCTATGAATCGCCCGAGATCGAGATCGAGGTCTTTGAGCAGCCCGGCCTGGTGCCCGACCTGGAGGCCATCGAGGCCGCCCTGTACATCGGCGACACGGCCAAAGTACTGACCCTGGTGATCCTGGGCCTGGTGCAGCGCGGCGCGCTGACGGTCCTGAACAAACGCCCACTCCAGCTCGAAGTGACCAACCCCGACCTCGACATGGCCGACTATGAACAGGCCCTGGTTACGGGCATCGCCGACGACGGCACCCTGTCCGAGCCGACCATCAACCGCGTGCTGCGCCTCATCTCCGCCCGCCTGCAAACCAAAATCTGGAACGCCGATGGGGAGGAAACCCGCCGCACCTATCGCCGCCGGGTCGACGACCTGTGGCAGGAATGGACCCACCTGCCTCCCGCGCGGCGCGTCGAGCAGGAACCGCACTACTACCCCTGGATCATCCTGTCGGAGCACTATCGGCCCGCGCCCACGTCCGAAGCCCGGCCCCTGCCGGCCGGCGAAGCGCGGCCCCATATCCCGGAGTCGGTGCGCGAGTCGCCCCTGGTATCGGCCGCAAGCCAAGTGGCGGCCATTGCCGAGGGGGCTGCCGGTACCGTGGCCCGCAGCATCGAGGGCCTCGCCGGGAGCGTCGCCACCACCGCCGAGCGCACCGTCGCCGGGCTGGCGGGCGAAATCACCACGGCCTGCTACGATGCCTGTCACTCGGCCTGTCACAGTGCCTGCCACAGCGCCTGCGTCCACGACGCCTGTCACAGCGCCTGCGTGCACAGCAATTGCCACAGCGCCTGCCACAGCGCCTGCGATTGCCATTCCGCCTGCCACAGCGCCTGTCACAGCGCGTGCGTGAGCAATTTCTAAAGGGCGTTGGCGCCGCCCACATGCTGGACCGAAAAGGAACCTGATGGAAGCCAATCCATTGCAGAGCTTTGTATCCGAATTTATCGCCAGCACCCGCGACTATGTCTTTATCCGGCCCGAGGACAGGCTCTTGATCCTCCGGCCCAACAAGATCCACCACCTGAACCGCACAGCCACCGAAATGCTGTCGGCTTTGTACGCCCAGGAGACTCCCGACGTGGAGGCGGTGGTGCGAGCGACCGCTGCCCGCTACCAGGCGCCCCAGACTCAGGTAGAAGCCGACCTGGACCGGCTAGTGCGCTCCCTGTCGATGGTGCTTCGCGACCAGGAGGGCGCCGCACCCGCCATCCGCCGCACTCCCTTTGGCAGCCACCTCCGCGAGCTGCCGGTGCTGTCAGAAATCGCCCTCACCTACCGCTGCCAGAACCGCTGCACCTTTTGCTATGCCAGCGCCCCCGACCGCGGCGCCCAGATGCCCGAAATGACCACCGCCCAGATCCGGCGCATCCTCGACCTCATCGTCGATGAGGCCCGGGTGCCCACCGTGTCCTTCACCGGCGGCGAGCCCACCCTGCGCCCCGACCTTCCCGAACTCGTAGCCTATGCCAAATCGAGGCGGCTGCGAACCAACCTGATCACCAACGGCCTGCGCTGCGGCGCCAACGGTTATGTCGAGCGCCTGGCCCAAGCGGGCCTCGACTCGGCCCAGGTCAGCCTGGAGGCCGCCGATCCCGAGATCCACGATCGCATTGTCGGCCATCCCGGCGCCTGGCAGCGCACCGTACGCGGCATCCGCAATCTCAAAGCAGCGGGCATCCATACCCACACCAACACCACCATCAACAGCTTGAACCGTGACGACCTCCTGGCCTTGGTCGATTTTTTGGCCGACATGGATCAACCCTACCTCAGCATGAACATGGTCATCCGCACCGGCGACGCCGTCGGCCGCATGGAGATCGGCTATGACGAAATCGGCGAGCTGGTGCTGCCCCTCAAAGAGCGGGCCAACGAGCGGGGCATGAGATTCGTGTGGTATTCCCCCGTTCCCCTTTGCCTGTTCAATCCGGTGGCCCATGGCCTGGGCAGCCAATCCTGCTCGGCGGCCGATGGCTTGCTGAGCGTGGCGCCCGATGGCAGCGTACTGCCCTGTTCCAGCTTTGGGCAAGGGGTGGGCAATCTCCTACACGAGCCGTTCGATGAAATCTGGAATCGGCGCGCCGCCCGCTATTGGCGCAACAAAGAGTTTCTGCCCCCCGGCTGTCGCAACTGCGACCTGGCATCCCTGTGTTGTGGCGCCTGTCCCCTCTACTGGGACGAGCGCGGCAACTTTTCAGAGCTTGCCGGCCATCTTCAGCCCACCTCGGCCCTCACCCGCTGGGCATGGCAGGCGCGCAAACGCCTCGTGGGCCAGGTTCGCGGCGTGGGCGTATCATGAATCTGCTGGTGGCACTGGCACCCTGTCCCTATCGCGAGTGCGATTCCCAGGCAACGTGGAGAAAACAGATATGAAGGTAGCCGAAATTTTAAGACACTTCCAGGCCCAAGAGGACGCCATTGAGGCCCTCATCCATCAACTCAACGAAATCCAGGTAGCCTTTAACGCCCAATTCGACACCTTCAAGGTCCGGCACGACACCACACTGGACATGCTCACCGAAATCCTCAGCGCCGGCATGGAGAGCCTGAACCCCGGCCTGCGCGCTGCCGTCCAAGAGAGGTCGATCACCGAGCGCCAGGCCATCGACGAACGTCGCCAGAAATTGCGCGAAGAATATCTGCCCAAGCGCCAGGCCGCCGCCGACGAACTTTTGCGCCAGGCGCAGGGCGAACTGGCCGAATTCCGCGCCCTCAATCCCCAATTGGACGAGCAGGAAGAAAAGCTCAAAGCCGAAAAAGTGGGCCTGGTGGCGCAACTCCAGGAACTCAACAACCAAATCCGGAAAACGTCAGGCGGCCTGGGACTCGTGGTCAATTTTCTGTCGATCATCCGCGCCGACCGAGAACGACATCGCATCCTGGGCAAGCTCGAAGCCCTGAATGAATCCATCCACAACATACGCAATCAATGGGACAAGGAACGCGCCCGGATCAACCAACATCAAGCCGCGCTGCAGGGCCGCTGGCAGATGGAGAGTATTGCGGCCGCCCGCCTCCAGTCAGAACTCGATCAACTGAATGATCCCGACAAATCAGAGGAATTGACGCTTCGACGTGCCATCCGCCACATCCTCGATGAGGTCAAGTCGCCGGCGCCCGGCCCCGACGCAACGCTGAACGAGCGCCTCGCAGAAATGATCGACCTGAATATCCAGACCGATGAATATCACGCCGGATTGGCCTCAGCGGGCGGCTTGATTGGGCTGCTGGGTGGAATCCAAAAAGGTCTGCAGGCCATGCGGGCCAGTATTGAGGCGCTCAAAAGCGAACAGGAGATGCACAGCGCCCACCTGCCCGCCCTGGACTTTTCCCTGCCCAAAGAAGCCGAAACCTTTCACCGGCAATGGTCCGCGTTGGCCCAACAATTCGCCGACGAAACGGTCATCGGCACCAACCCTGCCGAGTTTCGGGCCAACGTCCAACCCCTCCTGGAGGGCCCTCTGTCCGAAAACAGCATCGAAGCCCTATTCGCCAGGCTGAATGCCATGATCCAACAAGCCACGGCCCGCTGGTGATCCCGGGGGATGGCCCTTCCCGCCCCCATTCCCAGCCAATCTTTGATAGCCCTGCAATCGGTCTCGATAGTGTATCTCTTTCGGTGGGAATCGTGAACTTGGCTGTTCCGTCGCCACCGAGTTTTGTGGGGCGGCGGAGTGACTTTTACCCATCCTTTTGAAAGACGGTCAAGTCCCCATGGAGCTCGCAGTGACGCGTGAACGCTCTCGCATAGATACACCAAGCGAGCAACGCACTAGATTCGGGGGGCTCCGGGGGCGTTAGGCCCCCGGCCGGGGGGCATGGGGGCCTCGGCAGGCCCCCATGAAGAATCCCACCGACTTGTATACACAAACTCGGTCTCATTCCCACTGGACGAAAACGGTCAACTGGTGTATAATAACCTTGATACATCGTGAAATAGAACCACAAGGAGGTTTGCCCATGAACGTGTTCAATCGCCTGGTGATCATTGTACTCCTCGTTGTCATCATCGCTTTGGCCATCATTGTCGCTGTGGTGCCCAAGGAAAGCCTTTCTTTCACGGCATCGTTCTTTGAATGGGCCAGAGATGGAATAGAGCATTATCAGCAGAATAGCTGGGCCGTGCTTGCCGCCAGCCGCGTGCTCATAGGGGGCGGCATCGTGCTTTTGTGCCTCATTCTTCTGTGGCTGGAGCTCCGGCGGCCGCGGAAAAAGACGGTCCGCGTCCAAAAGCTGGCCGGCGGCGAAGCATCCATCACCACCGATTCCATCGCGCAACGCCTGGCCTACAACATCGACCAACTCCCCGACGTGGTCAAGGTCACTCCCCAAATTTATGGACGCTCGCGCGGCGTCGACGTGGACCTATTGCTGGAGACCTCGCCCGAGATCGACGTTCCCATGAAAACCGAAGAGGTCCTCCAAGTCGCTCGGGAGGTTCTCGAAGAGCGCATGGGCCTGAAACTGGGCAAGGTCCAGGTCAAGATCAAACACGCCCCCTTTCCCAAGGAATAGGAGCCAGAAAAAAAAAGACCTCGGCGCGGGCTCTGGCGCCGAGGTCTTGCCGAGATGACACAACTACTTGCGAACCCCCTGGACAATGGCTTCACCCTCCAGAATCTCGAGGGCCCGAATATCGGCATTCAGTTGAAGCTCATTTACCGTTTCATTGATGCTCCTGGAAATCGTGTCCAGCAACCCATCAGGAATGGGCAACAGGCCCGTCGAAAAGTCCTCGATAAACAATGCCACTTGTCCATCCTCGATGTGCGCCGAGGCGACGATCCAAAAATCGGCATCGACCGGCAACACGTTAACCAGGCGTCCCGTGCCATATATCTTGCCTTTGGTAAACCAAATCTGGGGATCGTGCAGCGGAGATTCGCCCAAATCGGCCAACTGAGTGGCCACCAGCGAAGTGACTTCAGAATCTGACATGCGAACAATGAATTGCTGCCCAGATTGTCCGTTCAAGCCCTGCTGGATGCGAGACTCTAGTTGCGCGGCCGCCTCAGCCGATACGGCAATGGGACGGGGCGGCGTGGGCTTTTCCTGCGAAAGCTGGCCACAGGGCCCGCAGGCCAGAATCGCCAGCATCACCACAGGCAAGATAAAGCGAGCAAATCGGCGTCGCTTCTCCATAGCGACCAGACCTCCCACAGCCGGGAAGGGATGGTTTCCCGTTTCGGCTCAGATTGAAAACAGGGCCATTATAGCACAACAGCGTACGTGAGGCGAATTGCTAGCCATGACTGGTGAACCATCCACCCAAATCACACAAACTACACAACCCGCTTTATCCACAGAAGCGCTAGTGGAGAGTCTCCTCTTTGTGGCCGACGAACCGGTCCCCGTCGACAGGCTCGCTACCGCCCTGGAAATCAGTGTCGAGGATGTGGAAGCCTCCCTTGCCGCTCTCACACGAGATTATGTCAATCGGGGCATTCGGCTGCAACGCAAGCGCCAGCGCGTGCAGATGGTCACAGCTCCTCAGGCGGCCGAGCCTGTGCGGCGATTCCTGGGCCTGGAATTCACCAGCAAACTGTCGCCCGCCGCCCTCGAGACCCTGGCCATCGTGGCCTACCGCCAGCCGGTCACCCGCGCTCAGGTGGAGGCCATCCGCGGCGTAAACTCGGACAGCGTCCTACGCACACTTGTCAACCGAGGCCTGGTCGAAGAGCAGGGCCGCCTGGAGCAGGTGGGACGCCCTGTCTGCTTTGGAACCACCTTTGAATTCCTGCAGCAGTTCGGATTGACCAGCTTGGACGAACTGCCTCAGATCGACTTTGCGGATCAAGGGTCAGAGGAGGGTTAGTCCGTGTTGCGCCCACTGCTCCAGGCTATCAGACAACTCTCCACAGGCAAAAGACTCGTGGTCTTCATGGCCGCTATCCTGATCGTTCTCACCTGGCTGGCTGTGTGCGCCATCCTTGGCAGTTATCTGGTACCCTGAGCGTGAGTCAAGTGTCCAATTCCGCCCCAGATCGCAACCAAGAGATCTCGATGGGCATCTTTAACGCCGCCCGGCGCCGCGCCTTTTTCGAATCCGTCCTGTCGGAAATGACGGGGCGGCCCGGGACGCTGCTGTCGTTTGACCAAGTGCGGGAACAGCTTCACCTCGGCGAATCTGACCGCAGCCCCGATCTGCGCGAGATCCCTTTGAACAAAATTGTCGGCAGTGTGGGTCGCTACCGCGACTTTTCCCGCGCTTTTTTGCCTCGCGCCCATGTCGACTCGTCGCGATGGACCCATATCGAACGCTTGCTGGGCAAACGCGACCTACCCCCCATCGACGTCCTCCAAGTCGGCGACGTCTACTTTGTCCAGGATGGCAACCATCGCGTGTCCGTGGCCCGCTCGCGCAAGGCCAAGTCCATTTGGGCCCACGTGGTCGAGGTCCCTACGCGAGTCTCGATTGATTCCAGCACGTCAGCCGAAGATATGATCCTGAAGGCGGGCTATACGGACTTTTTGGAAAAGACCTTGCTCGACCAGACCTGCCCCGAGCAACGAATCGAACTCACCCGACCGGGAGCCTACCACAGCCTGCTCCAGCACATCGAAGTCCATCAGTTTTACATGGGCCTTCGCTCCCGGCACTACCCCACCCTGCCCGAAGCCGCCCAGAACTGGTACGAGCAGGTCTATATGCCCGTGGTAACCAACATCCGCGCCTCGAATGTGCTCGAGCGATTTCCCGCCCGCACCGAGGCCGACCTGTATCTGTGGATTGCCGAAAACCGCGCCAGCCTGCAGATTCTGTATGGCGCCCAGAGCGAAACCCGAGACGCCGTCGATGCGTTTGCCCGCTCGCACCGGGTGCCTCCGCTGCGTCGCTGGGTTCAACGGACTCTGCACCGCATCTTTCCCCGCTTCCGACCGCCCGAGCCCAAGACGCCCTCCAGCAAACGACAAACCGGCGACCCCTAAGGCCATTGGTCACAAGTTAAGCACCTGATGAATCTGTCAAGTTGAGCAGTTCCAGTG
>CAZNQW010000156.1:7033-9143 GCA_964575225.1 uncultured Anaerolineaceae bacterium | reverse complement strand
CGCCCCCGAGACGGGGGCGGCGAGCAACGGAATGGCAGGTACGGCCGACCCAATCCGCGTACATTGCTGCGCATAGCATCCGGACCCATCGTACATGCCTTTCGTGGGGGCAACGGAGGCGATTGCATGGGCCGGTCAGGCCCCTGGGCGGCCATAGCGCAGGACCGCCTCGGCAATCAACCAGGCGATGCGCAGACGAAAGCTCCAGATCTCAGGCTGGGCACAGGTGTGGGCCTCCCACGCTGTGTAGCCGCCGGCTCTCTCGATCTCGGGCCCGTAGCGATCGGCCGTCTCGAACTCTAGCCCCTCGCAGGGGCGATGCCCGACGCGAACCCCCGGGCGATTCAACAGCAGCAGGGGCCACTCGGCATCGACCCCCACGGCACTCTCGCGCGAAGTGGCCAGCAGCGCTTCTGCGGCCCGGCGGGAAAGGCCCCGCGAGCCCGCACCAATGTCCCACTCCAGCCCGGTGGTCAGGGCAAAGACCTTGTTGAAAAAGGGCTCCGTCTCGGCCTGATAGGGGGGATGAGTCGCCCATGCTCGCGGCGTGCGGCCCAAGACGAGGAGATCGTAGCCGGTGATTTCCTCGGCAACCTGATCCAGCTCCTCGGGATAGTGGGCCGCCCAGTGAAGGGCCCGATCAAAGTCGCACATTTGCAGGTGGGTGGTGCCAGCCTCGAGTCCGGTCCGGATCGTCTCACGGCGCACGTGGCCGATCCCATCGATGCCCCCGGACTCGCTGTCGCTGATGCGGACCCGCACTCCGTGGGCCTCCAAGATCTCGACGATCGTGGGGTGGGTCTCAAGGGAGCAGAAAGCGGTGGCAACCGGATAGCGCCGCACCAGGCTCTCCAGGTGGAGCGCCATCAGGGGCGCCATCCGTTCGTCGGGGTGGTGGACGGTCGCGGCGAGGGCCACGGTCGACGACTGGGGCATGGGCGGGCTCAGCGCCACAATCTCGCCGGATACACGCCCTGTTGGATCAGGCCGTCGATGGCGGCCCTGACCCGGGGCTTGTCCTCGGGGTAGGTCACCCCAAACCAGCGCTCGGAGGTGGGCAGCACCTGCACCCGGGCCAGGCCCTCGGCAATCAGCTCGCCGACGGTCTGGGGCAAAAAGAACTCGGCTTTGGTCAGGTCCCGCTGCGGGTCCCGCAAAAAGGCGTCGAACCGGGCTTCCAGCTCGGCAAAGAGGTCGGGGGTAAAGCCCCAGGCGTTCATCGAGGCAATGCTCCCCTCGGGGATATCGATCCAGGTCTGGCCATCGTCCGAATAGCGGATGGCATCGCCCCATCGCTGCACCCGGGTCCGCTCCTGGATGTCGATGAGAAAGCCGTCCCGGTCCACTTGGCAGATGCCGCGAGAGACATGGCCATGCTCGGTGAGGGTATTCTCCAGGGGAAAACCGACCATGGCATAGTGCTGAATCAGGCCCTGGTCAGGAATCTCGGCCAAGAACCGGCCCAGCGCCTGGAACGAGTCGCGGCCATAGAAATCGTCGGCATTGATGACGGCAAAGGGGCCGTCGACGGCCTGCCGGCTCACCAGCGTGGCGTGGCCCGTGCCCCAGGGCTTGACCCGATCCGGGGGCACCGAAAAACCACGGGGCAGGTCGTCCAGTTGCTGGAACACGTAATCGGTGTCGACTTGTCGCTCGATGGTGCGGCCCACCCGCTCGCGAAAGGCCGCCTCGATCCGACGGCTGATGACAAACACCACGCGCTGAAAGCCCGCCCGCAGGCCATCGTACACCGAATAGTCGACGATCAATTCGCCGTTGGGTCCCACAGGGTCGATTTGTTTGAGGCCCCCATAGCGGCTGCCGATGCCGGCCGCCAGGACGACGAGGGTGAGCTTGGACCTGCCTATCGCATCCATAATCAATCTCCCGACGGGTTTCACCGTCTCTGCCGTCTGAAGGCCCGCCCAGGGACACCTTGGCTTGCGCGGGCTTGACCGATCCTGCGCCCTTGGTGAATGGCAACCCGATGCGGCGTGCGATCCGTTGCGCCCATTAGGTCACCAGACTGAGCCAGGCCACGCTGAGAGTCAGAGTAACCAGGGTAATCGGCACGCCCGCCTTCAGATATTCGCCAAAGGCCAGGTTCACC
>CAZNQW010000156.1:0-7023 GCA_964575225.1 uncultured Anaerolineaceae bacterium | reverse complement strand
CACCCCCCGCTCGCGCGCCGTCTCGGCCACGATCAGGTTGGCCACCGAGCCCAACAGGGTGAGATTCCCGGCAAAGGTGGTCGCAACGGCCAGGGTCAGCCACGCCTGGTGTGCGTTGGCGAGCTGCGGCACAAACGGGCGAAAGAGCAAAACGGCCGGCACGTTCGACACCAGGTTACTCAACAACGCCGCCACACCGGTGAGGGCTGCCGTTCCCCCACGGGCCACCGGCTCGATCAGAGCAAAAAGCTGCTCCGAAAGGCCGGTGGTTTCGATAGCGCCCGTTACGATGAACAGACCGGAGAAAAAGATCAGCAACGACCAATCGAGTTCGCGGAACACCCGCGCCGGTTTGAGCCGGCGGGTGATGAGTAACAGAGACGCCGCTCCGAGAGATGCCAGAGGAATAGGCGCGCCTGCCACGAACGCGACGAGCATGAGGGCCGTAGCCACCAGGCTCTTGCGGAGAAGGGGTCGATAGAGTCGGGTGGGCAGATCTACGCTTTCGGTAAAAGGCCCGTTTCGGAATTCGTCCAGGTACACCCACTGCACGCACAACCAGGTGACGGCCAATCCCGCCAGTGACACGGGGGCCAGATGGGCCGTAAAGGTCAGGAAGGGGATCTGCGACGACATGCCGATCAGCATATTCTGGGGATTGCCCACAATCGTTGCCGCCGAGCCGATATTGGCCGACGTCACCAAGGCGATCAGGTAGGGGATGGGGTTGCGCTGCAGCGCTTTGGTGGTATCCAGCACCAAAGGCGTAAACATGAGCACCACCGTGTCGTTCAGAAACAGGGCCGACAGAACCCCCGAGAAGGCGACGATCCAGGCCAGGAGCAACCGCGGCGTTCGCGCCCGCCGGACCACCCAGCGGCTGACGAGCCGGAAAAAGCCCGCCAGCCGCAGGTTCACGTTGAGGATCATCATCGCCAGCAGCAGGGTAAGGGTGTTCAGATCGAGGGCGGCGTAGGCCTGGTCCAGGGAGATAGCCCCCAGGATGATGAGCGCGGTGGCGCCCACCAGCGAGATGGTGGCGCGGTTCATGCGCAGCCAGGGATAGCGGCCCACTGCCACACCGACGAGCGTGATGACAATGACCGACACCCACAATCCGATCACGCCTAGTCCACCGTCAGCGTCTTGCTCAAGTTCCGCGGGAAATCAGGATCGATGCCCCGCGCCACGCTGAGATGGTAGGCCACCAACTGGGCCGGCAGGGTGAGGAGGATGGGCGAGAGAAAGCGGTCCGCATCGGGCACGGCGAGATAGTCGTGGACGTTGGCCCGCAGGGCCGGGTGCTCGGCCGCCAGGGCAATGGCCCGCCCCCCGCGGGTGGTGACCTCGTTGACGTGGTTGATCATCATCGCCTCGTCGCCGGGGGCGGTGACGAACAGGACCGGATAACCCGGCTCGACGGCCGAGAGCGGGCCATGCTTGAACTCGCTGCTGAACATGCCTTCACAATGGGAATAGGTGATCTCTTTGAGCTTGAGGGCGCCCTCCAGGGCGATGGGATGGGTCAGCCCATAGCCCAGGTAGTGCAGGGTCTTCCAACTCTCCAGGGAGTGGGCCACGCGCCGGGCCGATCCCTCGGTGGCCGCCAGCGTTGCCGCCAGGAGATCGGGCAACTGGGCCAGCTCGGCGGTATCGCGGCCGGCCAGCCGGTAGGCCAGGTACAAAAAAAGCACGGCCTGATTGACAAAGGTCTTGGTGGCCGGCACGCTGATCTCATAGCCGCAGGCCAGCGGCAGATAGACGTCGCTCTGGTGGGCCAGCGATGAACCCAGCACATTCAGGACGCCCAACACGCGCCCGCCGTTGCGGCGCATAACCTTGAGGGCGTTGAGGATGTCCTTGGTTTCGCCGCTTTGGCTGACAAAGACCGCCGTGTCGGTCGAGCCGGTGCTGCGGCCATACTGCTCGATGAACTGGGGACCCAACACCGGTACGGCGGGCTTGCCGGCGATCTGATCGAAATAGTAGGCGCCCAGCAGGCAGGCATGATAGCTGGTGCCGCAGCCCACCAGAAAGACCGGGCGATCGCCCGGTGCGTTCAACGCCTCCAGGAAACGCTCCACATGGGGCGAGCGGTCGAGCAGGTGCAAAAGCTCGCCGGCGACGGTAGGTTGATCGTGGATCTCTTTGAGCATAAAGTGGGGGTAGCCACCCTTTTCCGCCACCTCGATGGGGCCATCGTACCACTCTTCGGCGCGATCCACGCGCGTCCCACTGTGGACGTCGTACAGCTCCACGCTGTGGGGCGAAAGGACGACGATTTCGCCATCGTACACACGCAGAACGCGGCGGGTGATGGGCAGGATGCTGGGCAGGTCGGAGGAGATGCAGGCGGCGCCGTCGGTCAGGCCTGCAACCAGGCCGCTGCCTTTTTTGATGGCGTACAGCCGGTTGTCGTCGCGATGGGTGATGACAAAGGCATAGTCGCCTTCCAGATCATCGTAGGCCGAGCGGATGGCCGCCAGCATGTCGCCGCCGTTGCGGTCAAAGTAGCGCTCCACGGCGTGGATGCAGGTCTCGCCGTCGTTGGTGCCGCGGACGGTCAGCCCCTCGCTCAGGAACAGCTCGCGCATCTGGACGTTGTTGACCACATTGCCGTTGTGAGCGCCCACCAAATCGCCATCGGAATCGAGATGGGGTTGGGCGTTTTCGTACGAGGGCTCGCCAAAGGTGGCCCAGCGCAGTTGGGTGATGCCCCGCACACCGCGCATGAGGGGGAACTCGAGCGCGGCGCTCACGTCTTCGATGCGACCCACGCCCTTGCGCAGGTCGATGGCCCCCTGTTGAGTGACCGTGGCGCAGCCCACCGAATCGTAGCCCCGGTAGGCCAAACGGCGCCCGCCGTCGACCAGCATCGACCCCAGAATCTGTTCTTGTTCGGCAATGATACCAAAAATCCCACACATACATTCACTCCATCAGCATAGAAATTCTCTGGCTGGTCCCCAGCCGTGTGTACTAGGGGCCAGGGCATACCGTCCCCGGAACGTGCCACCGCGAAGGCGCCCCGACTCTTCTTTAGCATGACTCACCCCGACGACGGTTTGGGGACATACAACAGCGCCTGGGGAAAGGGCACTTGCTCGTACTCCGCCAGGTCAAGGCCCAGGCCGGTTCCGCGGGTCACCTTTTCGAACGTATCGCGGGGCAACTGGACGACCACGTACACGTCGCCGCCACCCCCACTCTGAAAGATCTCCAAAGGCACCCCCTGGCGCATGAGGTAATAGCGCAGGGGCAGGTTGGCCGGGTTGCGGGCCAGCACATAGTCGCCAGGCCCCAGGCGTGGCTCAAGAACCTCGGCAATGGCCTGGGCATCGGTCATCACGCCCGTCTCTGGATAGTACATCACCGAACGGGTAGACGCCAGCCCATAGCCTATCCCCAGGGCAAAGAGCAGCCCAAGGGCTCCTGCCAGGTGCAGCCCCAGACGCGGGCGCCCCCGTAGCCAGGGAAGCGACAGCAGCGCGGTCCAGGCGGCGTCGATCAGGCCAAAGCCAATGGGCAAAAGGAAAATCCAGGTGCGGTCAAAGGGGATCACCCGCCGGACGAGCACGAGTCCCAGATTGCCGACCACTGCGGCAGCAAGCAACCAAAAGGCAGCCCGGTTGCGCTTCCACAGGGCTACCACACCGACTCCCATCGACACGCCCAGCAGGGCCGTCACCGGGGCGGGCACATCGCGGCTAAATCGCCCCCAGGTGGTCAGTAGGGTGTTGGGCAGCATGGCAAGGACCTCGCTCATGGGGCGCGAGGTGACGTACTGATTGGCAAAGACCGCCTCTCCCCCCGTCATGACCAACACCGGCGCATACAACACCAGGGTCATCCCCGCACAGATCGCCACCAGTCCGGCCGCCCGCCAGCCGATGCGCCACACGTTCGGCCATCCGCCGTCCAGGTAGGCCAGGGCCAGCGCCCATAGCAGCAGCATGGCCATGGGAAAGAGCATGACCGGGATCGTATACAAGCCCACCGCGGCCAAGAGAGCACACAGCAGGCCCCCAAAAAGCGACCGGGTCCGCACCACATAGGGCGTCAATACGACCAGCGATAAGGTCACGAGGGCCAGGATCGAGTAGCCCCGGGCGTTGGTGCTAAAGAGCACGAGGTACGACGAGGCAGCCGCCAGCCCGGCCGCCAACAGCCCTCTTCCACCAAAGACCAGGCGGGCGCCCAGGTAGCTGCCGGGCACCAGCAACACGCCGGCGAGAAAGGCCGGCAGGCGGATGGCCCACGGATCGCCGCCCAACAAGGCCGTCGATGCCCAGACCATCAAGGTGTGGGCCACGTGGTTGTTGGGCACGCCGTAGAAAAAGAGCCGCATGTTCCGCGGAAGCACAAAGGCCAGGTAGGTGTGCGCCTCGTCGTAGCGCATCGGCTGATTGAGAAACCAGAGGCGGATGCCAAGACCGACCAGCGTCAGCGCCACCAGCCAGCCCATGGCGCTCCGCTCGGAAACCAGGCCGCGCAGCGCCCGGGTGGCATCCTGTCGAAAGCGTCCGTACGAGGTAGCCAACCGGCCCGTCCATCGTCCCCGATCCAGCCACAGCGCCCCCGCCAACAGCCAGCAGGCCAGGCCTGCGATCAGGCTCACGGGCACGAACCGCTCCAGGCGGGCAGCCACCACCTCCTCGGAGAACCCGGCGGATAAAAGACCCGGCAGCCAGGAAGCAATCGGCGCCCAGGGAGAGGACGTGTAGGTCAATAAGGCGGCGGTCAGCAGAACCAATCCGCCCATCCACAAAGCTATGACGAGCAGCGACGGTCTCTGGGATGAGACGAACCTGGACTCCATGAACGTTTTCCCGGCTCCCCGGCAAGGCCCGCCGCTAATCGGCCTGAGCCTGCTGGACAAACCGGTCGAACCAATCGACGATGCGCTCCAAACGGTCGACCCGGTGTTTAGGCTCACCGCTGCGCGATAGCTCGTGCCCGTCGCGGGGGTAGCGCACCATTTCGACCGTCCGTTTCAACCGGCGCAGGGCCACGAACAACCCCTCGGCGGCGGGGATCGGCGCCCGAAAGTCGTTCTCGGAATGGATCAACAGCAGCGGCGTTTGAATCCGGTCGACGTGGGCCACAGGCGAGTACTTCCACAAGAGCTGGGGATCCTCCCAGGGAGTGGTGGAAAACTCCCATTCGGCCAGGAGCGGAACGTCGCTGGTGCCATAAAAGCTGATCAGGTCATAGACACCCCGCTGGGCGACGGCGGCCTTGAAGCGGTCGTCGTGGCCAATGACCCAGGCCGTCATAAAGCCCCCGTAGGAGCCGCCCGTGACCACCAGCCGCTCGGGATCGACATAGCCTTTGGCAATAACCCGTTCGACGCCCGCCATCAAGTCCGGCAGATCGGCCTCCCCCCAGCGATTAAGGAGGGACGCCCGGAAGGCCCGGCCATAGCCATCGGACCCGCGGGGATTGCAGGCAAAAACGACATAGCCGCGGGCGGCTTGCATCTGCCACTCGTGCCACATGGTCGAGGCGTGGCGGCTCCACATGACGTGGGGCCCGCCGTGGATCGACAGGATCATGGGGTAGCGAGCGCCCGGCTTCCAGTCGGGCGGCTTGACGATCCAGGCCTGGATCGGCGTCCCGTCGGCACTCTCGAACCACAGATCCTGGACCTCGCCCAGGGTCTTTTCCGCCAGCCATTCGTCGTTGACCCGGGTCAGGCGCTGCTCGCCCGAGCCGTCGAGCGCAGCAATGTACAGATCCCAGGGCGCCCGGTCGGTGGCAGCCACAAAGCCGACCTGCTTGCCATCGGCCGACAGGTCGTAGGAGGTCAATTCGCGGTCGGCCGTAAAGGCCGTTTCGATAGTCCCGTCCTCCCGATCCACGATGCGCAGGTCGGTGCGGCCCCTTTCGCTGACCAACACCACCAAGCGCTGGCTGTCGGGCGTCCAGCGGATGTCGTAGACGTGGTTGTCCAGATCGGCCGCCAAGGTTCGGGGCTGCCCGCCCGCGGCAGGCATGATCTTGAGTTGGGTGTTGGCCGCCGTGAACTCGGCCACGGGCCGGCTGGAATAGGCAATCCACTGGCCATCGGGCGAGGGTCGGGGGTCAAAGTCCACCGTATCGGGCTGGGTAAGGACCTGCATCTCGCCGCTTTCCAGCGACACGATGGCCAGGTCTTTGAAATAGAACAGGTCGTCCACATCGACATCGCGCTCGATCTCGACCAACAGGCCACGGCCATCGGGCAGCCAGCGGGGTTGGCGGTAGCTGCGCCCGTCCTGGGTGAGGCGGCGGGGTTGGCCCTGGGCCTGCCCTGTCTCCAAATCGACGGCCAACACATAGAGGTGGTGGGTGCGGTCGTCGAGGTACGACGTGCCCTCCCGATAGGCAAATCGCCGGATGACGCGGGGATCGGCCTTTTCCTTTTCCCGCTTTTCCTTCTCCTCCAGGCGGCGCTTTTCCTCCTCCGGGTCCAGGTCGGCCTCGGGCGCCGGTTGGTCCTCGGCCGCCAGTTCCTCGGCGTTGCGCCGGGAAGTAAAGGCGATCCACCGCCCGTCGGGCGACCAGGCCGGCTCTTCGACGCCCTGTTCCATCTGGGTCAGGCGCAGGGCCTCGCCGCCATCGGTCGGCATCAGATAGATCTGGGACTTGGCTTTTTCGTCGCCCCGGTTGGAGACAAAGGCCAGCCAGCGGCCATCGGGCGACCAGCGCGGCGAGTGATCGCGCTTATCGCCGGCGGTATAGGGACGGCAGCGGCCCCCTGCCGTCGGCGCCAACCAGATGGCGCTTTTGTAGCCATTGGTGGCCCGGTCGATGCGGGTGCGGACGTGGGCCAGCCAGCGGCCATCGGGGCTCAAGCGTGGGTCGGCCACCGAGACGATGTGGTACAGGTCCTGGGCAGACAGAAAATTCTTGTTCATAGAAGCCTCTCTGGTAGGATCATCATCGGGGATTATAGCAGGTTCGGGGGATACTTCAAATTGCGCGCCGCGTCAGGCGATTTGCGCACAGGAAGCAGACCAGACAGGTCTTTGAGACCTGTCT
>CAZNQW010000155.1:0-9418 GCA_964575225.1 uncultured Anaerolineaceae bacterium | reverse complement strand
TGGTCCTACCTCTCCTTCGGCTATGCCACGGCCCTCTTTTTGCTCCTGCTGGGTGGTTGGTATCTGCGGAGCGCCCTGCAGGAAGGAGATCCGGCTTGGGCGCTCGTGGCGGTGCTGGCCTGGGCATCGGCCCTGCCAACGGCGTACCTGTTCATTCGCCAGCGTGCCTGGTGGCTGTGGCTGCTGGGCCTGCACGACCAGGAGACGACCGAGCTACGGTGGACGTGGCGATTGGCCCGGCTGTTCGGGTTGCGCCGGCCCTCGGACCAGACCGAGATCCTGTCGTGGAAGACCCACCCTCCATATTTGCATTAGCGCAGAGTTTCAGCTTGGCAATAGAGGCCATCTCAATCGGCACCGGCTTTCGGCGATCCGGGTAGGCCGCCTGGATATCGATGGCGCGATGCTGCCGGGGTCACGTGGGTGGACTCGGCGGTCCAGCGGAAACGAGAGCCCCAAAGAGGATAGAAATCCTCGACCCGCCGGCGGGCCACACAACCCAGCCCACACGGCAAACGGTTATTGTCGCTTCTTGCTTAATCAGCCAGAAAGGTCTATAATAGGCAGAGCCCGGCCCCAACGGTCCTGGCACCTGCAACATGGCCCAAGCCAGGCAAATCACCTCGCAGGGCTCAACCTTCTTGTGCAAGAACGCTGTCCAAAAGCAAAGGGGCCGGTTGCCATTCAGAAACCTGGCAACAGCCCAGGGCCAAGGGTTTGCCCGATGGGATCGTGAGGCAAAGGAGACTCGAAGACATGGCACGCCTCGAAGACTTGACCCCCAACGCCGCCGTACGCGGCATCCTGCCCGATGCGCTGGTCACGGTGGTCAGCGTGCAGTGGTTCGGTTCGGAAGCGCTGGAGCTAACCTACAAAACGCCAACCGGCAAGGTGGCCAACGAATTGCTCTATCGCGACGACGAGGCCCGCATCGAGGTGGTAGAGATCGGTCGCCCCTGGAGCTTTGACGGCGACGGCGCCCTGTTCCGCTTGGTCTCCGAAGCCCAGCGCATCCGGCTGGCGCACCTCTTTGACCCGCTGCTGGCCATCCACACCTCCATGGTCGATCCGCTGCCGCACCAGATCACGGCGGTGTACGAGGCCATGCTACCCCGGCAGCCCCTGCGCTTTTTGCTGGCCGACGACCCAGGCGCCGGCAAGACGATCATGGCCGGCTTGCTCATCAAAGAGCTGGTGGCCCGCGGCGATCTCCAGCGCTGCCTGGTGGTGTGTCCCGGCAGCTTGGCCGAGCAGTGGCAGGATGAGCTCTACCGGCGCTTTCACCTGCCCTTCGAAATTCTCACCAACGACAAGCTGGAAACCGCCCGCACCGGCAACTGGTTCCTGGAGGCGAATCTGGTGATCGCCCGGCTGGACAAGCTCTCCCGCAACGAGGGGGTCCAGGAAAAGTTGGCAGCGCCGGACTGCCGCTGGGACCTGGTGGTGTGCGACGAGGCCCACAAGATGTCGGCCACCTACTTTGGCGGCGAGATCAAGTACACCAAGCGATACCGGCTGGGCCAGCTCCTGTCCACGCTGACGCGGCACTTTTTGTTGATGACGGCCACACCGCACAACGGCAAAGAGACTGATTTCCAGCTTTTTATGGCGCTGCTCGATGGCGACCGCTTCGAGGGCCGCTTTCGCGATGGGGTGCACACGGCCGATGTCTCGGACCTGATGCGCCGCATGGACAAGGAAAGCTTGCTCAAGTTCGACGCCACACCCCTGTTCCCCGAGCGGATCGCCTACACCGTCCCGTTCAAGCTATCCGACGCAGAGGCGCGGCTGTACAAGGCGGTCACCGACTATGTGCGCGACGAGTTCAACCGCGCCGAGGCGCTGCAGAACGACAAACGCGCAGGCACGGTCGGTTTTGCGCTGACCATCCTGCAGCGGCGCCTGGCTTCCTCGCCCGAGGCCATCTACCAGTCGCTACGCCGTCGGCGGGAGCGGCTCGAGAGCCGGCTGCGCGAGCTGGAACTGCTCCAGAGGGGCGCTAGGGTGGCGCCGATCCTGGATCCCACCCTGCCGATGCTGGATGATGAAGACGTCGACGATCTGGAGGATGCGCCCGAGGGGGAAGTGGCTGCCCTTGAGGAAGAACTGCTCGACCAGGCCACGGCGGCGCGCACCCTCTTGGAACTCACGGCCGAGATCGAGACCCTCAAGCGCCTGGAGGCCATGGCCTTGGCCGTGCGCCGCAGCGGCCAAGACTGCAAGTGGCTCCAGCTCGCTAACCTGCTGGGCGAGATTTTCACCCCCGAGGCCATTGCCCACCGGCTGGCCGAAAGCCAGACGCCCTACGACGCAGCCGCCCGCCCCCGGCCAGTGCCCTCGCCCCGGCAAAAACTGGTGCTGTTTACCGAGCACCGCGACACATTGAGCTATCTGGAGCAACGCATCACCACGCTGCTCGGCCGCCGGACGGCCGTAGTCGTCATCCACGGCGGCATGGGACGTGAGGACCGTCTGCGGGCGCAGGAGGCCTTTCGACACGACCCTGAGGTGCAGGTGCTGTTGGCCACCGACGCCGCCGGCGAAGGCATCAACCTCCAACGGGCGCACCTGATGGTCAATTATGACCTGCCGTGGAACCCGAACCGCCTGGAACAGCGCTTTGGTCGCATCCACCGCATCGGGCAGACCGAGGTGTGTCACCTCTGGAACCTGGTGGCCGATGAGACGCGCGAAGGCGACGTCTACCGGACGCTGCTGAACAAGATGGAGCAGGCGCGGTTGTCGCTGGGCGGCAAAGTCTTTGATGTGCTGGGCAAGCTCCAGTTCGAGGGCCGATCCTTGCGCGACCTGCTGATCCAGGCCGTTCGCTACGGCGAGCAGCCCGAGGTGCGAGCCCGGTTGACCCAGGTCGTCGAAAACGCCTTCGACCCGGCCCAGCTCCAGGACCTGCTGGAAGAGCGGGCGCTGGCCCACGACGCCATGGATGCCAGCCGCGTCTTTCGCGTCCGCGAAGAGATGGAACGCGCCGAAGCGCGCCGTCTGCAACCCCATTATGTCGAATCGTTTTTTCTGGAGGCCTTCCGGCAGTTGGGTGGTGCCGTCAGGCAGCGGGAGCCGCGGCGCTACGAGATCACCCACGTGCCGGCTGCGGTACGCCAGCGAGACCGCCTCATCGGGATCGGCGAGCCGGTGATGACGCGCTACGAGCGCATTGCCTTTGAGAAAGAGCTGGTGACCCCGCCGGGGCAGCCGCTGGCTGCGTTTGTGTGCCCCGGCCACCCTCTGCTGGACGCCGTCATTGACCTGACCCTGGAGCGCCACCGGGACCTGCTGCGCCGGGGAGCGGTGTTGGTGGACGAGCGCGACCCGGGCCTCCAGCCGCGGGTACTGTTCTACCTGGAGCACGCCATCCAGGACGCCAGCCTCACCCGTTCGGGCGAGCGGCGGGTGGTGTCCAAGCGGATGCTGTACGTGGAATTGGACGCAGCCGGAAACACTCGCCACCTGCACTATGCGCCCTATCTGGATTACCGGCCGCTGGAGGCCGGCGAGCCAGACCTGGAGGCGCTGCTGGCCCGCCCCGAATGCGCCTGGATCAGCCGCGAGCTGGAGCAAAAAGCCCAGGGCCACGCCGTGGCCCATGTGGTGCCCGAACACCTGGCCGAGGTGCGCGGGCAAAAGCTGGAACGGATCGCCAAGGCCGAGGCGGCGGTCAAGGAACGGCTCACCAAAGAGATCACCTACTGGGACCACCGCGCCGAGGAATTGAGGGCTCAGGAACAGGCCGGCCGCCCCAACGCCCGCCTCAACTCGCAGGAGGCGCGCAAGCGGGCCGACCTCTTGCAGGCGCGCCTGCAAAAGCGTATGGAGGAACTCAAGCTCGAGCGGCAGATCGCCCCGCTGCCCCCCGTCGTGCTGGGCGGCCTGCTGGTGGTGCCCATGGGTCTGATCGCCCAAATGATGGGCCAATCCATCCAGGCGCCAGCGCCCCCGGTCGATACCCAGGCAGTGGCAGCCCGCGCTCGGGCCATTATCATGGAGGTGGAGCGCCGCCTGGGCTACGAGCCGGTGGACCGCGAGTTCGAGCGGCTCGGCTACGACATCGAAAGCCGCGTGCCCGGCACCGGCCGGCTGCGCTTTATCGAGGTCAAGGGCCGCGCCTCGGGCGCCAACACAGTGACGGTGACCAAGAACGAGATCCTCTATTCGCTCAACAAGCCGGATCAATTTATCCTGGCCATGGTCGAGTTCCTGGAGGAGGACGCCCACCAGGTCCACTACCTGCGCCATCCCTTTCACCGGGAGCCAGATTTTGGGGTGACGAGTGTGAACTATGATTTTGCCGGGCTGCTGGCCCGGGCCGGGGAACCATCATGAGCATTTTTAACCCTGGGGCCGCCGCCATCCCTGCATCCGGGGAAGCCAGCATCCCTGCTGGCCCCACTAACCCCGGTCCCTCCGCCATCCCCAACCCCGGGGACGCCAGCATCCCTGCTGGCCCCACCATCCCTGACCCTGGGACCGCCAGCATCTTTGCTGGCCCTGCTGGCCCCGACAGCCCCAAGCACTGGTACTCACGTGGCTACCTGCCCCACCTGGATCAGCCCGGCCTGCTGCAATCGATCAACTTTCGCCTCCACGACGCCGTGCCGGCCCATGTTATCGAACAGTGGAAGCACGAGCTGCGCTGGCGAGAAGGCACCACGGCTCACGACCCATCAGCCATCGCATTGCGCCGGCGGATGGTCGAATACCAAGACGCCGGCCACGGCGCCTGTTGGTTGCACGACGAGCGGATTGCCGCCCTGGTTGAAAACGCCCTGCTGCATTTTGACAACCAGCGCTACCGTTTGATTGCATGGTGTGTCATGCCGAACCACGTCCACGTGCTGATCGAAACGTGGCCCGGGTATCCACTGGACAAGGTGCTGCATTCATGGAAATCGTTCACCGCTCAGCAGGCCAACAAGCTACTGGAAAGAACCGGCCCCTTCTGGGCGCGGGAATACTATGACCGCTTTATTCGAGATGACCGCCATTTCGAACAAGCTGTGGCCTATATCGAGCAGAATCCGGTCAAGGCCGGACTGGTGGCGTCGGCAGAGGACTGGCCGTTTGGCAGTGCGGCAAGAAGGGAAGTTGGACAAGTGAGTAATGTAGGATGAAGCCGCCACAGATGGCGGCGATCCCACGGTGGGGCAAAATGAGCGCAAGGACGCCGCCGCGGATGGCAGCGATGCCAGGGTACAGAGGATTGAGCGCAAGGATGCCGCCAGGGACGGCGGCGATCCCAAGCCACAGCAGATGAAACGCAATGGTGATGCAATTCTGCGGCAATTCGTGCCAGGAATTGGTGTTAGCCAGTAATAAGGGATGTAGCCATGGAAAACCTGTACACCGTCAGCAATGTCTTTTCTGACCGCATCTTTCGCGTGCCCGACTACCAGCGGGGGTATGCGTGGGAGGAACGACAATGCAGGGACTTTGTCGAGGACTTGGAGCTTCTCGGCCCCAACACCAATCACTTTATGGGGCTGCTGATCCTGCACGCCCGCACTGGCCGTGCAGGCCAGGTGCTAGACCGCCACGGCAAGGCCTACCAAGAGTACGACGTGATCGACGGCCAGCAGCGGCTGACGACGCTTGTATTGTACCTGGATGCCCTGCATGACGAGATGGAAGGCTTTGACTCGCTAAGGACGATGGCCGAGGGGATTCAGGACACCTACATCGAGCTGCGTGACCTGAACGACCAGCGGCTACCCAAGCTCAGGCTAAACCGCGACACGCACGCTTTCTACTGCAATTCGGTGCTGGGCCAAGGCCAGGACCAAAGCATCGAACCGCCGCGCATCCGCTCGCACGAGCTGTTACTGGCTGCACGGGCCTATTTTCGCGCCCACCTCGCCGAAAAACGGCGGGAGATGCAGACCGGATACGCCCAGTGGCTCATGGACGAATTCCTAAAGGTGGCGCAGCAGTTGACCCTGGTCGTATATACTGTGCACAGCGAAGCCGACGCGGGCGTGGTCTTTGAGACGATGAACAACCGGGGCAAGGACTTGACCGAGTTGGAAAAGACCAAGAACTATCTCCTCTACCTGGCCACCAAACTCGACCTGCCGGACACCCATGACCTGGCAGAGACGATCAACGACGCCTGGACACACCTTTTTGAGCGACTGATGGCCGCAGGCCTCAGTGGGGTGGACGACGAGGACAGGCTGTTGCGCGCCCATTGGCTGATGGTCTACGACTATGATCCCAAGAAATGGGGCGGCAGCCGGTCGATCAAGGCTCGATTCAATCTGCGGCGCTATAAGGGCCGCCATGCCGATCTGCTGGCCGATCTCAAGGCGTACCTGGCCAGCCTCAAGAACGCGGTGATCGCCTACTGCGATATTTTCGCGCCGGGTCACACGAATGCGTTCGGCGCGTACAATGGCGATTCTACCCTCAGCCAGCGTATCGTCGCAGCCGCCAAGAGGCTCGTGCGGCTGGACGCATTGGCGACCTTCCTGCCCCTGCTGATAGCCGCCCGCCTGCGCAATCCGAGTGACGGCAAGCCATACCTGGAAGCCCTGGAATTGTGCGAGCGATTTGCCTTTCGCGTCTATCGCTGGCTGGAAAGGCAGGCGAATACCGGCCAGTCGTGGGCCTTCCGGCTGGGCAATCGGCTGTACGACACCGGCGACATGCCGGGCGTGTTGAACGAACTGCAGAGGCGCATCTTGTACTACTGCCCAGATCAACGCTTCCTGACTCGGTTCGAGGAACGCACCGACTGGTACCACTGGCGAGGCCTAAAGTACATGCTGTACGAGTACGAGCAGGCTCTGGCGGAGCAGGCCGGCCAGGCAGTGCTCATGCCGTGGGAGATAGTAGCTCGCAAAGAGGACACCATCGAACATGTGCTGCCCCAGGCGTGGGACGCGGGCGGCTATTGGGCCGCACGGTTCTCGCCGGAAGAACACGAACGGTGGCTGCACGACATCGGAAACCTGACGCTTACCTTTGACAATAGCTGCCTGGGCAATAAACCATTCCCCGAAAAGAAGGGGACCAGCGGACAGCCATGCTGCTACGCAATCTCCAAGTTGTTTATCGAGCAGGCCCTCGCCCGCTACGAGGATTGGACGCCAGAGACCATCCAGGCCCGCCGGCAAGAGATCCGTGCATGGGCGGAGCGTCGCTGGGCTGTGGCCCCCGTCGAGCCTTCCGCCAAAGGCCCTGAAGACGAGGCGGAGCTGGCCCGCCGCGCGGTTGTTCGTCGGTTCATCCCCCGCGGGCAGATGCTGTTGTACAAGGTGTTGTACGAGGCCGAGCCCGACGGTGTGTTCTACGACGAACTACACGAGAAAATGGGGGTGACTCGGACGCAACTCCTGGGCGTCCTGGGCGCCCTGGGGCGACGGATCAACCTAACGGATGGGCTGAAAAACAGCCAGCCGGGCACCGCGTTCCTTCTGAAATGGAGCAGCATCGAAGGCAGCGGAAGGTATGCCATGCAGCCGCGACTGATCGAGGTACTGGAAGAGATCCCGGCGCTGCACGACATCCTGCGCACCTGGTCGGTGCAAGAGATCGACGCCCGCTTTCGCACAGTCTGGGAAAAGGACTGGGATGCTCAGCGCACCGATCTGGATTTGCCGGTCAAGGAAGGATGGTAAAAGATTCATACCCATGGAAGATGACATCCTGACCACCTGCGCGCTGCGCTTTGACGGCTACCGCTATCTCGACGATCAACCCTTTGATCACGAGCAGGCCCGAGAGAGATTTCACGAGACCGGTGAATGGGACATCTCGGCCCTGGAGCAGCTCACCGTCTTTTTCCTGCTTCAGCGCTACCTCTTTAAATGGGGCGGCGAGATGTTGGACAAGAGCAGCGCCGTTTGGAATGCCTTTCGCAGCCTGTTCTTGCAGGTGCGCGAATATGAAATCCCCGAGGCCTATCGCCTCGACGACTGGTACCAAACGTGGGAAACGCGCTATGAGCCAGCCCGGACCGAGCACGTGGCCCGTATCCGAGCCATTCACGAGTCCACAACCTACGCGGACGGCGACGTGCTCAACTCAAACGCCTTGCCCACACTCGCGACGCACTCTGACGACGAAAAGGAAAGCACCATGCCCTATCGCAAAAAACTGATCGAAGTCGCCCTGCCCCTGGACGCCATCAACAAGGCGTCGGCGCGGGAAAAGTCGATCCGCCACGGCCACCCCTCCACGCTGCACCTGTGGTGGGCGCGGCGGCCCCTGGCGGCGGCCCGGGCGGTGATTTTCGCCCAGATGGTCGACGACCCCTCGGCCCATCCCGAGCGATTTCCCACCGAGGAGGCCCAGGAGGAGGAGCGGCAGCGCCTTTTTCGCCTGATCGAGGAGCTGGTCCTGTGGGAGAACACCACCAACGAGGACGTGCTCAGCCGGGCGCGCGCCGAGATCCGGCGGAGCTGGCGCGACACCTGCGCCGACTATCGGGCCGCCGGCATCTTGCCGGCCCGGGAGGAGTTGTTCGACCCCGACCGGCTGCCCGCCTTTCACGACCCCTTTGCCGGCGGCGGGGCGCTGCCGCTGGAGGCCCAGCGGCTGGGACTGGAGGCCTATGCCAGCGACCTGAACCCGGTGGCGGTGCTGATCAACAAGGCCCTGATCGAGATCCCGCCCAAGTTCGCCGGGCAGCCGCCGGTGAACCCCGAGGCGCGAAAGGAAAAGCGACTCATCGCCCAGATCTGGAAGGGAGCCGAGGGACTGGCCGAGGACGTGCGCTACTATGGCCAGCGGATGCGCGACGAGGCCGAAAAGCGCATCGGACACCTCTACCCCAAGGTCGAGGTGACGGCCGAGATGGCCCGCCAGCGGCCCGACCTGAAGCCCTACGTGGGCCGGGCGCTGACCGTCATCGCCTGGCTGTGGGCGCGCACGGTGCGCAGCCCCAACCCGGCCTTTGCCCACGTCGAGGTGCCGCTGGCCGCGTCGTTCATGCTGTCCACCAAGGCCGGCAAGGAGGCCTACGTCGAGCCGGTGATCGAGGGCGACGGCTACCGCTTTACCGGCAAGGTGGGCAAGCCCAGGGATGCCCAGGCCGCCAAAATGGGCACCAAGCTGTCCCGCGGCGCCAACTTTCAGTGCCTGATGTCGGGCACGCCGATGGCGCCGGACTACATCAAGGCCGAGGGCAAGGCCGGGCGCATGGGGGCGCGGCTGATGGCCATCGTCGCCGAGGGCGACCGCGGGCGGGTCTATCTCTCGCCCACGCCCGAGCATGAGGCCATCGCCCGGCAAGCGAAGCCAGAGTGGAAGCCGGAAACCCCACTTGCGCCGGACCCACGCGCCCTTTGGACTCCTGCCTATGGCTTAATCACCTTTGGCGATCTCTTTACCCCGCGCCAGCTCGTGGCGCTGTCCACCTTCTCCGACCTGGTGGGTGAGGCGCGGGAGCGGGTGCGCCAGGACG
>CAZNQW010000154.1:0-9435 GCA_964575225.1 uncultured Anaerolineaceae bacterium | reverse complement strand
CGAACGTCTGCGACGGGAAGGCATCGAAGTGGTGCCCACCGACCGGGGCGGCAAGGCCACCTATCATGGGCCGGGCCAACTGGTGGCCTACCCCATCTTTCGGGTGCCCGGCAGCGGCCTGCACCAATTTGTCGAGCAATTGGAAGAGGTGGTCATCCGCCTGCTGCACACCTATGGGCTGAACGCCGGTCGGGTGGGAAAGCACCCCGGCGTGTGGGTGGGCAGCGCCAAAATCGCGGCACTGGGTTTGGCCGTCTCGGATGGGGTCACCCGCCACGGACTGGCTCTGAACGTTGCGCCCCAGATGGCCCATTTTGGCCTGCTGATCCCCTGCGGCATCGCCGACCTGGGCACCACGTCCATGGAGCGGGAGCTAGGATTCAGGCCCGACCTGGCCCAGGTCACCCGGCAGTTCGTGCAGAACTTTGCCGAGGTGTTTGACCGTCCGGTACGCTGGCAGGACTCGGCCCTGGATACCTTTCCAGGACTTCTGTTCCCACCCCCAGATGGGAACGGGAGGGCAGACTCTCAGCCCCCCTGGTTATGGCAGCGGCTGTCGGCCGAGGCCGAAAGAGCGGCAGAAGGCGTCGAGCGCCTCTTAGAGGACTGTGGCCTGCATACCGTCTGCCAGGAGGCGCGTTGCCCCAATCTG
Organism: uncultured Anaerolineaceae bacterium; assembly: GCA_964575225.1. GTDB lineage: Bacteria > Chloroflexota > Anaerolineae > JAAYZQ01 > JAAYZQ01 > CAZNQW01. The sequence continues at coordinate 8,783 of CAZNQW010000154.1, read as the reverse complement.
GCCGAATGTTTTGCCCAGGGCACGGCCACGTTTCTGATCCTGGGCGAACACTGCACCCGCGGCTGCCGGTTTTGCGCCATCGACCACGGTCGCCCCTCGCCCCCGGATCCCCACGAACCCGAGCGGGTGGCCCAAGCAGCGGCCCAATTGGGCTTGCGTCACGTGGTCATCACCTCTGTGACGCGAGACGACCTGCCTGATGGGGGAAGCCACCACTTTGCCGCGGTCATCGGGGCCGTGCGCCGGCGCCTGCCATCGGCCACGGTCGAGGTCCTCATCCCTGATTTCGGCGGTTCCCGTAGGGCCCTGGAGACGGTGCTGGAGGCCGGCCCCGAGGTGCTCAACCACAACCTGGAGACCGTACCCCGGCTATATCCGGCAGTGCGCCCGGGCGCCGACTATCAGCGATCCCTGGCCTTACTCCAAGACGCCAAAGCGATCCGGCCCCAGGTGATCACCAAATCGGGGTTGATGCTGGGGCTGGGGGAACGCACCGCCGAGGTATTGTGCGCGCTCCACGACCTGCGCCACGCCCAATGCGATCTTTTGACGTTGGGGCAGTACCTCCAACCGACCGACGCTCAGTTGCCGATAGCCCGCTACCTCGCGCCGGAGGAATTCGAAGGGTATCGGGAAAAGGCCGAGGAGATGGGGTTCCGGGGTGTGGCTTCGGGGCCGTTGGTCCGCAGTTCCCACCAGGCCCGGGCGCTGCTGGACCGCTGTGGGTTGGCGCAGCCATCGCGTGACTGATACCCTCTCTGCCGCGCGGTGCATTTAAGCCGTCTGGATGACATAGTAGCCATGCGCCACGCTCCGACGTTGGCGCCGTGGAGATATGGGACTGCGAGCTGAAGTTTCGTCGTGCCAGCGCGGCAGAGGCCGGTTTGAAACCGGTCCCTACAGGTGACAGGACGACGATGGCCTGCACAAGCCACCGAAAACGGGCGCGCGATTTGGACTCACTGGGTCAAGAGGCGATCAAAGCCATGGCGCCGAGCGACGGACTGAAGCTCGGGGGCAAGCTGGTTCAGCGTCCTCTGGAAGGACTGAGTGGCATTGTCCCTCCCGAAACGGGCGCTGACGACTTCTATTTGGGCGAGCAAAAAGCGGCGGTAGACCTCGACCAGCGATTCTGTCCGCATCTGGGGCTCCGTCTGATCCTCAATGCGCCCGTGATTGAGCCGCACCGACAGGGTGGCGCATTTCTCATTGACATCTTGCTCGCAACTCCGATCGTCGGGCGCGGTGCGCCAGGCCTCCGTGCTGCGGCACATCAACTCTGCGATCTCGCGAAAGACGCGGCGCAGGCAGATCTTGTCTACATCGGCCGTGCGCACCGCCTCGACCATGGTCAGGCAGTACAGAGACCGGCTGATCTCAAACAGCGTCAGACCCAGTTCGCGGGCCAGGGTGGCTACATCCTTCAGGCCGTCCACCGCAGCCAAGATCCGTTTCTCGGTCTGAGTCAACCTCAGGCCGCTCAGGCGCTGGGCCGTGTCCACCTGCTCAAAGATGGTTTCGGCCGAAGGGACCACTCGCTGGATGGTCGTCCAATTGTCCACCCAGCGACAGCCGCTCAAAATCAGATCTTGGACGCCAATTTGCAGGGGTGTGCAGTGCTCCCAGGAACACATCTCTTGATCGAAGGTGAACCGACCTTCCTGCCAGCGAAACAGATCGTACACGGCTTCCAGGACCTGCTCCGAGGAAGGCTGCAACGGAGAGGGTTGGTAGTGGGCACGCAGCGACGCGCACAGCGGTTGTCCGGCCTCAAAACTGAGGGCCCGAACCGCCACCCCATCGGTGATCGACAGCGTGCCGCTGTGTCGGCCGGCTGCAATCAAGCGGATCAGGTCGGGCAGGTGGTAGTGGCTCAGGTCGCCGCTGAGGATCATCAACCCTTGACGTTCCCCTGCAGGAATGTTGCGCGACTGGCCGCCCGCGTGAATCTCCTGGAGCACATCGGCCAGCCAGCCCTGCTCCATTTCCAAAAAGCGAAGGCTGTGATCCAAAATCGCCAGGGTCAGCGGCGAACAACCGTCGCTGCGCGTGGTCGCCATAGCCTGCTTCACCTGCTGCGCCTGCTCGGCCAGTGCCTGCCGGCGGTTCTCGAGCAAAAGGGTCGCTCGCTTGAGAGGTAACTTGTTCAACAGATGGATGATCAGATCGTAATCGAGGCAGGTTCGCGTATCGACCGTCGGCTGGGCTTCCATCGCGTCGAAAAAAGCCTGCCGCCCTTCTTCGGTCAGGTGATAGATCGACTTGCGGGTGCTCCGGCCGGCCGGCTGGCCCGACTCGGCTACCCAGCCCAGATCGCGCAACTTGCCCAGGGAATAGTAAATGCCGGCCATGCTAATGCTAAACCAGGAGTCAATCCCCTCGGATTGGATCTGCTGGTGCAGCTCGTAGCCGTGCATGGGCCGATCCAACAAAAGGCCCAAGATCAGCAAGTCGTTCTGGGTTGTGGTTGGTTGAGACATTTCCCCGTCTCCTGTGCACTGTGGCGATGACGGGCAAAAACCCGCATCAACGTACGGTAGTATACCACGAAACGGACGAAACCTCAAACAGGTGCACTGTTCTTGACAAGGCTTTATGAGTGTAGTATAATCAGCGCTGTTGCGTGACTGTCAGAGTATTCAGGACTGAGTATTTGGATTATGGCATAGCCGAAAAAGGAGTCTGGCAATGACGGTTGACGACACGATCCAAGATCCTGGCCCGCTATACCCACCTCATGACCCGCAGGAAGGCCTCTCGCGGCGCGGCTTTATCAAAGCCAGCCTGACCGGCGGCTTGCTCGTCGCCGTAGGTGGGGGTTGGATCCCCCTCCACGAGGCCTTGGCTCAGGCTCAGGCCGAGTATGCAATGATCATCGATCTCAACAAGTGCGTGGGCTGTCGCGCCTGCGAATTGGCCTGCCACCAACGCAACAACCTGCCCGAGGGCAAGAGCTATATCCGGATCTTGCCCAAAGGGGACGAGGAGAACCGTTGGTTTTTGCCGGTCCAATGCCAGCACTGCCAGGACGCCCCCTGCGAACACGTGTGCCCCACCGCCGCCACCTACCACCATAAAAGCGGGGTCGTGCTCATCAACGAAAAAACGTGCGTCGGCTGCAAGTATTGCGCCGTGGCCTGCCCCTACGATGCCCGCGCTTTTGACCACCAAACAGGCCTGGTGGACAAGTGCTGGCTCTGCCTGGATTGGGTGCTCGGCGGAGGCTTGCCGGCCTGCGTCCAGGCCTGTGTTCTGGGCGCACGCATTTTTGGCCGGCGGGACGACCCTCAGATCGCCGAGATCCTGGCTTCGGGCCGCGCCCAACCGCTACACCCCGAATTTGGAACCAAGCCGGGCATTCTGTACTATATCTTCCCAGGAAGTTAAACGCTGAGAGTGCCCCTTTTGGGTGGAACCGCCCCAAAGGGAGCCAAGGGACTGATACGGAGGTCGACAATGGCAGAACATCATTGGGGATGGCTTGTGGCGATCTATCTCTTCCTGGGGGGCATGGGCGCCGGATCCTTTCTCATCGCCGCCTTCATGGAGCTGAGTGGGGCGCGATACAAACAAAAGTACTGTCCCACATCCATGGTCGGGGCCGGGGTGAGTGGTCCCCTGATCCTGATCGGCACCGTGTTGTTGATCTTTGATCTGGGGGCCGGACTGCAGGAACCGTGGCGCATCCCCTATATGTTTCTTCATATGTCCTCGGTCATGACCTGGGGCATCTGGATCCTCACCTTCTTCCTGCCGATTTGCTTCCTCTATGGCCTGCTGGAGGTGATGCACGTCCACCCCGGGGTTCTGAGTTGGCTGCGCAAATGGTTGCGATTCCTGCCCGAGACGTTGCCCTACCGTCGCATCAAGCAGGTGGTGTGCATCGTGGGCAGCTTTTTGGCCGTCGGCACGGCCGTTTATACCGGCGTCCTCCTGAGTGTGGTGCAAGCCGTACCCCTGTGGAATACGCCTATTCTCCCCATCTTTTTCCTGATTTCGGCCATCTCGACCGGTATGGGCCTTTCTTTCGACCTTTCCGCCACCCTGGCGATCCCCGAGGTCCATCGACACTTTCGGTTCATGCCCCTGGCGCACATGATCTTTATCGGCTTGGAGGCCGCCCTGCTGGCCCTGCTGTTGGCGCTGGCCCTTAACCAGGGTGGCGAAGCCGCCGAATCGGCCCGCTTGATCCTGGTGGGCAAGAGCAGTGTGGTATTTTGGGTGCTCGTCGTCGGCTTTGGCCTGCTCTACCCCCTTCTGGTGCACGCCTATGCCTTTGCGCGCCATGCCCATGGCTACATCTCGGGCATCCTGTCGGGCATCGGGATCGTCATTGCCGGTTTGTTCATCCGCTATTTGATCGTCGCGGCGGCCATCCCGGTCACCGTCTAGGACTTCCAGGGCACCTTTGCACCTGTCTGCGAACCGCCAAAGGAGAAAGAGGAAGGATGAGTAACAAGCTCAGCTTGCGCAGATTACGACAATGGCCACGCTGGACCATCATTCCCATCGGGATTCTTCTCGCCGGACTCGCCATTGGATTGGGGCTGGTCCTGGAACCGGCAGGCTATGCCCTGAGCCCAGGGGAGATCGTACCTACGCCCACATTACCCGCCATCAACTACAGCCGCACCCTATCGGACGGCTGCCACGATTGCCACGTTTCGCTGCCGGCCCTGCAGGCCAGCGCCGACGATCCGACCATAGCCCAAAACTACCTCATCGAGCCCGAATCGGTCATGACGGCCCACGGCACCTTGGGCTGCGTGGCCTGCCACGGGGGCGATGGTATGTCAGACGACAAGGATATCGGCCATGAGGGTCTCATGGCTGATATCAGCAAGGATCAACCGGCCCAGTGCCTGATCTGCCACCGCGACTTGCCTGTGGAAATCCCGGGAGATCGCCTCCGCGTCCCCCACCAGATCGTGGAAGATTGGATCGTCCACGGCGAGGTCGGCGAGCTGTTCTGCAGCGATTGCCACGGCGGCGTGGGCCATGGCTTTGACCTGGTGTCGGGAGAGGTGATCTGTTCCATGTCGGTGTGCGTGGACTGCCACGAGGAGCGGCAACTGGCGGTTCAACTGACCGACTGCGATGCCTGCCACATTGGACCCCACGACGTGGCGACCTCCCTCACCTGCAACGACTGCCACACCTCGTTGGAGGTCTGGACCGAGGTTGCGATTGGGTTTCATCCCACCCCTCTGGAGGGCAAACATGCCGAATTGGACTGCTTTGACTGCCACCAGTATCCCAACTTTAAGGGGTTGAACGACATCTGCGCCGAATGCCACACCTCGGGCCACACCGAATGGGGCCAGGGCGAAGACTGCGCCGAATGTCACGATGCCGGGGCCACGTGGGACCTGGTGGCCGAAACCTGGCCCGGGCACACGGACTATTGGGACCAATACAAGGGCGCGCACCTGAAAGTGACTTGCGTGGGCTGCCACTTTGAGGGCTACGAAGAGCTGCCCTCGGACTGTGAGCATTGTCACATCGCCCCCCGCAGCCACAACGCCGACGCATATGCCAAAGCGTGTGTGGAATGCCACCAGGCCGATCAGTTGTGGGAAGAGGGTGTGCAACCAGAAGGATAAGCGGAATTCGGGGAGGCCAACCCCTCGGTCCGTTTGGCTTGAGAGGGAAGGGGGGTGAAGGACCACTCCAGACTAGAATTTGTGTCAAAGTACGAGTGAATCATTTTACATATCCATAGGAAAGGATGGAAAGATGAAAAAGTTTGCAGTATTGAATCTGGTTTTGGTGTTGAGCCTGCTCCTGGGCTCGGTGGCCTTTGCCGCCGACGACATCCAGGCCGAGGCCTATGCCTATTTCAGCGGCGGGTTCAAGGCCATCAACGCGGATGCGCTTTATGAAAACCTGAACGATGGCGACACCAGCAACGATCCCTACATCGTCGACGTTCGTGCCAAAGAGGACCACGACAAGGGCTACATCCCCGGCAGTGTGTGGGCCGACGCCAAGACCTTTTTCCAGGCGGCCAACCTGGCCACTCTCCCAGACGATCAAGACATTGTCGTCTATTGCTACACCGGCCAGACGGCCAGCCAGATCGTCTCTGTGTTGCGCATGATGGGCTACGAAGCCTACAACCTGCAATTTGGCTTTGGCTCGTGGACCCTGAACGCCGACGCGGGCAGCCGATGGTTCGACGAGACCAAGGCCGGCCATGATTACGCCTTCGAAACCACGGCCAACGAGGCCACCGAGACCTACGATCTGCCCGATCCCCTGGCCGACACCCTCCAGGCCGCAGCCGATGCCTATTTCAGCGGCGGCACCAAGAATATCGATGCAGCAGCGCTGTTCGACAACCTGAACGACGGGGATACCAGCAACGATCCCATGGTCGTGAGCATCCGTTCGGCCGACCACTATGCCTTGGGCCACATTCCCGGCGCGGTAAACATGGATCCCAAAGAGATGTTCATCGCTGCCAACCTGGCCAAGTTGCCCCCCGATCAGCCGATCGTGATCTACTGCTACTCGGGACAGACCGGCAGCCAGGTGACCTCTGCCCTCCGTCTGCTGGGCTACGACGCCTCCAACCTGTTGTACGGGATGCAGGCTTGGACCATGGACAAGGACGTGCGCGTTTCGTACTTTGACCCGGCCACACGGTCCTTCAACTATCCCTTTGAGGGCGCAGCCGCCGGCGAAGCCGCCGAAGCCACGGCCACACCTGAGGCCACAACCGAAGCGACCGCCGAACCTGCGGCCACAGCCGCCCCTGCTGCCGAAGAGACCCCGGCTGCCTTGCCTGTGTCTGGTGGCGCCGCCCTGCCGTTGGGCAGCCTCCTGATGGGCTTGGGTGGAACGACGGCCGCCGCCGGCTTGTATCTGCGCCGGCGCAAGGCCGCCTAATCGACCGATAGGGAACTGGCGGGCGGGATGGCAACGACCGAGCGTCCCACCCGCCAGTTCCGAGCAGACGTGGCGCTTTTGACGGCACTCGGCCTTTGCAGCGGCCCCATCGGCTCACGGTGGTTGTCGGTTCGCAGCTTGCGACGGTGTGAGTTCCAAGCACGTTTACCTATGATTCGTCCGAGTCGGGCCGCGAGAAACGCTTGGAGATAGGCTTATGAACAAACTCAAGATGCTTCCCCCCACTGGGATAACCGTGTTGTTGATGGCAGGCCTGCTGCTGTGCGCCACCCTGTCTCTGGCCGGCTGCGCCGAGCCGGTGGCCATTGCCGCTGTGCCGCCCACTGCCACGGTGTATGCCCCGCCGCCCACAGCCATCCCGGCTGAACCCCCGGGGCCGACGCCTGCTTCCATATCCTTTCCCATGGAGGCCCCCGCCGGCGAGGCAGTCGAGCCGATGGACGACCAGACCTGTGTCGACTGCCACACCGACGAAGAAAGCCTGAGGGAGCTGGCCGAAGAAGAAGAGCAGGCCGAGTCCCTTTCTGAGGGGGAGGGCTGAGGCGGTGCTGTGCCTCCGGTGGAGGCATGGGAAAAGGTCTTTGTCAGCAACGAACCAATGCTCGAATCGATCCACGGTCGGTATGGGTGCATCACCTGTCACGGCGGCGTGGGCGGTACGGACGACATGGGCGCAGCCCACGAGGGCATTGTCCGCGATCCTGAAGCGGATCAGGCGTGCGTCGACTGCCACCCCGACCCGGTGGCAGCGAACCCGGTGAGCCTGCACACCACCCAGGCCGGCTATTATACCGTTCTCGAAGCCCGCAGCACACCCGACAAGATGGCACAAATCGAGGTGGCGATGGAAAACCACTGCCTCGAGTGCCACTCGAGCTGCGGCCAGTGCCACGTGAGCAGGCCGACCAACCTGGGCGGCGGCCTCTCGGCAGGCCACGAGTTCAAGAAAATCCCGCCCATGAACCTGACCTGCACCGGCTGTCATGGTAGCCGCGTCAACGACGAATACAAGGGGATGAACGAAGGCGTGCCCGCCGACGTCCACTGGGTAAAGGGAGGCATGCCCTGTTTCGACTGCCACTCGGCGGCCGAAATGCACGGCGCCATGGGCGAGTTCAACCACCGCTACGACGGCCCACCCACCCCCTCCTGTACAGCCGAAGGCTGTCACGACGGCGTGATGCCCGGCGATGGGATCGAACAGCACGACGAAGAGCATCTCCAAGCGTTGAGTTGCGAGGCGTGCCACTCGACCACCTACAAGAACTGCTACAGTTGCCACGTGGCTCTGGATCAGGGCGTCACGCCCTATCGCACCCTGCCACCGGCCGAGATGGCGTTCAAAATCGGCTTCAACCCCATCCAAAGCCAGGACCGGCCCTGGAAGTACGTTCCGGTTCGGCACATCCCTATCGACCGCGACACCTTTGCCTATTATGGCCAGGACCTGTTGCCCAACTTTGACGCGCTGCCCACCTGGAAGTACGCCACACCCCACAATACCCAGCGCATCACGCCCCAGAACGAAAGCTGCAACGCCTGCCATGGCAATCCCGAGGTCTTTTTGATGGCCGACGATGTGCTCCCGGACGAACTCGAGGCCAATCAGCCGGTCATCGTCCAAGAAGTACCCGAACTGGTAGAAGAATAAGGCCGTACACGCAGCTCGGACCAAAAACAAACAACCGCTCGCTCTCAAAGACAGACTGAGAGCGAGCGGTTTCTTTTGCCGCCTCAAAAACACGCCAATCATATGATGAAAATGAAAGAAATAAGGTGAGAACAAGAGAGAACATAATGCTGTTAGCTAAAGCTGAAAAGTGGACACCTGTAAAGTTCAAAAGTGGAAGATCGGAAGAGCGTCGTGTAGG
>CAZNQW010000153.1:0-9441 GCA_964575225.1 uncultured Anaerolineaceae bacterium | reverse complement strand
GAATGGGTGGACGGCATCCATCGGAATCGATGGTCGGCATGGCCCGGATTATGCAGCTGAGGTTTCCTGACGATGTCTGAGAGTTTATTCAATCTCCCGGATGACTTGAGTCAAGCTTGTCCTGACTGAAAATCCTCATTGTCAAGATGCTAGCCGTTCCACGAGAGCAACCCTTGTGTGTTATGATGCAGAAACCAGAAACCGCGACTGTTCTTGGACGCGGGTCTTTTGCGGAATCGACGCAGCCCTTCATCGCTTCTGACTCGGGAGGCTTGCCCAAAAGGATTATTCTGACTTGGCGGCTTGGTCTTTGAACGGAGGAGAATTTTCGGCCAGGACAAGCCAGCACAGCTACACGTTGTCGCCGGCGCGTCGGCACACAAGAACGCGGGTTCTGCAAAGAACCCGCGTTTCTGAGGTCCGCTGACTTGGGCTTTCGAATTTACAGGCGCTCTGCTTCTTCCCGGGCGATCTGCACCCAGCGGATCACCCGCTGCGGGTCGTTGGCGATGGTGTGATTGTCCTTCATGATCAGTTCGACACGGCAGTCTTTGGTGATGCGCATGACTTCCCGCAGTTCGGCCCGGACGCGATCGTGCTCAAAGGTCGCCATGGCCAAATCGGTGGGGCTGGGCTTGAGCGAATAGATGTACTGGTCCTGCAATAGCTCGGCCATCTTGGATGGAACGGCCCAAGGGGAAACGGACACGCGCCGTAGCCGGGGCAGATTCTTGACCACGTGCCAGCGCTTGTCCAGGGGCTCACAGCAGCCATAGCAATTCAGTCCAAACCGCTCGGCAATGGGCAACTGGTAAGGAAAGATAAACTCGGCGAACATGGCCGGCGAGATGCCCACTGTTTCCTGGCTCTCGGTAAAACCCCACAGGTTGGCGCATCGCACCCGCCCATCGGCCTCCACGGGCGGTAGCTCGTTGGACCAACCCAGCCCGCCCGATCCGACGTAGGTGCCGTCCGCGTTGGACGACAACAGGCCCTGTTCTTCCAACTGGTCGAGCATTGCCAGAGTCCCATCCCGTAGAATGGACATAATCTGGTGAAGCATTTGGGGGTTGTCGTAGACGTCGAGCATGATCTGCTGCAAGCCGCGCAGTTCGGCCAGCAGCCGGGTCATGCCCAGCGACCACCACCACAGGGTTTGGACCCGAACGGTGAGCAGATCGCCCAGAATCTCGTGGGCCATTTCATAAAGGTGTTCTGTGGCCGCACGGTCCACCCGGATTTCGGGGTAGCGCAGTTTTTCGACATCGGCTTCGGTCTTGATGGGCGATTCCCAGACGAAAGAGCCTCCGTTCTCGCCGCCGATCCGGGTTTCCTTGAGGCCCCAACCGATTTCATCATGGATGTGGGGTACATCAAAAAAGGGCTGGATGGTGTAATCATCCTGCATCTCTTGACCCCAAAAGATCTCTTTGCGCAGGTGCATTTCCCACTGGCGGGCCAGCGGGTTCCGGCACTGAATCTGGTCGAGGGTGATGATCTCGTTCCAGCCGTTTTCCGGGTCGCAGAAAATGAGGGGGCGGGTGGGTACCAGCGCGTTGTGCTGGAACCAGAGCTGCCGTTTTTCTGCTTCGATGGGGCGCGCAGCCAGGTCGGCGACCTTGCCAGCCAGGCGGCGCAACACCTCGCGGTCGGCCCGCGGGATGCCCGCATCGGCCGATTGGGCCGCCAGGCGGGCCTGCATGGCGATGACGTCTCGCGACTGATCCAGCGAGACATCGATCGTGGGTTCCTGGAGTGCTGGCGATTCGTCATGCATGAGCGCCATTCCACTCTGCCACGGCGTCGAACATGGCTACGATGTTTTCCGGCGGCACATTGGCCTGGATGTTGTGAATCTGCTGGAATACAAAGCCGCCGCCCGGCGCCAAGATGTCCAGATTGCGCAAGACATCTTCTCGGACTTGCTCCGGCGTTCCATTGGGCAGAATTTGTTGGGTATTGGCGCCGCCGCCCCAGAAAGTGATTTTGCCGCCGAATTCGGACTTGAGGCGCTCTGGCTCCATATTGCGGGTGTTGGTCTGCACTGGATTGACGGCGTCCAGCCCAGCCTCGATCATGTCGGGCAGCAGGCTGTAGATGCTGCCGCAGGAATGGAGCTGAACCTTCACTGGGGCCCATTTCTTAACGGCCTGCCACATTTGCGCATAGCGTGGCTTAAAGAACTCGCGGAACATGCCCCGGGAAATCTGCGGGCCGGTCTGCATGCCGTAATCGTCGCTGAATAGTATGACGTCGATGTAGGGGCCCACCGCGTTCAGGAACATCTCGAGCTGTTTCATGTGGATACTGACTAGCTTATCCAAGAAGCGGTGTACCAGGTCAGGCTCGGCTGCCAGCGCCATGTAATAATTGTCCATGCGGAAGAAGGTTTGTCCGCTTTCAAACAGCGAGCCGCCGAAAATCGCGTTGATGGCGCGGTCGGTGCTGGCGCGCAGCTTTTTGGCGCCTTCCGTCAGATAGCGCATCCCTTCGGCATCCCACGAGATGGGGCCGGGAGGGGCCGCCATGGCCCGGGTGAACCACATGTTGTAATCATTCAGTTCCTCCAGGCGGTCGATCTTTTCTTCCGGATTCTGAGCCAAGGGGAAATAGACCTGATCAAAGTAGACCATCCCCGCTTTCTGGATGGCGATCGGCGTGCCGTCGGGCCCGTGAATGACCCAACTGCCGTCCTGATCCATCACGGGGCTGATCCATTTGGGTATCAGGCATTCTGTGCCATCCGGCAACACCCATTCGTGCCAGTCGTCGTCCTCGTTATTAAAGCCCCGTCCCATTTCAATGCAATCGGCGTTAAAACGCTCCAGCACGTCCTCATCAATGATGGCCAACTGCTGGGGCATATCGTACACTTTGGGGGGGCGTTTGGGCAGCCCCAGGTAATCGCGCAGGTGAACATAGGTCATGGCCTGGATGCCGCTGGAGCGGTGTGCGCCAAAGTCGATGGGCACCCGGTCGGGCTGCTGGTAATTCAGCGACATCATCACTCGTTCGCGAGAATTCATCAAGCTCGTCTCCTATCAGTTACATACCAACCAATGTGATATAATCAGCACGGGCAAGGGAGAAAAGATCTCACGACTCCCGCACGCCCGTGATCAAATTCGAGATGTCGTTAAAGTCCACCTCGTTCCTGTCATAGGTACCCACTTTTTTGGCGTGGCGGATGACCGTATAGCGGTCGGCGACGGCCATCACGTGGTGGACGTTGTGGGTGATAAAGATGACCGACAAGCCACGCTCCTTGGCGTTGAGGGTATAATCAAGCACCTTTTGGGATTCGGCCACCGAGAGCGCCGAGGTCGGTTCGTCCAGGATGAGCAGTTTGGCGCCAAAGTGGACGGCCCGGCCGATGGCCACCGACTGGCGTTCGCCACCGGAGAGCTTTTCCACCTTTTCGTTGGCCGATCGGATGCGAATGCCCACGTCGGCCAGCGAGCCGCGTGCCTCGTCGGCGATGGTCTTCATGTCCAGGAAATTGAACACGCCCATCTTGCGCGTGGGCTCGCGGCCCAGGAAAAAGTTCCGTCCGATGCTCATTTCGTTGACCAGAGCCAGGTCCTGATACACCGTTTCGATGCCCAGGGCGCGGGCGTCGTTGGGGTTTCGAATCTGGACGGGCTGTCCCTCAAAAAAGATCTGGCCGCTGGTGGGGGTGTACACCCCGGTGAGGGTTTTGATGAGGGTCGATTTGCCGGCGCCATTGTCTCCCAAAAGGGCCATCACTTCCCTGGGTCTCACGTCAAAATCGACCCCATTCAGGGCATAGATATGACCAAACCGTTTGACGATATTTTTCATGGAAACCACAGGGGTTTCATGTTCATTCGAATGATTCGCTTGAGTCATGGTAAAATCCTTCCCTTGGCAGATTTCAGGAGCGGCGACGGATATACTCGTTCACAGCGGCGGCACCGATGATGGCCACTCCCACAATGGCCTCAAAGTTGTCGGAGGGCAGGCCCAGCAGGACCACGCCTGTACGCAGCATATTGATGGTCAAGATCCCGAGCAATCCTCCAATGACGCTGCCCACCCCACCGCTGAGGAGGGTGCCGCCCACAACGGCGGCGGCAATGGTCGTCATTTCCAGGTCGGCAGCCGTGGCGACAAAAACGGTGGTGAACTGACTAAACGTCATGATGCCAGCCACACCCGACAGCGCGCCGGTAAGGGTAAAACAAACGAATTTGATCAGGTTCGTTTTGACCCCTTGGGCCCGGGCCGCTCCTGGGTTGCCACCGGTGGCAAACACCTGGTTGCCAAACCTCGTGCGGGTCAGAATGACCTGCAACACCAGCCCCAATAGGATGGCCCACAAGGTGACCGTGCGGAAATTGGCTCGCTCGAACAGGTTGTTGAGCACGTCCAATCGCCCGTTGAAAAAGTTGTAGACGGGCAATACCTCGGCAGCCTGGACCATCAACCCTCCGGAAAAGAGCCAGACAAGGGCCCGGTAGATGGAGCGGGTGCCCAGCGTAACCACAAAGGAGGGGATGCCGGTGCTAATTTTGAGTCCGCCGTTTATGGCCCCCATCACACTGGTCACCAGCAGGGTAGCAAGCACCGCCACCAGCGGCGATCCGCCATCGATGGTCAGCTTGGCAAAAACAAACCCGCCCATGGCTACCATGGCGCCGACCGACAGATCGAATTCGCCGCAGATCATCAACAGGGTGACCCCAATGACGACGATGGCATTGATGGAGGCTGCGTTGACAATACCCGAAACCGTCCGCATTGAGGCAAAATTGGGGACGACTAATAGAAATAAAATGAAAACGGTGACCAGGGTGATCAGGGGTGGCGCCATCGGCGACCCTGTCAATAGTTTGCGCAGATTCAGCCTTTCTTGTTTCAACTCTCGGGAAACGTCGGTTGCACTCAATGGTTCCCCCTCCTGTACATCGTACCTCCGCCCTTGCCGAACGTAGAGGCGGGTGGATATCGGTCTTGGATGAGTTGGGGAAACAGGTGCTTCCCCAACCCACCCTGAAACTGGACTTTAGCGGTATACGCCTGCGTATTTCTCCACCAGATCGATGTTGCTCAGGTCGGTCACACCAGGACCGGTAGCGGTGATGGCGGTGGGCGGATAGATGCCGTAGCGTACGATCCAGCTTAACCACTGGACGACGAGATAGCCCTGGACGTATCCCTGCTGATCGGTGGCCAGAAGGGTCGTCCCGTCTTTGATCTTGGCCGCCACTTCGGGACTCAGGTCAAAATTGGCATGGTAGATGTCACCCGCTTTGAGGCCGGCGTTGTTCATGAAGGCATAGAAGGGGTTGGCTCCGTTGGGACCCAAGGTCAGCCAGAGGTCGACGTCGGGATTGGCGGTGTAATAATCCTCCATCGTCGTAGCCGCTTCGGCGGGGTCGTTGCTAATGGCCAGGACTTCCGACTCGATCCCACCTTCGGCCAGTGCGTCGGCAAAGCCGCGGCAGCGAGCGTCCAATCCCACATGACCGACAGCCTGGTTGACACACACACCTTTGGTTCCCCCGTATTCCTCGACCAGGCGCCGGCCTGCCAGGTTTCCACCCTCGTATTCGTCCTGGCCGATGTAGGTGAGGTAGGGGATACGCTCTTCAGCGGCTCTCTGGTCGGCCGAGTTGTAGGCGATTACGGGGATGCCCGACTCGATGGCGCGCATCATGGGTTCTTCGTACAGGACGCCGTCGGTGACTGTCACGCCCAGGCCATCGGGCTTGGCAGCCAGGGCCGTATCGATGTCAGAGGCCGTCTTGGCGGGATCAAAAGTGGGCGGAGAAATGATGGTCAGATTGACCCCCAGATCGCGCGCCGCATCTTTGTTGCCCCGCTCGACGAGACACCAGAATGCGTCCCAACTGCAAGCCCCGTGGGCGACGAGGATAATGTTCACGGGCTCGCGCTCGTCATCGCCGGCCGGTGCCGCAGCTTCTGCTCCGGGTTCGGCCGTCACGACGACGGTGACCTCTTTTTCGACCACTTCTGGTTCGCCGGTGCTACAGGCGGCCAGCAAGGTAGCCATCAAGACTAACACCAATAGCAGAGATAGTTTCTTGTGCACGATACTTGCTCCTCCTCAGACTTTTTCAGAAATTTTCGTACCTTGCCCCGAACCAACGTCCATGCTCTTGGCTGGGCCTACGTCTCAGCTTCTTTCTACTCGTCTTGCCTTCGCGTGTTCCGTTTCGTTGGAAGGTGCACCTCCTTTCTGGCAGGGCGCCTGGTTCTGGTGGCCGGCGACGCTTTCGCTTACCCTCGCTGGCGCTTCAAGTTGACGTTGGTGATGACGGAGATAATAATGATCGCTCCCACGATCCCTTGAAAGACTTCGTTTGGGGCGCCCAGCAATACCAACCCCTGCTCCAGGGTCGCCAGCATGATCATCCCCAGCGCCGCTCCGATGATGGTTCCCGTGCCTCCATTGAGGGACACGCCGCCGATGACGGCCGCGGCCACGGCCGTGAGTTCCAAGCCCTTCCCGATCAATTCGTTCATGCTAGAGCGTTGGGCAAATAGCACGACCCCGGCCAGCCCGGCGAAAAATCCAGATAGGGTAAAATTGATCAGTTTGACGCGGACGACATTGATTCCCTGGGACAGGGCGGCCCCCGGATTTCCGCCCACGGCAAAGCTGGCATTGCCGTGACGAGTGCGCATCAGCATGATGGACACAACCACCACGGCGCCGATGAACCACAGGCTGGACATCCGGAAATTCGCCGACCCTTCGAACAGGTTGTTCAGAGGGGCGATGAACCCATTCAGTGCGTCAAAGAGGGCGGGCTTGACATCGGGCGTATAACTGGTGGCCTGCCCGGCGCCGAGCCAGCGGGCCACCCCCCGGTAGGCAAGCAGGGTGCCCAGCGTGCCGATGAAGGAGGGGATGCGCAGATAGACCACGATCAGGCCGTTGATGAGTCCCAGGATCGTGGAGACGATCAGGGCCAACACCATTGCCAGAACCGGGGGGACTCCGGCCAGGAGCGTGAGCAAAAAGACATAGCCTGCCACCGCTAGGTTCGAGCCGACGGATAGGTCAAATTCGCCCGAGATCATCAGCAGGCCGACTCCCACCACGACGATGCCATAAATGCTGGCCAATGTCAGGATATTGGATAGGGCAAAGGCCGTCAGGAAATTGGGCGCAATGGCGCTGAACACGAGGAAAACCAGAAACACGGTACTGAGGGCCACCAGTTCAGGCGATTCAGCGAGGCGCTGCCTCAAGATAGATAGTGTGCTCCGATTTCGGAGTGCAGCCTGGTCCTTATGGGTCATGTCCGTTCCAGTCTCCTTTGCCATAAAACTGAACATCCTCAATGGATTTCAAGAATTGCTTTCACCTTGTCGGCCACAGCCAGTCCCAGCTTGCGGTGCTCCTCCCGTTCCCAGTGGATGCCGTCGAGCGGGCTGGAGACGATCACCTGGCCCGCATCGAGAAAAGGGCAGCCGCACTCCTGGGCCACTTGGCGGTAGCGGGGGGCCCATAGCTCCGACTTGGGCTGTGCGCCTGTGAACATTTCGGCAAATCCGGTCAGGGCGGCAACAGGCGGCGGCGCCACCAACAGCACCTGAGGGGGGAGGCCATGGTAGCCGGTGTCGCTCTTTTGGACCACGTCGACCAGGGCGCCGGCTCCGGCGGCAATATCGCAGGCGGGCAGGGAAAAACGCGCCTTCAGGTCGTTGGTGCCCAACAGGAGGATGACGAGGTCCAGCGGGTGGTGGGTCTTGAGGCAGGGGAGGAGATAGCTCTTGCCGTTCTTGTCGTAGCCTTCGATGGGGTCGTCCCAAACGGTGGTCCGGCCGTTCAACCCCTCTTCGATCACCAGGTAACCGTGCCCAAGCGCTTCTTGTAGTACGCCGGGCCACCGTGCGTGCCGGTCCAATCGCTCCCCGGTGGCCGGGTTGTAGCCCCAGGTGTTCGAGTCTCCGTAACACAAGAGGGTTTTCACGGTCAGATCTTTAGTTTTGGGCTCCTTCGGTTTGCTGTCAAGCATCCTTGGCTCTCGCAAATCAGTGAGGAACGCTGCCTCTCAGTCACTCGATTGCCCGCGGCAACCAAAATGCCGCCGAAAAGCCGTCCGGTCTATCGGGCTTGGGGCGGTGGGCTGGTGGACTCGCGCACGATCAATTCTACCGGTACTTCGGCGATGTAGGGCTCATCATCCGCTTCCTGCCCGATGGCCCGAAATAGCATCGTGGCGGCCTGGCGCCCCATCTCCAGCCTGGAGAAAAATAGAGTGGTCAGGGGCGGCGACAGATGGGCGGAGGCGGATGTATCGTCGTATCCCACAATCGAGACGTCGTGGGGTACAGATAGGCCGGCATTCCGGATGGCATGCATGGCGCCTACCGCTAGGACGTCGTTGTGGCAGAAAACACCCGTCGGCGGTTCCGGCAAAGCCAGCAGTTGTTGCATGGCCTGATAACCGGCGTTGTGCGTTGCGTCGCTGACGACCATGAGGTCGGGATCGCACTCGATGCCCGCCGCGGTAAGCGCTTGGCGGTAGCCTTTGAGCCGTTCCTCGGCCCGGGCAGCGCCGGGGAGACGTCCCGCGATCAGCCCTACGCGCCGGTGCCCCAAATCCAGGAGGTGTTGCGTGGCCCATCGCCCGCCTTGTACGTCGGCGAGGACGACGCAATCCATGCCTGGGCAGGCGTGTTGGAGGAAAACCACCGGAATTTTCGCTTCGCGTAAGGGTTTTGTGGCGCCGAGGGCGTCGGAGGTCAACGGCTGCATGATGACGCCGTCCACCTGCTTGGCCCGAAACATGTGCAAGAGCTGGAGTTCGCGATCCATGTCGTTGCCGCTGTAGACAAACAGGGTCATGTACCCGTTGGGAAGACAGATCTGTTGGATACCGACGGCAATTTCGGTATAGACAGGGTTAAGGTAATCGGGCGTGATGAGCCCGATAGTGGAACTTTGTTTGAGGCGTAGACCCCGGGCCATTTCGTTGGGGTAGTAGCCCAGTTCTTCGATGGCTCTTTGGACTTTGGCCCGGGTTTGGGGGGTGACCGGCCTGGGACCGTCGTTGACCACGTACGAGACCACGGCCACCGATACGCCGGCTCGTTCGGCTACGTCTTTGCGTGTGACGCGCGTCCGATGAGGCATGGGTCCTAGATGGCCCCAGGCCAAGCTGCCGAGGTCCACTCTGGCAGGGTGTCGTGCTGGGGGGTGGGGCTGTTGAGGGGCTGGTAGGTGGCCTCAGAAAAACAGGCAGCGGGCCTTGAGCCAGAGATTTGCTCTCCAGAAACTACGAGGTCTGCTTGAGGTCTACCAATCATTGGCGCTCCCTCCAATGCCCGTCCATCTACTCGTGTTGTCTACACGCGTAGAATTATATCATGGACGGCGTTCTTTGTCAATACCCCGATTTGACTCATTAAGAATCTTACCGAAAGGTATTCGTTGACTCACGA
>CAZNQW010000152.1:0-9457 GCA_964575225.1 uncultured Anaerolineaceae bacterium | reverse complement strand
AGTTTGACATCATGTACGCCGAGGGGATCAGCAAGGAGGGGGACGTGCTGGACCTTGGGGTAGAGTTGGATTTGATCGAGAAGCGAGGGTCGTTCTATTCGTACAAAGGGGAGCGGTTGGCGCAGGGGCGGGAGAACGCCAAGCAGGCGCTCATTGAGAACCCGGCGCTCTGTTTCGAGATTGAGAATGCCATTCGGCGGGAGACCGGGTTGCCCGAGTTGGATTTTGCACCGCCCTTTTCCTTCCCTGAAGAGGACGGTGCCCCCGACCGACGTCCAGAAGCCATCACATCCTCCTCCCTGCCCGATGAGATAGAGGAAAAGGAACTTGTGGACGAAGTAGAAGACGAGTCAGAGGATGAGATGGAGCCAGAGTTGTTGTTGGAGGATGAGGCAGACTGACTCATGGAAAGAATCTCAGCCGAAATCTCTTTGAACATGGGATAGTAACGCTGTTTGTAACAAATGTGTGGGATACTGGCGTCAGGCCAAAGGCTCGAACCATGGCCGAGTACAGAGCACAAGGAGATAGAAATGGCAACGGGCAAGTTCTCAACAACAGAGTGGAAGCAATTGGTCAACGCTCCCCAACTTATCCTTCACTTAATGACAGTCGCCGATCGCGCGACCTTTTTTGCCAAGCGCACTGAGGCCAAGTCGCTGGAAAAGTTTCTGAGCAGTTATCGCTCCCAGTCTGCCCTGGTCCAGTCGATCATCGACGGGCAAAAAGAGGCCGACGACAAGTTTGATGCAAAACCGGATGAAACCAAAAAGATGCTCCAGCAGGTGGGAGCCTTGCTGGAGGCCAAGTCGGACGACGTCGAGGGGGATGCCGTACGGGATTTCTTGATGGACGCAAGCCAGGCCATCGCCGAAGCTTCGCGGGATCAGGCCCTTGGCGCCAACAAGACAGTGAGCAATGCGGAACAAGAGACCCTCGATGCGATTGCCGCCGCCCTAAGGGCCACAGAAACCGACAAGCGCCGACGGCATCAGGCAGCCGTGGCTGCCGAAGCCAAGAGGCGCTCTGAAGAACAGGAGGTCAAAGCCAGGCGCGAGGCCGAGGCCAAAAAGAAGGTAGAAGAGGCCCGCGAGCGACGTGAGGCTGAGGCCAAAAAGAAGGCCGAGGAAGAGGCCAAAAAGAAGGCTGAAGAAGAAGCCAAAAAGAAGGCTGAGACAGAGGCCCGGATCAAGCGCGAGGCCGAGGCCCGAGCGCAAAGACTCCAAGAGATGCGCGAGGCCCAAATCAAAAAGGCCGAGGAGCAACAGGCCCTACGCGAGGCCCAGGCTCTGAAACAGAAAGCCGAGGTAGCGAAACAAGAGGCAGAAGCGGCGAAACCGGCAGCCGAAGCGGCCCAGAAGGAGGCCGAGACCATCTATGTGGTCAAATCTGGGGATACCCTGAGCGGCATCGCCAAGAAGGTCTATGGCAAGGCCGGACGCTGGCCCGAGATTTTTGAAGCCAACAAGGACATTATCGAGAACCCCAACCTGATCCGGCCTGGTTGGAAGCTACGCATTCCCTAGGTAGGAGGTCTCGTCGCGTTTGCGTTCAGGGCGCAAGCAGCGCCCTCTCGCGCATAAGCGGGAGCCCAGGGGTGCCTACACACGGATATGAGCAGGTAGGTTGCCCCGCCCATCGTGGAGCCATGCGGAGTCGTAGCGGGAACATTTCCCCTTGGGAAATTCCCAACGACTCGCATCCACAATCCCACGTCCAGCAGACTTGCTCTGGGCGTGGGATTGTGTTAAAATGGCCCGGTGGAGGTGAAAGGTGAGCGAGACAAGTGAGGAACTGCCCAACCCTGGCGATTCTGGTGACCCTGTAGGCCCGACCAAAGGCTCGTCCCGCGCTTACATCATCGTGGCTGCCATTTTGGTGGTCGTGATTGTGGTGACGGGCGCCTATTTGGCCAAGGTGCTTTTATCTGATGGCGACGCAAAGCCCGAGGTTCAAGCCGAGGTGTCGCCCACTCTGGCTGCCACCTTTACGCCTGGCCCCACAAAAGAGCCCACGAACACACCCGCGCCGCCTCCTTCGGCCACGCCGGCGCCCTTTGTGATGACGGACGACTATACGGCTGTGTATGGCCTTGCAAGCGCGGGCGCGCGGCCTTCAACAGAATGGACCGGCTTCTTTGGGCAGGTATCGGATGTCGACGGCGAGCCTGTTGCCGATGTGCCCCTGATTGTCCTGTACACCGATGGCACCCCGGTGGAACTGGAGGGCGTTCCCACGTCTCCGATCGTCAAGACCGACGCCCAGGGGGGCTATGAAATCCGGCTGGCCAATGCGCCGCTGGCAGGCGTGTGGAGCCTGGTGGTCCTGACCGAGGAGGGGCACCCTGCGTCGGATTTCATGACGTTCGAGACCGACCAGAACAGCGATTCGGGCATCCAGCAGATTCAAGTTCTTTGGCAGCAGAAGCCGTAGCGACTTGGCTGGCATCGACCTTTTCTGGACCCGGCCCCTGGGCTTGGGCCAATTGTTGGCGACCTCCCCCAGAAAAAGCTCCCCACCCGATGGGAATCACAGGAGCAGTCATGCGAATTGAACATCATTTTGAGAGCGATGGCTTTTGGGCGCTCAAACCCGAATGGAACGAATTGGTACACAGGAGCAGAAGCGATACCCTGTTCCTTACCTGGGAATGGCAGTCCACCTGGTGGCGCCATCTGGGCGAAGGGCGCCTCTTGTTGTTGGGATTCCACGCCGAGGACGATGGGCGGTTGGTGGGCATCGCGCCCCTCTTTTTTTGCGATCAGCCTGACGGCGTGGTAGCCATCCATCAGGTGGGCTGCCGGGATGTGTCGGACTATTTGGATCTGATCGTCGAAAAGGGGCAGGAGGACGCTGTGTATGCCGCGTTCCTGGAGTATCTTGAGCAGGAGGCGCCCCCGTGGGACGTGATGGATCTGTGCAACCTCCCTCCCCAATCATTGGCGCCGTCCAGTCTGCGCGATCTGGCTCAGGCTCGAGGCTACCAGACGCTGGTCGAAGTGGAGGACGTCTGCCCCATTATCGAGCTACCCGAGACTTGGGATGGCTATTTGGGTACCCTGAGCAAAAAGCAGCGACACGAGGTGCGCCGCAAGCTGCGCAAAGCCGATACCGAAGCCGACACCCGCTTTGTGGTCGTGGGACCCGACCACGATCTGGAATCGGCGATGCAGACGTTCATCGATCTTCACCAAAAGAGCACGCCAGAGAAGGATCAGTTCATGGATCCCACCATGCAGGAATTCTTCTTTGAGGTGAGCCAGGCCCTGCAACAGCAAGGGTGGCTGCAATTGACCTTTGTGGAGATGGACGGGCAAAGGTCGGCCTCGTTGCTCAACTTTGATTATGGCGACGACATTCTAGTCTATAATTCGGGTTACGATCCTGATCAGTTTTCCCAACTCAGTCCGGGGATCGTGGTCACTGCCCGTTGCATCGAGCATGCCATCGAGCTGGGCCGGAAGCGGTTCGATTTTTTGCGCGGCGATGAAGTGTACAAATACCGCTTTGGGGCCCAGGACACCGAGATCCGGCGGCTCGTCGTGGCCAAGCCGGGTGTGGCGTTGGATGTGATCTGCTAGAAACCGCTGGCTTTCCGGCTGGCAGCCAGAGATTCTTCAAGGGGGAGTAGGATGGCCGACCCAATCCAGTGTACAACCTGCGGTGCTGTGTTGCTCGAAGACGATCTGTTCTGTGGCGAGTGCGGTGCGCCGCGCCCTGCCCCGGGCGATGCGATGGCCGACGCCATTGCGCCGGAGACGATTCCTCCCGTGGGGGCAATCCCCGCCGCACCGAGGCCAGTTCCCCCAGTCCGCTCCACAGGAGGAACCCACGCCGGTTGGCGCATGGCGGCCTACGCGTTGCTGGGCATGGGTGTATTGTCTCTGATCATGGGCATGGTGGCCTTTTTCCTGGCAGGTACATCGCCTTCGGAGGGATTGACTACGACAGAGAACTGGCTGTTTTCGGCGGGATGCTGCCTGTTGCCCTTCGCCGGCTTTGGCGTTCTGGCGGCAGCGGTGGGGGCCGCCATCTGGTACACGCGTCTGCGAAATGTCTGAAACCCCTCAACACCTCCTGCTTCACGATGCCAACGCCATTGAGGCCGCGGTATCCGAGTGGTTCCAGGTGGAGGACACCACCCTCGGGCTCTCCCATCAACCGGACACGATCCGCCTGCGAGGCGCCCTCAAGGTTCCCTCCCATCAGGCCTATCCCAAACTGGCCCGAGAACTGGGAGCGCTGGGCTACACAGCCCTTCTCCAGCGAGACGAATCGCTGGGGCTTGATGTGCTGCTGGCGGTTCCCGGCGTGCCTCTCGCCGAGGGCAGGTCGCGGCTGTGGGTGAATGCACTGCTCTATCTTTTGACCCTGCTGGCTACCCTCTTTGTCGGGGTCACCTGGTCGGACCAGATGCCTGTCGACGCCGATTGGGCCTGGATGGCCACCCATCTCTGGATGGGCTGGCCTTTTGCCCTCAGCCTGATGGTGATTCTAACGGGGCACGAGCTGGGTCATTATTTCGCCGGGCGGTATTACAAGGTCCCGGTGTCGCTGCCCTACTTTATCCCCATGCCAATTCCGCCGCTGGGCACCATGGGCGCCTTTATTGTCATGAAGGGGAGGACCGTCGACCGGCGCCAGATGCTGACCGTGGGAGCCGCTGGGCCTCTGGTGGGCTTTGTTCTGGCGATCCCTCTCCTGATTTTGGGACTTTCCCTGTCCACGGTGGGGCCCATGATCCAGCCAGATCCGGGCACCGCGGTATTTGTGGAGGGCAATTCACTTCTCTACCTCTTGGTCAAATATGCCATGTTTGGACAGATCCTGCCGGGCAGCGGCGCTTCCGTCGATTTCCTGCAGGCTCTGGGCCAAATTGGGGCGGCTCTGTTTGGCTTGGTACCCATCGATCGGGGGATGGACGTCCACATCCACTCGGTGGCGCTGGCGGCCTGGGCCGGCCTTTTGGTGACGGCATTCAACCTGATGCCCGTCGGCCAGTTGGATGGTGGGCACGTTCTGTATAGCCTGGTGGGCCAGCGGGCCCGGCTGTTGACCTGGCCTGTGATCGGACTCCTGGTCCTGTTGGGCCTTTTGTTCTGGCAGGGCTGGTTTTTGTGGGCGGCCTTGATCTTTTTGTTCGGCCAATCTCACCCCGATCCCCTGGACGACATCACGCGCCTGGATGCGCCGCGCAAGCTCATCGCCATTCTGGTGCTCTTAATCTTTGTCCTCACGTTCACTCCCCTGCCGATGCAGATTATCCTGGGCGAGGCGCCGGTCGCCGGTTCCGGGCAGGTCTTGGGCCTGGGGGTCCTGGTCGGCTGGGTGGTGGCAGCCCGGCGATTGGGTCGACGCGTTCGTCACGGATAGCCTCTCCCGCGGTTCCAAGGCCACAAACACCCCGGCTCCAACGCCCCCTCGTGAACGGAGGCCGCGCTCCTACAGCGTATCTGTCATTCCGTGCCCAGGGACGTTCCAGGGTGCGCATCGTAAGAGCGATCATTCCCGGAAACGGGATTCTTTGCCCCGTCCAGGGTTCTATGGTACACTGATTCGGTAGAACGGACCAAAGGAGCAAAGCGAGTATGCAGAAGAAAGGTCGAGTTTTCAGCGGGGCGCGACCCACCGGTCGCCAGCATCTGGGAAACTATCTCGGCGCCATCCGTAACTATGTGGATTTGCAGGATGAATACGAATGCGTCTACAGTGTGGTAGACCTCCACGCGCTGACGACGCTGGAAGACACGGACAAACTCAAAGAGTGGACCCGGGAGATGGCGTTGGACTGGCTGGCTGCCGGCATGCGCCCGGAAGAGACCATTGTCTTTATCCAATCCCACGTGCCCCAGGTCACCGAGTTGCACACGATCCTGTCGATGGTGACGCCTCTCGGCTGGTTGACCCGGTTGCCGACTTTCAAGGAGAAGGTGCGCCAGAATCCCGAGAATGTGAACTATGGGCTGGTCGGCTATCCGGTTCTCATGGCCTCGGACATTGCGCTGTACAAAGCCGATACGGTTCCTGTGGGCGTAGATCAGGCGCCCCACCTCGAGTTCACCCGGGAGATTGTGCGCCGTTTCAACCGATTGTTTGGCGAGGTCCTGGTGGAGCCGCAGGCCAAGCACACCGAATTTACCAAGGTGCTGGGCATTGATGGCGTCGCCAAAATGAGCAAGTCGCTGGACAATCATATCGAGATCGCCTCCACGCCGGATGAGATCTGGCAGCGGGTGCGGATGATGGTGACCGATCCGGCACGCCAATACCGCCACGATCCGGGCCACCCCGAGGTATGCAATGTGTTCTCGTTGCACAAGTTCTTTTCGGCCGACGAGGTCGATCAGATTGAGATAGATTGCCGCTCGGCCAAGATCGGGTGTGTAGAGTGCAAGAGGAATTTTGCCAATCACCTGAGCGAGTACTTTGGGCCGTTCCGCGAGAGGCGCGCCCAGTATGCCGCCGATCCCAACTATGTCCCCGACGTCCTGGCCGATGGCGCGCGCCGGGCGCGGGCCATTGCCGACGAGGTGATCGGCGAGGTAAAGGCGGCCGTGGGCTTGCCCTAGAGGGGAGGCTCACGTTGCACCGCTCCCTACTCTCGAAATCTTGCACCAACCCGGTGTGATGGATATGGATCAACGGTTTATACGCAATTTTTGCATCATCGCCCATATTGACCATGGCAAGAGCACTCTGGCCGATCGTCTCCTGGAACGGACGGGCACCATCACCGAACGGGAGATGATGAACCAGGTGCTGGATACCATGGACCTGGAGCGTGAAAAAGGCGTGACGATCAAGTCGTCGGCGGTGCGGATGTCCTGGACCGCCGACGACGGGCAGGTGTATGAACTGAACCTGATCGACACGCCCGGACACGTCGACTTTACCTACGAGGTGAGCCGCGCCCTGGCAGCCTGCGAAGGCGCGTTGTTGGTGGTCGATGCCAGCCAGGGGGTGCAGGCCCAGACCTTGGCCAACCTGTACCTGGCCCTGGGTTCCAATCTGACGATTGTGCCGGTAATCAACAAGATCGATCTGGTGGCGGCGCAGCCCGAAGAAGTGGCCCAGGAAGTCGAGGATTTGCTGGGCATCCCGGCTACCGACGCCCTTTTTACCTCGGCCAAAGAGGGGATCGGGGCCGAGGAGGTTCTCCAAGCCGTGGTGGATCGGGTGCCCCCGCCCCAGGGCCATCTGGACAAGCCCCTGCGCGCTCTGATCTTTGACTCTCATTACGATTCGTACAAGGGCGTCGTGGCCTATGTCCGTGTGGTGGATGGCGAGATCCGGCCCGACGATGCACTGATGTTGATGTCCAATCGGCAAGCCGTCGACCCCATCGAGGTGGGCTATTTTGGCCCGGGCATGAAGGCCTGTCCGGTGCTGGCGGCAGGAGAGGTGGGCTATGTGGCCACCGGCCTCAAAACCCTCCAAGACTGCCGGGTGGGCGATACCCTCACGCTCCGCGACCAGCCGGCCGACACCCTGTTGCCTGGTTATCGCCCGTCCAAGCCCATGGTGTTTGCCGGCCTGTACCCCTCGGAGGGTGAGGATTATACGCTGCTGCGCGATGCCCTGGCAAAACTCCAGCTCAACGATGCCTCGCTGATCTACGAGCCCGAATCGTCGCAGGCTTTGGGTTTTGGCTTTCGCTGTGGGTTCCTGGGCCTGTTTCACATGAACATCATCCAGGAGCGTCTCGAGCGCGAATACGATATGGATATCGTGTTTACCTCGCCGAGCGTCGAATATCAGGTACTCAAGACCAATGGCGAGTTGGTCCTTATCGACAATCCGGCCGAACTGCCGCCCGAGAACGAGATTGCCCAGATCGACGAGCCCTGGATGCGAATCCAGGTGTTCACCCCGGCCGAGCACGTCGGCGCGGTGATGGACATGATCGTCAAGCGCCGGGGCGAGATGCAAAAGATGGAGTACCTCGACGCCAAGCGGGTGCTCCTGACCTACGAAATCCCTTTGCTCGAGATCCTGGTCGACTTTTACGATCAACTCAAGAGCCGCACCCGGGGCTATGCCTCGCTGGACTATGAGCCCGCCGATTATCGTACCGGGGATCTGGTCCGGCTCGACGTGTTGGTAGGTGGGGTGGCGGTCGATGCGCTGTCGATGATCGTCCACCGCGATCAGTCCTACTATAAGGGGCAGCGCTTGGTCAGTAAGATGAAAGAAGTCATCCCCCGGCAGTTGTTTGACGTGGCGATCCAGGCTGCTGTGGGCAAGCACGTGATCAGCCGGGCCAACGTCAAGGCGTTGCGCAAGGACGTTCTGGCCAAGTGCTACGGCGGCGACGTGACGCGCAAGCGCAAGCTGCTGGAAAAGCAAAAGGCGGGGAAGAAGCGGATGAAAAAAGTCGGCCAGGTAGAGATCCCCCAAGATGCCTTTATGACCGTGCTCCGCCTGGATGAGGACTAGATGAGAAACGTCACTCGGAATGCGACGCTTTTCAGACGCCGCATTCCGAGTGACGCGCTATGTAGGCCCGGCTTCACGGCCCGGTGATGGTAACCGCGAGCTGCCCTATGCCGCCCAAAGAACGATACCGCCCCAGTTTCTACCTGGTCATCCTGGCCAACCTCTTTTTCTTCACCGGCTTTCAGTGGACCTTTGTGACGCTGCCCGGCTATGTGCAGGCGATCGGCGGTGACGCCGCTGCCATTGGCCTGGCCTTTGGCCTTTTCAGCCTGAGCGCCGTGTTGGCGCGGCCTGGGGTCGGCTGGCTGGTGGACCGCTGGGGGCGCAAGCCGGTGATGATCCTGGGCGCCTCGATCTTTAGCGTTGCCCCCGTCCTCTATGTCTATACCCCCCAGATGGGTTCCTTTTTGGTCGTTCGCGTGCTCCACGGCGTGGGCATCGCGGCCTTTACCACCGCCTACACGGCCCTGGTGGCCGACCTGGCGCTGGGGGGACGCCAGGGCGAGGCCATTGGCCTGTCGGGCATCACCAACAATCTGGGCATGCTCTTTGCGCCGGCTCTGGGGCTGACCGTGGTCAACATCTGGGGCTATGGGGTCCACTTTTGGCTGGCGGCTGCCATCACGGCAGGGTGCCTGCTGCTCATGCTATTCGTGCGGGAGCCGGCTCGGACCGAGTCTGGTCAAGAGGACGTTCCAAGGTCGCTGGACGTGATCCGGCTGCGGCCGGTGTGGGTGGCGGCATTTGGGATCACCGGGCTGGCTGTGGCCTATGGCGCGGTGTTGGGCTTTTTATCCCCTGTGGCCGCCGAGCGGAGTCTGGCCACCGCGGGAGGTTTCTATTCGGCCTTTGCCGCGGCGATGATGGTGGCTCAGGCATCGGCCGGCGCCCTGTCCGACCGGATCGGGCGGCGGGCGGTGGCGGTGCCGGGTATGATCCTGGTGGCGCTGGCCATGACCGGCCTGGCGATGGCCCGCAGCGACGGGGCGCTGGTGGCTGCGGGAGCCGTCTTTGGCCTGAG
>CAZNQW010000151.1:0-9512 GCA_964575225.1 uncultured Anaerolineaceae bacterium | reverse complement strand
CTTGTGTGTGCACACTACCATACGGACCGACCCAACCGTCCGATAACCGATCTATGATAAAATTACTATACCACAGGCGTCACAATCGATCATGACCGCAGGCTGACGCCCCACTGACCTCAGTTCCCCCACCCACCGGGCTGGGCGCTCGCTATCCCTCGTCCGCGCGGCGCCGTCACCAAGGACGTTCTACGCTCCCGGCAGGACCATCTATTCCCACTCGATGGTTGCCGGGGGTTTGCTGGACACATCGTACACCACCCGGTTGACACCCGGAACCTCGTTAACAATCCGGTTGCTGGCCTGGGCCAAGAGATCGTAGGGCAGGCGAGCCCAATCAGCCGTCATAAAGTCGTCGGTCGTCACTGCCCGTAGAGCGATCACGTGGGCATAAGTCCGGCTATCCCCCATCACGCCCACCGAGCGCACCGGCAACAGCACGGCAAAGGATTGAGCCGTGCCCGCGCCCTCCTGCTGGCGCAAAAGGCCCGCCGCCGCCAATTCCTCTCGGAAGATGGCGTCGGCAGCCCGCAGCGTCTCCAAACGGTCCCAGGTTACCTCGCCCAGAATGCGCACGGCAAGGCCCGGGCCGGGAAACGGCTGGCGGTGAACGAGAGCATCGGGCAGGCCCAGTTCGCGGCCTGCTGCCCGCACCTCATCTTTGAAAAGGTGCCGAAGGGGCTCAACCAACTCCAACAGCATATTGTCAGGCAGGCCACCCACGTTATGGTGAGTCTTGATCACTTGTGCACCGGGCCGGCCCGTGCCCGCGCTTTCGATTACATCGGGGTAGATCGTCCCCTGGGCCAGAAAATCAAAGTGTCCCAACCGGGCTGACTCGCGCTCAAAGATGCGCACAAATTTCTCGCCGATAATGCGCCGCTTCTCTTCAGGATCGGTGACGCCCGCCAGCGCCTCCAGGTATTCCTGCACAGCGTCGACCGCGATCAGGCGCATGCCCATCTCTTGTTCAAATGTGCGGATCACCTGCTCCGGTTCGCCCTCTCGCAACATGCCATGGTCGACAAAGACGCACACCAATTGATCGCCCACCGCGCGATGCACCAGAGTTGCCACGACCGCCGAATCCACACCACCTGATAGGGCGCAGAGAACTCGTCCACCGCCCACCTGGGCGCGAATGGCCCCCACGGCCTCGTCGACCAACCGCGCCGGCGTCCACGTCCCCCTCAACCCACAGACACTGAACAAAAAATTGCGGATCAGATCGGCGCCACAAGGAGTGTGCACCACTTCGGGGTGGAACTGCAAACCAAACAGGCGCCGACCGGGATGGGCCATGACGGCAATAGGCGAGTTGTCGGTCTGACCGACCACGGCAAAACCAGGAGGGAGCTTTTCAATTCGATCGCCGTGGCTCATCCACACAGGCAGCGAAAACCCGAGTCCCTCAAACAAAGGGCATCCCAGGTCCGTCACCTCCAGGAGGGCCGGCCCATACTCCCGTCGCTGCGAAGGCGCTACCCTTCCCCCCAGATTGTGGGCCAAAAGTTGCATGCCATAGCAAATGCCGAGAACCGGGAGCCCGCTCTGCAGGACATAGTCGGGCAGTTGGGCAGCGTCAAGGTCATACACACTATTCGGCCCACCGCTAAGGATAAAACCCCTCGGCTGGAGAGCGAGCACCTCGTCAACAGGGGCATCGAAACGAAACAGCTCGCAATAGACGTGAGATTCGCGAACACGCCGGGCGATAAGCTGGCTGTATTGGGAGCCAAAGTCGAGGATAGCGATCGTTTCACGGCCAGGCTGTGAATAGGACATGGCAAGACCTTTCCCCCAAAAGGACGGGCGGGTGTGTTCCCAACCGCGTCCGAATTCGAAAACGATATGCAAGCAGCGAGGTTGACTCGTCAGGTTTTCCCACTGGGCCTAGTCGGCAAAGACAATGCGACCGTTGGCCATCTCGGTGATAACGACGAGAGCATGAAGAGGCACATTCAGGGACGACAGTTCGCTGCGCCCACCCTCAAAGGCCTTTTCGATCAACGCGCCTACACCCACCAGCTCGGCCTCGGCGTGACGTACAAGGCGTACCAAGGCCTGGATCGTCTGACCGCTGGCCAAAAAATCGTCGATGATCAGAATACGTTCCTCGGGTCTCAGAAACTCGGGAGAGGTCATCAGAAAAACAGAGACGCCTTTGGTATGAGAAGGCGCCGCCTCCACATAAACGGGGTCGGTCATGGTTACGGGTTTCGTCTTGCGGGCGTACAAAAGGGGCACACCCAGAACCAGGGCCGTAGTCAAGGCCGGGGCAATGCCCGAAATCTCGGCGGTAAGCACTTTGGTAGCACCGACGTCGGCGAAATAGGCCGCTAACTCTTTGCCTGCTTCCATCATCAATGCCGGATCGACCTGATGATTGATGAATCCATCGACCTTGAGAATGCCGCTGCCGAGGTTCTCCCCCTCGGCCAGAATCCGCTCCTTGAGCGCCTTCATATCCTCTCTCCTTCTTGGCTGGGGTCCTTCCTAGTCTACCACATCCGGCCCCGGCTGGCAAAGTAAACGCAGCGCAAAGAGGGCGCTTGGCGCTTTGCCATTCATCCCCGCCTGCGGTATAATAGCCGCTGAGGAAACTGATATGTTGGAATTCTCCCAAGTGGTAGACCAAATCGACGGCATGGGCAAAACGCTGGCCGAACGGGCAGCGCGAAACCTAAAGGCCCTGCCCGCAGCGCGGGAATTATTGCGGCTCTACGCCCACGACCAGGACGAGCTGGTCCGCGTGGCCGAATCGGAGGCCGGTCAGCGCCTGCGTTGCGCCAGCCCCACCGTCGAGCCACTGGACCTGGCCGCGCCGGCGCCGTCAGCGCCCTCCCAGGCCACCCTGGTTGCCGCTGACGGTTCGCAGATCTACCCCGACAGCCACGGTGCCATGCTCTATTATGTCATCAACACGGGCACCATCGTCTTTCGGCAGGGCAGCGGCCAGGCTCCCCAGGCCGGCACCCATCCTCAACTCTACTATTCTGAAGATCGCGTGTACCCCGATGGACGGCTGATCAGCTCGGACCTGATCAGCGCCGAGCGCGACCTGGCCGAAATGCAGGCCCTGGCCCAACTTGCCAGCCAGCAACCCTCGGACGGTCCTCCCCTGTTGGCCCTTGGCGATGGCTCGCTGCTCATCTGGTTGCAGCGAGCAGCCATTCCTGAGGGCCACCAGGCCCGGCTGTTAGATGCCTACCTGGCCTGCCTCGACCAACTGCGCGCCGGGCAGGTGCCGGTGGCTGCGTTTGTCAGCCGTCCCCAGAGCGCCGAGGTTGTGGCCCTCCTCTACCTTCGCCAGTTGGAGCCTGAGGAGCGCCAAGATCTCAAGAGCCTGGCCGAAACCCCATTCCGGGGACTGACCGATCGGGCTCTGTTTGGCTTTCTGAAGCCGGGCGACCGCTCGGCCCTGTTCGTGCGCGGTACCGCCGCCAATCAGGGATTTCGGGCGCGGGGGCACGAGGTCCGCTTCTTTTACCTGAACACAGGCAGCGACGTCGCTCGCGTCGAGGTCCCCGAGTGGGTTGCGCGAAACCCCCAACAGACCGATCGGGTCCACGCTTTGGTCTATGAACAGTGCCGCTTTAACAACGGGTACCCCTACGTACTGACCCGCGCCGACGAACAGGCCGTCATCCTGGCGCCCGAGCGAGAGACCCTGCAGAACATGATTGTCCAGGCCATGGCACGGCACGGATTGGCCCTGCCCGAACTCTCGCCCAAGGCGCAACAGAAGCAAGTGGCGCGTTGGCGCAAACGATAAAAAAAGCCGGAGAAGTGAACATGGAATACCCGGTCGGGCGTGTGACACGCTCAAGCACCACTCGTTTTTCTGTCGGCTGTCACGTCTTGAAATCCGATCCCCAAGTCCCTGTCTTTGGGGCACTGGTCAAGGTGCCGGCGGGCAGCGCTGAGGTATTGGGTCTGATCTACGATGTGCGCATGGACGACGACCCCTTTGTCCGCCAAATGGCGACGACCGATGGACTCCCGCCCGAATACATCGAGGATCAGCGGCGCAACCGCCAAGTGCCCATCGAAGTCAGCGTACTGGCAGTGGGCTACCAGTTGGACGGGGCGATCTATCATCGGTTGCCCCCCCAACCGCCTCTGAGCTTGGACGTGTTGACCACCTGCGGCGACGAGGAATTGACCGCTTTCACCGGACGGCTGGACTATTTCCGGCTGGTCCTTGACGCCCGCGATCTGCCGGCCGACGAGCTGCTGGCGGCAAACCTGCGGTATGCAGCCGAGGCCCGCGGTCAGGAGGCAGGCCCTGCCTTTCTGCTGGACGCCGGGCGAGAACTGACACGCCTGCTGTCCCTGGACCTGGCTCGCCTGGATTCCATTTTGCGGAGGATACAGCCATGAGCGATGGCTTGAGCGATTTGGACGGATTCTTCTCTCCGAGGCTCCCGCGGGATGGGACCCCTCCTGAGGCCCACAAGTTGGGCATGGTCGTCGGCGGCAGCCTGAGCAAAGGACTGAACATCAAGCTGGATCGCAGCACCGTCGTCGAAGGGATGGCTGTGGGCCGCTACGTGGTCATCCACGGGCAAACGGGCCGACGCTTCTTTAGCATCATTACCGACGTGGCCCTGGACAACACCAACCCGGCCATCGAAAAGACGCCGCCCGATCCCTCCAACCGATTTCTGGCCCAGGTATACCAGGGCACCAGCACCTACGGGCGCCTGGAGGTCTCACCGATGCTCGTCCTGGATCGGGAAGCGACCGAACCCCGTCCCGTCAAGACCGTGCCCGCCCACTTTTCCGCCGTCTATGAGGCCACCGAGGACGACGTGAACCAGATCTTTGGTGCGGCCGATGAACATCATTTCTACGTGGGCGCCCCCTTGGACATGGAGGATGTGCGGGTGCACCTCGACCTCAAACGTCTGGTCGAGCGCTCCAGCGGCGTCTTTGGCAAGAGCGGCACCGGCAAAACCTTTCTGACGCGCACCCTGTTGGCCGGCATCGTCAAACAAAAGGCCGCCGTTAACCTGATTTTCGACATGCACAACGAATACGGCTGGGAGAGCAAAGCCGAAGGAGAACACAAGGTAAAAGGCCTGCGCCAATTGTTCTCCGAGGGCCAGGTCACCGTAATGACCCTCGACCCCGAATCGTCGCAGCGGCGAAAGAGCAAAACCGACTATACCATCCAGATCGGCTATGATCAGATCGAGCCCGAGGACGTGGACATGCTCAGTGGCATCATGACCTTGAGCGAGACCCAGGTGGGCGCCCTCTACTACTTGCGGCGCAAGTTGGGTCGGCGTTGGATCGAAACGCTGTTGGCCGAAAAGGAGGGGGACGAGGAAGGGCAATCGGAACTCGATGCTCTGATCGAAGAGGGCCGGTTGCACGGCGGCACCCTGGGCGCCATCCAGCGCAAATTGGGTCTGTTCCGCCGATTCGACTTTTTGGCGCCCCACGCCCACGATGACGTGGTCGGCAAGATCATGGAGTACCTGGACAGAGAGGTCCACGTGGTCCTCGAATTCGGGCGATACGGAAGCATGTTGGAAGCCTATATTCTGGTGGCCAACTTTTTGACACGGCGCATCCACGAGCGTTACGTCAAACGGATGGAAGCCGCGCTGGGAGACAAGACCGATGAGCCCAAGCCCCTGGTCATCACCATCGAGGAGGCGCACAAATTCCTTGACCCGGCCATTGCCCGGCACACGATCTTTGGCACCATCGCCCGAGAGCTGCGCAAATACAACGTCACCCTTCTCATCGTCGACCAACGACCCAGCGGAATCGACGAAGAAGTGATGAGCCAGGTCGGCACGCGGGTCACAGCCCTGCTCGATAACGAGGCCGACATCCGCGCCGTGTTTATGGGCGTTTCCGGCGCCAACGAGCTGCGCCAGGTGCTGGCTAGGCTCGACACCAAACAACAGGCCCTTATCCTGGGTCATGCCGTACCCATGCCCGTGGTCGTCCAGACGCGCACCTACGGTCCCGAGTTGTACGCCGAGGTGGGCAGCCGGGAAGGTGAGGACCTGCAACAACAGCTCAGCCGCAACACCACCCTCCTGCGCGGGGAGGGTCAGTTCGACGGGTTTGACTAGACCTGAGCACTTCTAAAGATTCCCATGCAAATCAGAGCGGAGGAGAAAGAAATGGTCAAAAAAGCACATCTTGTGCTGCTGGCGATGGCTTTCCTGACGACGCTCATCGCCTGTGGCGGCACAACGCAGCAGGGCGATGCCCAAATGACGGCCATTGCCGCTGGCGTTGAGGCGACGCTTCAAGCCCAAGCCCCAGTTCCAACAGTGGTGGTAACCGGCTCTCAGCCCGAATTGCCGACTGTCATCGTCACGTCTCCTCCCGGCGAGGCAGGGCAGGATGAGCCAACCCAGGTCATCCAACTTGAGGCCGATGGCAGCGGTGACCTTCCCAATTTACAGGAAGCCCTGGCGGCCCCCGGCGCTACCCACATCAAACTCGGACGCGGCACGTACCGGCTGGACTCGGCTGTGACGGTGGCCGAAGCAATACGACTGGAAGGCGCAGGCCGAGATCAGACGGAGATCATCTCCAATTCTCCCGATTGGGTACTCAGATTCGAAGGGAAAGGCCCTTTCACCGTCGATGGAATCACCTTTCGTCACGATGGAACCGAGCCCGCAGATATCGTTGTGATAGCCGGCAGTGAGGTGCACATTGTCGGGTGTCGATTCAGCGGCGGCGTACAAGGCAACGACACGGACATGGGCAGCGGCCTGTATTTGTTCGGCACAGGCAATGGCGAAATTCGTGATAGCGAGTTTTCCGGAAACGAGCTCCACGGACTGCTCCTGATGGAAAATGCTCAACCCTTGCTAGCCGGCAACTCGGCCACTGGCAATGGCGACTCGGGCTTTGCCTACTTTGATCAGGCGGCAGGCAATGCTCAAGGCAACATGGTTTCCAAAAACGCGCAGTATGGCGTCTATTTGGACGGCGAAACCAAACCCACCCTGGACGGAAACACCATCACGGGAAATGGTGCGTCAGGCATCGGCTATTGGGGACGTAGCAGCGGCGTGGCACGCAACAACCAGTGTACCCAGAACGGCCAAAACGGCATCTATCTAAACGAAGAAGCCGCGCCTATTTTGGAAGGCAATACCTGCCAGGAGAACAGTGATTCGGGCATCACCTACTGGGGTCGGTCGGCAGGCACGGCGCGCCAAAACCTCTGCGTTGCAAATGTCACGCACGGGATTTATGTCGACGACGACGCCGCGCCCGCCCTTGAGGGCAACACCTGCCGTGACAACGGTGACTCGGGCATCGCCTACTTTGGCAACTCAGCCGGATTGGCCCAGGGCAACATCTGCTCAGACAACGCGTACAACGACATCTATGTCTCCGCCGAAGCCAACCCGGCTATCATGGAAAATCAGTGTCAGGTGAGTGGCAAGTCGGCGGCTCCTTCCCCCCAACCAGGCGAGGACCAAGGGAAAATCGCATTTGCCTCGGACCGCGATGGCAACCTCGAGATCTATGCCATGAACGCGGATGGTAGCGACCTGGTACGCCTGACGAACAACGAGGCCGCCGATTTCCTTCCGGTGTGGTCTCCCGATGGCTCGCGAATCGCCTTCCTGTCGACCCGCAACGGCAATGCCCAGGTCTATGTCATGGACGCAGACGGCAGCAATCAGACTCGGCTGACCGAGGCCCTGATCGCCGAAAGCATGCTGTCCTGGTCGCCGGATGGAACTCGGTTGGCCTTTTCCAGCTATTCCGGCGGGGGAGGCAACGACATTTATATTATGAACATCTCCGACCGAATGGATGCCTTTGGTCAAGGAGCGACCCGCTTGACGACCGATATGGCATCCGATCGCGATCCTGCCTGGTCCCCGGATGGCGTGCATATTGCTTTCATTTCCGATCGGACCGGTGAGGATGATGTCCATTTGATGGGCGCCGATGGAAACAGCCAAACACCCATCACCATGATCTCTGGCTGGAAATATGGGCTGGCCTGCTCGCCGGACGGCGCCCGAATGCTGTTTGTCCTGGACGAGGCCGTCCACGTGATCCGGGCTGATGGTACCGGATTGGCTCGTATATCCGGGTTAGTGGACGATTCCAGCCGTGCCGCATGGTCCCCCGACAGTAGGCGGATCGTCTATCAGTTCGAGAACGACCTGTATGTCGTCAATCTCAGCGGCAGTGAGAATATGCGGTTGACCAATGACCCGGCGATCGAGCGCGATCCCTCCTGGTGGGGGCCCTCATCGGGCCAAGCTGGCTTGTCGCGGCCCCGCTGGAACGGGGGCGGCGAACCCTGGTGCCTCAATACGCCCGATGAGGTATTCGCCGGCGATTGGCAAGTGAGCGCACCCCGCGAGGTAGTCTTGCCCGGCGACCCCGCTGAAATCGGCCTGCGCAACAAGGCCGCTGCGGGGTCGGCTGTCTTGACAAGCTACCCCATCACCGCTCAAATCATCGCTCCCGATGGCTCGGAGGCCACAGCAAGCGGGACCTTGATGGGGGACGAATGGGTGACTCTCCTGTCTCCACAGGATTTTGCTGGGGGCGATACCCTGCAACGGGGTGCTTATACGATTTTGTGGACGAGTCAGGGGGTCTTTATCGCCTGTGATGGATTCTCGGTGGGTGGGGGCGCGAGCGGTGGTTGATCGTGGATCGCGTGCAACGACTTGCGACCCTGCCACGTATAGAGTGTGGACAGAGGGATACGCCGCGAAATTCCGCCTGCCTACACGAACCGAGGAGGAAGACCATGACTAACCTGGAAATGGAAAACCACGAACCCAGCGCCCCCAGAGAATCGGCGCTGGAGATGTGGATAGCGCAGGAACCAGAGCCTACTGATCGACAAGAGCAAATGAGCCGGCGCAGGTTTCTCACGGGCGCGGTTGCGGGTGGAGCCGCCGGTTTGGCCGTGGCTGCCGGGACGGGCATCTCTGTCTGGCAAGTCACCGACGCCCAAAAACAGGTGGCGCTGGCCGATGCCGATGCCGAAATCGCCCGGCTCCGCGACCTGCTGGATCTGTACGAAAACCTGGAGGGGATTGGGCTCGATGCCGTCCTGGCTACCGGTATCAAGGCATTGGCGCTGCCCCTGGCTGCCATCGAAGTCGGAGCCAAAGCCCTCAAAGCAGGGCTGGATTGGGCCGAAGGCGCCCTGCTCTCGCTACAAACTGCCCTGCCCACTGCCGAGGAGTCCCTTCTCTGGTTGGAGGATCAGGTCCTGGCTCTGGCCAATGGCGTTCGAAAATTGGAGGAAGCGATCGGCAATGCGTTGGGCCGGGCCACCAACAACCGCGTCGCCGAGTTGCTTTCCGATTTTGCCGCGATGGTGCTGGACCACCTGCCTTTCGGCATGGGCGACAAGATCCGTCAGGTGTTGGACGAGATCGCGCGGCTGGTGACCGGTGTCGACGACCTCATCGCCAGCACAAACACCACGGTGCTGACCCCTTTGCGCCAGAACTGGTTCTCTTCCGAGGAAGGCGAGGGCCTTG
>CAZNQW010000150.1:0-9577 GCA_964575225.1 uncultured Anaerolineaceae bacterium | reverse complement strand
GCGCACTTGAATGGGGTTCAAGTGGCCGCCCGTTCAAATCGGGCCGCCCCGACCAGAGACGATGGTCGATGGCGTACCGCTATCGACCATTCGTTTATGCAACCAAAGTGGCAAGGGTTGGAGAGTCGCCATCACGCACCAGAGCATGCACGCGGATTCGTCTTGGACGAGGCCTGGCTGGCGCATTCTCAGAGCTGAGAAGGGGATGGACACCGTCGTTCACAGTTGTGACCGTCTGACAGAAAACGATATCCTCTTTCTGGAAAAGATCGAGGGCGACCTGGGGATCCTGGCCGATCTAAGCCGGGCAGATATCCTCATGTATTGCCCCCTGTCGGCAGACCGAGCGGTTATCATCTCTCAGGCAAGCCCCCATTCGATCCTTCCCATCCATGAAGAGACCCTCGTCGGGCGCGAAGTCGGCCCCTATGAGGAACCCGGCGTGCTACGAGCCCTGGCTGAGGGCCGCCGCGGTATGGCAGAGGTGCGCCGCGGAAGCTCGGGGCTGCCTGTGCACGGCGCTCCTATTATGCAGCAGATTTTCCCCATCCGTGCCGGCGATAACCGCATCATCGCAGCTATTTCTATCGAGACCATCCTGATCGAACGCGAACGCCACCGGCGCCGCAGCAAGGTCTTTCAGCGGGCCCTCAAGCAGCTCCAAGCAACGATCATGAGCGGCCAGCTCCAGGGCGCGAGCGATCTGTCGCCCTTTGCCGAACATGACGGCATCCTCGTGCTCGATGACCAGCTTCGCATTCAGTACCTCAGCGGCATTGCCACCAATCTCTACCGCAAATTGGGCTATGCCGGCGACCTGCTCAAGCGCCACATCCACGATCTCGAGATGGATGATAACGAACTCGCTGCGAGGGCCCTGGAAGAGGGACGCTGCGTCGAGAGCGAGTCCCAGGCCGGCGGGCTTGTCTGGATCAAAAAGGCCATTCCCCTGTACTCGTCGAGCAAGGGCATCGAACGACTCTTGCCCAACCGCCGGACGTCTCCGCAATTGGTGGGGCTGCTGCTCACCATCCACGACGCGACCGACGCCCGCCGCCAGGGTGAAGAACTGCGGGTCAAGGCGGCCATGATCCAGGAGATCCATCACCGGGTCAAGAACAATATGCAGACCATCGCTTCGCTGTTGCGCCTGCAATCGCGCCGCGTCGAGTCGGAAGAAACCAAGCGCGCTTTACAAGAAGGCATCAATCGCATCCTGAGCGTGGCCGTCATTCACGAATTCCTGGCCCATCAGGATGCCCGTGTCATCAACATCCGGGATGTCAGCCAACGGATCATTCATCAAATCCAGGAAGGGATTCTGGATCGCGAGAAAAGCATTCGCCTGGAACTTCAGGGACCGAATATCTATTTGCCCACCCAACCCGCCACCGTCTGTGCCCTCACGATCAACGAGTTGCTCCAAAACGCGCTGGAGCATGGCTACGAGCGCCAAGAGGGCGGCACGGTCACCATCAACCTCAAGGACAATGGCGAGCATATCACCATCTCGGTGGACGACGACGGCATTGGGTTGCCCGAAGAGTTTGACCTGGCGCGCACAGGTAGCCTGGGATTGCAGATCGTCAAGACCCTGGCCGAAGGCGATTTGAAAGGCAAGTTCGAGTTGATTGGAAGAGACAAAGGGGTCTCAGCGGTTGTGACTTTTCCCAAACAGACCCAAGGAGGTAGGTAATGGCAGAGCGAACACGAGTGGTCATTGCAGACGACGAGTCGATTATTCGCATGGATTTGCGAGAGATGCTAAACAATCTGGGGTATCTGGTGATCGGCGAGGTGGGGGACGGCCGCAGCGCCGTGAACCTGGCACGCGAACTCAAGCCCGACGTCGTCATCATGGACATCAAATTCGAGGGGGAGGAATTTGACGGCATCGACGCGGCTCGTATGCTCACCGAAGAGCGGATCGCCCCCGTGTTGCTCCTGACGGCCTATAGTCAGCGGGAGCTGGTGGTCCGCGCCCGCGAAGCCGGGGTGGTGGGCTACCTGGTAAAACCGTTCCGCGAATCGGACCTGATCCCGGCCATTGAGGTGGCGCTGGCCCGCTTCCGCGAGTTCGAGGCCATGGAAATACAGGTGGGCGATCTGCGCGAGGCTTTGGAAACCCGCAAGTTCGTCGACCGGGCCAAGGGCATCCTCACCGATACCCAGAACCTGACGGAAGCCGAGGCCTTTCGCAAGATTCAAAAGATGAGCATGAACACGCGCAAGCCGATGAAAGAGGTGGCCGAAGCCATCATCCTCGCTCATCAGACGCAACAGCAAAACCTGCTTTAGAGCCCCGGAACACCTGTCTCCGGATACCAAGAGCCCCTGCCATGTGGACAGGGGCTTTTCCTATCGAAAACCTGCGCCGCAGCCGCGCACCCTCAATCCATCACACCCGAGGGCGCATCCTTTCCCAGATCGTTCCACACCCGGCGCAGCGTCTGCGCGTCCTCAAAGATCAAGTGAACCGTTTCCTGCTTCTCCTCACCGGCTGCATAGACCACCTGCAAGGCCAGGCGCGGCCGCGCGCCAAAACAGAGATGGCCCACCCGCAGGCGCCGGATCATGGTCGGCTGGAAAAAGATGTACCACCAGCCGATCTCTTCTGCGGGCCACCGCCCCAGCCCCAGAAAACGAGAGGGGCGCAAGCGGCCCAGGATGATGTGTTCCCGCGTCCCCACCGATTCATAGTCTGCCTCGATGTCGGCCAGGTGGCGCTCCTTGCCCTGCACGCTGAACCAACCGCTGGCGCGGATCGGCACCCGTTCGGCCTTGCCCAGCGGAGGCACATCCTCCGCGGGGGGACCGTCGCCTTGGGCAAGGGGCACAAAGTGGGCAAAGCGCCGCCGTCCCGCCCAAGCCAACAGGAAGACATACAGCAGCCAAGCCAACCCCAGGAGCAGGGCCAGCTCCATCCGCGGCCAACGGGAAACGAGCGCCGCCAGCCCCCCCGCCACCAGCACGAGGCCCACCCAGCGCGAAAAGGGCCAACCCGCCCAATGATGGTTCTGCAGCCGATACAACACCTTGAAGACAAACCCGATCAATGTCACCGATCCACGGTCCTCTGTTCACGTTGTGGCTCGAGTATAGCATACCCCCCAGGCGCTGTCAAAGGGCTCGCGTGGGTGGTGGTGCATACCCGTTGGTGGAAAACGCTCCAGATGCGAATCCCACCCATGGAACTCTGAACCCCTTGCAAATACGAAACCGATTTGCCTTTGTCACATCCGCGTACTCGCAGGCAGTATCCATGGGCCCCCGCTTTCGCGAGGGCGACGACAGGGCAGCGGACCGCACAATTGCCGTCATGCCCGCGGAAGCGGGCATCCACACTTATGGGCCTTTCGCGGGGCCGCCTCCGAGACGGACGCGGTGAGCGCCAAATCAGATCGAATGGCCGAAATTGCAACAGCCCAGCTCCATCGGGCAGGCCAGCTTGACGAGCACCCCATCTCCAAGTATACTGGATACCATCTCAACAGCAGGGAAATCAACGGCGCGCCGGGCATGGGGCCCGGCGCCAGATCAAGAGACCCATCCCCTTCAAGGAGCCATGATGCGGTACGGATTTTTCGACGACGAGCGGCGAGAGTATGTGATCACCCGGCCCGACACCCCCCTGCCCTGGATCAACTACCTGGGGACCGACGCCTACATCGGGCTGATTTCCCACACCGCCGGAGGGTATTCCTTTTACCGCGACGCGCGGTTGCGCCGGCTCACTCGCTATCGATACAACAACGTCCCCCTCGATCTCGGCGGGCGCTACCTCTATCTGCGGGACGATGGGCCGGGGCCCGATGCGGGCGCCTTTTGGTCGCCGTCGTGGATGCCCACCCGGCACGATCTCGAGGACTATCGCTGTCGTCACGGCCTGGGCTACACCCTCATTGGCTCCACCTACCAGGGGATCGAGGCCCACACCCGCTACTTTGTGCCCCTGGGCGAAACCCTGGAGATATGGCAGCTAGCGGTGACCAACCATCGCCCAGACACGGCCCACCTATCGGTTTTCTCCTGCATCGAATTCTGTCTGTGGGATGCGTGGGACGACTCGACCAACTACCAGCGGAACCTGAACATCGGTGAAGTCGAAGTGGTCGACGGGGTGATCTACCACAAGACCGAATACCGCGAGCGGCGCAACCACTTTGCCTACTTTGCCTGCTCCGAGGCCGTGGCAGGTACCGATACCCAACGGGAGGCTTTCTTGGGGGCCTATCGCGGCTGGGAGAACCCGGTCGTCGTCGAGCGCGGCCAATCGGCGAACTCGATTGCCCACGGCTGGGCGCCCATCGGTTCCCATCATGCGAAGGTAATTCTCGAACCGGGAGAGACCCGGTCCCTCACCTTTGTGCTGGGCTACCACGAGAACCCGGACGACGCCAAGTTCGATCCGCCCGGCTCGCAGACCATCCACAAGCAGACGGTAGAGCCCATCATCGACCGGTACCGCAACGGCGAGAACGTCGAATCGGCCTTTGCCGCCCTGCGCGCCCATTGGGACACCCTGTTGAATACCCTCCAGGTCGAGACCCCCGACGTGCACACCAACCGCATGGTCAACATCTGGAATGCCTATCAGTGCATGGTGACCTTTAACCTTTCCCGCTCGGCCTCCTATTTCGAATCGGGCATTGGGCGCGGCATGGGCTTTCGCGACTCGAACCAGGACCTGCTGGGCTTTCTACACCTGATCCCTGCGCGGGCTCGCGAGCGCATCCTGGACCTGGCCGCCACCCAGTTGGAAACAGGCGGCGCCTACCACCAATACCAACCCCTCACCAAACGGGGAAACGACGCCGTCGGTGGCAACTTTCACGACGATCCCCTGTGGTTGGTCCTGAGCACAGCCGCCTACCTCAAAGAGACGGGCGACGGAAACATCCTCAACGAACCGGTACCCTACGACAACCAGCCGGGCTCTGAGCAGCCGCTGTACGAACATCTGCAACGCAGCGTGCAGTACACGCTGGATCGCCTGGGGCCCCACGGTCTGCCATTGATCGGGCGTGCCGACTGGAACGACTGCCTGAACCTCAACACCTTTTCGCGGGAGCCAGGCGAGTCCTTTCAGACCACCACCACCAAGGACGGCCAAACCGCCGAATCGGTCTTTATCGCCGGCCTGTTTGTGTTGGCGGCCAAAGAGATGGCCGCCATTGCCCGCCAACAGGGCCTGGAGGCGGAGGCGCGGGATTACGAGGGAGAGGCAGCTCGGATGGAGGCCACCGTGCGCCGGCATGGCTGGGACGGCGACTGGTTTCTGCGCGCCTACGACGACGCCGGGCGCAAGATCGGCTCTCGCGACTGTGAGGAAGGCCAGATTTTCATCGAACCCCAGGGCATCTGTGTGATGGCCGGCATCGGCTTGGAGGATGGCCTGGCAGAAAAGGCTCTGGCCTCGGTGGGGGCGCGCCTGGCGACTGAGCATGGCATCGTGTTGCTGCAACCGGCCTATTCCCAATACTATCTGCACCTGGGCGAGATCTCGTCCTATCCGCCAGGCTATAAGGAGAATGCCGGCATCTTTTGCCACACCAACCCCTGGATCATGATCGCCGAGACGCTTTTGGACCACGGCGACCAAGCCCACGACTATTACCTGCGGATTCAGCCCTCCGCTCGGGAGAAACTGAGCGACCTGCACCGCTGCGAACCCTACGTGTACGCTCAAATGATCGCCGGACGCGATGCGCCCACTCACGGAGAGGCC
This sequence comes from uncultured Anaerolineaceae bacterium, assembly GCA_964575225.1. Classification (GTDB taxonomy): domain Bacteria; phylum Chloroflexota; class Anaerolineae; order JAAYZQ01; family JAAYZQ01; genus CAZNQW01. Next base: position 3,849 of record CAZNQW010000150.1, on the reverse strand, counting down.
AAGAACTCGTGGCTCACCGGCACCGCGGCCTGGAACTATGTGGCCATCACCCAATGGATCCTGGGCATCCGACCCACCTTCACCGGCCTCAAGATCGCCCCCGTGCTACCCAGCGGCTGGCGCAGCCTGGAAGCCAAACGGGTGTTTCGAGGGGTCACCTACCACATTTCGGTCCAACGGGTGGGGCAGGGAAATTGGGTAGCGCTGACGGTGGAGGATTGCCCCATCTCCGGAGACGTTGTGCCGTTCCCGCCCCCGGGCCAGGCCCAGGTCCACGTCCGGGTCGCCCTGGGCAGTCCGACCACCTAAGCAGCTTGGGCCACGGGAACTTTGCTCGCCGCCCCCTGACTGCCACCTGTTTGCCCGCAGAGGTCTTTTCGAGTATAATGCCTGCAAGAACAGCGGGGCACACCCGCCCTGAAAATCGCGAAAAACGTTGGTTTTATGAATAAAGGATACGCATTCGGATTCTTTCTTGTCTTGCTCGTGCTCGTCCTGGGCAGTTACGTAGCCTACACCGGCTTTGTATCGAGCCGCGACGCCATCCGCGCCCTGCCCACCCAACCGCCGAGCACCGAGGTAAGCGAAGCAGCGCGGCCTACTGTGACGCCGTCGCCCACCCTCATCCCCACCGTGATGGTGATCACGCCCACCGTAGCGATCACCCCCACCACAGGGATCACTCTGCCGGTGGACCTGCCTACAGCCACCGTGGCTGCCGAGCAACCGGCTGCCACCCAGCCTCCCCCAGAACCCACCGAGCCGCTGCCCACTGTGACGCTGCCGCCTCAGCCGCCTTCGGTCGCCCCTGCGCCGACCTACCCCTTCCGATTGGCCAGTCCGCCCAAGGCCGATTCTGCCTATCCCAACTGCTGCTACCTGGTCGGCACCGTCCGTGATGCCGCAGGGAACGGCCTGGAGGGCGTCCAGGTGCAGGCGCTGAACGAATGGAATACGCTGCCGCCGGCCCCCACCAAGGGCGGCGCCGAGAGTGGCCAGTACAACATCCCCATCGGCCACGATGTAGTCGGGTGGGATCTGGTGGTGCTGGATGCCTCGGGGAATCCCATCAGCCCCAAGGTGCAGATCCAATTCGATCCCAGTGTGGCGAACGCCTTTCGCGTCGACTGGCAGCGCACCTACTAACCAACCGCAAGATCCAAAAGAGGCCGTCGGCAGCGTGCCGATGGCCCCTTTTTATTTCCAGATAGATTGAGCGCCGGCATTAGTTCGCGGGCAGGTAGCGGCAGCGGGGCAAGCCCCGCACCTCATTCAGGTACTCGCAGAGCATGACGTAGGGGGCTTTGAGAAACAGCTCATCCACCTGGCTCGGCTCCATCACCGACCACCAGTACTGTTCGTCGGCCTGGGTCCACTTGGCGTCAGGCATATAGATCACACTCATGATGCCGATCCAGGGCTGCCAGTGGTCTTTGGCATACTTGTAGGCGCGCACCATATAGTCACCCTGCACAAACTGATCGGCCACCCGGTGCCAGTAGTAGGGGCTATCGGGCCGCTCATCCATGGTCCAGCCAAACTCTAACACGGCGACCTGCTTGTTAACGTCGCCATTGTCCACCATGATCTGCCTCAAGTCCTCAACGTGGCGGAAGCAGTAAATGCGGCAGCCCGGCCCCGGGCAGTTGGGATCGCCCACATTGTAATAGTTGGAGTCGTTGGCCACATCGCCCGGATCCATCTCGGGCGGAGCCTTGTAGCCCGCCCCATGAGCGCCCAGCATATCAAAGTAGGGCTGCGCCCCGGCCTTGTACATAGACTGGACAAACTGGGTATCCGGCACCGCCCGCTGGCTCAGCTCGGTGGTGGGCGCCATGCCGGCGCTCACGATGAGGGCATGGGGATCGATTCTCTTGATCGTCTCATAGCCACGCTTGAGCATCTGGGTGTACTGCTGGGCGTTGGGCGGCTTGTTGCCCCACTCGCGGGCCAGGTTGGGCTCGTTCCAGATCTGGTAAGCGTCGATGCGACCCTTGTACCGGGTCGCCATAGCCGCCAAAAAGTCGGCAAAGTGATCGAGGTTCTCGGGAGGGGTGCCCGCCCAGGCCGGGGCGTGATCCACCCGCACCAGCAGATTCAACCCAAACTCGTCCACCATATCCATCACCCGATCGGCCGTGCTCCAGTCGTATTGGCCCTTGCCCTGCCCCTCGATATCGCTCCAGGCGAACCACTGCTTGACCCAGGTGAAACCGCCATCGCGGATCAGGCTGAGATCTCGGTGGGCCACCTCGGGCTGCCACCACAAAAAGGCCTGAATGGCATAGTCGGGCGAGGCCACCTGCACCGGCCCCGGTGAGGGTGGTTGCGTGGACTCTGGAGAGGCAGGCGTTTCTGCCGGCGCTGGCGCCGTTGGCTCCGCGTTTTCTCCGTTCGAGGTCTGAACCGGCTCGGGCGTTACCGAGGGTTCGGCCGCTACCTCGCTGGCGGCAGGCGGCACTTGCTCGGTCACAGCCGTCGCCGTAAAGGTCGGCGCCAGGGTGGCGGTCGGGCAGGCAGTCACTTCGGGCCTGGAAATGAGGCGCGATACGACGACCCCGCCCAGGAACAACAACGCCACCACAATGCCGACGATCAGGATGATCATGATCGCCAGCATCGCCCTATTCCCGCCATTGGGCCTTCCGTTCTTTTCAGGCTTTACATCAATGTCTTGTGTCATAGTTTCTACCCGCCATTGCTCTCCCACAACGGGTGAGAGCGATGCCCATCAATCCTACTGCCAGTCTCTGGCAATAGACATGACAGGGCACGGGACTCGCCCGTGCCCTGATCGGTTCTCATATCAAGCTTGCTACTTGGCCATGCTCTTGAGCTTGTTGTAGGTCACAGTGTGGCTCCAATCGCCGTTCAGGATGGCCCACTGGGCTTTTTCGGTGCCCGGGGCCACGACCTCAAAGTTGAGGTTCCATAGGAAGGCCGTACCGACAAAGCCCCACTGTTTCATCAGTTTGTACGCTTCGACGGTCCAGTTCGCTTGCTCCTCCCGCGAATTGTCCTGAGCATAGCCATAGCTGGCATCGCCAATCCAGTTCGTGGCCCAGCCAAACTCGGTGGGCCAGATCTTTTTGCCGCCATCGCCGTACTTTTTCATGATGTTGTAGTAACCATTCAGCGTGGCGTAAAAACTCCAGGAATGGTGGAGCGTGTTGCAGGGGCCCCGGAACGACGAGCCCTGTTGCGTGATAAAGTCGCACGCCGCTTGCCCCCCCTTGATGGAAGGCGCGACGTTAAAGCCGCTGGGGTGGGCTCCGATGGCATCGCTGTACTGCTTGAGGCCGTGTTGATACATGCCTTCCAGATAGTTATAATCGTCGACAGCCTTGGGGGGCGGAGCACCCGTGGGCGTCAGCGCGCCGCTGACCACGATCATGCTGGGGCACGCCTGTTTGATGCGATTATAGCCCACTTTGAGCAGTTGCATATAGGCGGCGGGATCGATCTTCATGTTGCCCCACTCGTAATGCAGGTTCTGCTCGTTCCAAACCTCAATGGCCTTGACGCTGCTGCCGCAGTAGCGGCTCGCCATGGCGCCCAGGAAATCGCCCATGTCGGCCGGATTGTTGGGAGGACCACCCACGCCCATATCTTGACCGCCACGGGACCATGCCGGCGCATTGACCACACTCCACAGGATCTTGATCCCGGCGCCGTCGGCAGCGGCGACGATCTCATCCAACGCGGGCCACTGATAGTTGCCCTTGTCGGGTTCAAAGTGCTTCCATTCGACCTGCTGCTTGACCCAGCCGAATCCCATTTCTTTGGTCTTGGCCATCACCGTTCCGGCCTGTCCATTGTGCACCATGTGGGCCTGGATGCCATAGCCAA
>CAZNQW010000149.1:0-9607 GCA_964575225.1 uncultured Anaerolineaceae bacterium | reverse complement strand
AACCTGTACTCGGTCGCGTCTTCGTTGACTGACCACTCGGTCGCCAGGCCGGGAACGTACACGCCCGGCTCCGACTGCCAGACCAAGGGATCGGTCATGTGAATCGTCATGTTGCCCACGCGCGAGAAGGTAGTGACATTGGGGTCCAGCCGGTCAAAGCCACTGGGCAGCCCCACGATCAGTGTGCCACCACTGGCAGCGGCTTCGGGCTCGGGCGTCGCCGTGACCACTTTTTCGACCTCAACGACGCTGGTAACCTCTTTTTCGACGACCTGAGATGTGCCCGCGACGATCACCGTCTCTTTGACCGTCTCTTTGACGATCTCGGTCACAACCTTTTCCACCTCGACGACCTCAGGCTCACCACAGGCCGCCAGCAGCAAGCTGCTGATAACCAGCAAAGCCACCAGGATCGTCCACTTGCGATTCTTACCCGTCATTTTTGCTCCTCCTAATTTGGTCTTGTGTTCCAAGAACACGGGCTAACAGTTGGCGCCAAGCCACGCCTGGCTGCCAAAACGTCCGGTATCTTTCCAATACCACCCCCTTTCCCAAAGAAACGTGGAGGTACGCCCAAATCGGCGCTAGTCCAAAACCTCGGCGCCATCATAGTCCGCCACAATATAGGCCGTGTCCCCCGGATAATACCACGCTGGCGCCACAGAGGCTGCCAACATGAGCGTCCTCTCGAACGGTGCTTCAAAGTCCTGATGATAGTCCAAGTCGTACATATTGAGCAAACGCCCAAACACCGGCACTCCCGAAACCGGCTTGCCCTCAAAGGAGGTGCGAGGGGTAATGGCCGGATCGGGGATCAGAAGCCCACCTTCCCGCGGACGCAAGATGGTAAGATTGTGATGGTGGCCACTGGTGTTGGTCACCACGGTTTGCGTCGGAGGCCGTTCCTCCTTGCCGGGCAACATACCCAGGTGACGCATCACGTTAAAGGCGCCGCGCACGCCGCGTTCGATCCATTCTTCGAAGAGCAGCCCTCCCCCACCGCACTCGACGACAATGAGCTTGGAGCCCAGCCGTTCCGACGCCCCCCAGAACTGAGTCGCGCCGAATTCGTCCTTGAGGAGAATAGGTGTGAGAAACGCTCGCGCCATACCCAGCGACACCGGATTGTCGGCGAACTCGATCATGTTAACCGACAGGCTGGCATCGCCCGCGTGAAAGTCGATATGATAGTCCAGATGCTGCAAAAAGCCTTCAGCCAATGTACTGGCCATCATCTCGCTGATGGTGAGCACCGGCGTGACATAGCCATTGGGCTCGGGCACGGTAAAGGCGCTATTCATGTTGGCGCCGTCGTGGGGGGTGTTCCGCGAGTTCTCGCCAATGCCCAGAGGGTTGCAAACCGGCAGTACCATCACCTTGCCGGTCAGTTCTTTGGGATCCAACAGATCCAACACCCGGCGCAGGATGGCCAGCGACGGCAGCGGTTCATCGCCGTGGATGAGGGCGCTCAGCCCGAGCGTCGGGCCGGGGCGGGCGCCTTCGATGACGTGCAGGGGCAGCTTCAAGTCGGTGCCGTTGGGCAGCGTCGTGACAGGTAGCCAGTGGAACTTGCTCTCGAATTTCATGCGCGATCCTCCAGGAATCTCTTGAGAAGTTGAACGGTCCATTCGACATCCTTGAGATGGAGCATTTCGAATGGGCTGTGGGTATAGCGAGTGGGCACCACGACCAGAGCGGCCTGGAGGCCGTGCCGGGTAAAGGCGCCCGAATCGCTGCCATACACGCCAAAGACGGCGGGTTGCACCGGTATGCCAGCGGACTCTGCGGTACGGATGAGAGCCAGGGTCAGGTCGCGGTTGTAGTTGTAGAGGTCCTTGTGAACCACAGTCGGGCCCTCACCCAAACGGGCCGACACATCTCGCGGGTCGACGCCAGGCACATCGCCGGCCAAACCAATGTCCAGGGAAATGGCCATTTCGCAGTCGCTCTGCCGAGCGGCCGATTCGGCGCCGATGAGGCCGATTTCCTCCTGTATGGTGGAGACAAAGGTCAGGTCGTAGGCCAGCCGGTCGCGGTCCAACACGTCCAGCAGCCGGTCCATAATGGCCAGGCCCACCCGGTCATCCAACGCCTTGCCATAGACCAGGTCGCCCATCCGTCGCGTTGGAGGGTTCCAGATCACCCGGTCGCCCACGCGCACGCCGCGCTCCATCGCCTCGGCTCGGTTGGCCGCGCCGATGTCGACAAAGATGTCCTCCCAGTCGGGTTGGGTTTTGGCCCGTTGGACTGCATTGAGCACATGGCCCGTCAGGGTAGCGAAAATGCCATCCACCAGTCCTTGGGTGGTCACCACCCGCGCCGGATGCCCCCAGGGCAGGAACACCGAACTGCGCAGCGAGGGCCGTTGGTCCAGGTCGCGCTCGCCCGAGGCGATCCACAGGTAGCCATCCTCGTCGATCGACTTGACTACGAAACAGAGTTCATCGGCGTGAGCGGCGATCATCAGCCGAGGACCCTGGCCTCCAACTCGCGCCGTCAGGTTGCCAACGCCGTTGACCGACAGGCTCTCGACGCGGGGTCCCCAGCGCTCGGCCAGAAAATCCTGCACCAGGCCCTCATCGCCGCCGGGTCCCGGAAGCTCGCACAACGTTTTCAGTAGTTCGTACATAGGTACCTCATTTCTGCGCCGTAGCGCTCAGAGTATCCTTGATGATCTCGCCATCCTTCATGATGAGGCACAGCCGGGCGCGATCCTGGAGAATGCTCACATCCTGCAATGGATCGCCGTCGACCACCAGCAGGTCGGCCAGCATCCCAGCGCGCAAGAGTCCTACCTGGTCCCCCAGACCCATGCACTGGGCGCCCATCTGCGTCCCCGCCACCAGCGCTTGCCTGGGGGTCATGCCTGCTTGCACCAGATAGGCCAGCTCGCTCGCGTTCTTGCCGTGCCCAAAACCGCCCCAGTCGGTGCCCAAGGCCATCTTGACCCCGGCCTCAAGGGCCTTGCGAAAACTCGCCTTTTGCATATCCAACAGAGCGCGGGCCTTGCGGGGCATATACTCGGGCACCGGACAGGGATCCAGCTCGCCCAGGGCCACAATCTCGCGCAACACAGTAAAGGTGGGCACCAACCAGGTACCCTGGCGCACCATCTGTTCCACCAAGTCATCATCCAGAGCCGCGCCGTGCTCGATACTATCCACCCCCGCGTCCAAACAGATCTTGACCCCTTCCCCGCCGTAGGCGTGGGTCATCACCGGCTTGCCCGCTGCGTGGGCCGTGTCGACGATGGCCTCCACCTCCTGGGGCGAGAACTGGCGGATGAGCGGGCCGCCGATGGGCGTGCCCACGCCGCCTGTGGTGGCGATCTTGATCCAGTCGGCGCCGGCGCGGATCATCTCGCGCGTCTTGCGGCGGCAGCCATCGGCGCCGTCGCAGATACCATCGGGCACGCCGGGCAACACCGGAAAGGTCGAGTCGATCCCGGCCGGTTCGGTGTGATCGTTATGTCCACCGAATTGGGACAGAATGTTCACGCTGATCTTGAGGCGCGGGCCCACGATCAAGCCCTGCTCCACAGCCAGCTTCATGCCCAGATCGACGCCGCCCGCGTCGCGGATAGAGGTAAATCCACCCAGCAACGTCTCTTTGAACGCCTGGGCCGTTTTGAAAGCGGCCAAAGTGGGGGGCACGGCCGCCCGGGCCACCATGCCGCCTTCCAGGTTCGCCAGATGGTCATGGCAGTCGATCAGGCCGGGCATGAGCGTCTTGCCACCCAGGTCGAGCGCCATCACACCCTCGGGGCAAGGAAGATCAGATTGCGCCGCCACAGCCTCGATGCGATTCCCTTCCACCACCAGGGCATAAGGCGCCTGGGGCACCGCGCCGCCGCTACCGTCGATGAGGCGGGCATTGTACAGATAAAACGGATTGCCGTTCCTGTCCATCGTCCTCGCCTAGTGCCCGTCGAGCATGGTAAAATCGTGGGTGCCCTGGAAGGAATAATGGCCCGACATCAGACCGCCGTCCACCAGGTGGAGTTGGCCCGTGATCCAACTGGCCTCGTCGGAACAGAGAAACAACACCATGTTGGCAATGTCGGCCGGCTGTCCCATGCGGCCCAGGGGCACCTCTTGCATATAACGGGTCTGGTAGGCCTGCGACAGATTCTCCTCGACCCGCTGCGCCGGGACATCGATCAGGCCGGGGGCCACCGCATTGACCCGCACGCCGTACTCGGCCAGCTCCATGGCGGCCACTTTGGTCAGCATGGTCAGCCCGCCCTTGGCGGCGCAGTGGGGCCCGCCCTTGACCCGGCCCATCACCGCCGACACTGAAGAGATGTTGACGATCTGACCGCCACCCTCGCGGCCCATCATGTGCCGGCCCACGTGCTTGATCGTCAAAAAGGGTCCGGTAAGCTGCACGTCGAGCTGGCGATCCCAGGCCTCACGTTCCAGGTCGACCAGAGCCTTGTGGACGACGACACCGGCATTGTTGATCAGGATGTCGATCCGACCCAATTGGGCGATGACCGTCTCTACCATGGCCTGCACTCGGGCCTCGTCCGAAACGTCAGTGGGCACCGAGAGGGCCTTGCCGCCGGCTGCCTGGATCTCGGCAGCGGCGCGCTCGCCCGACTCGGCGCTGATGTCAGCAATGACGACCTGGGCGCCTTCGGCGGCAAAGGCGTGGGCAATGCCCAGGCCGATGCCATTCCCGGCGCCGGTGACGATGGCTACTTTTCCCTCAAAGCGCCTCACTCGCCAATCCCTCCCAAGTCGATGTCGTCTGCCAGGGGCAGGTCCACCCAGCGATGCTCGCGGTGCGAGAGGGCTACGGCGTTGATCAGTTCCTGAACGCGGGCGCTCTGGGCAAAGTTGCCCTGATTGGTCTCGCCGCCATCGACGATCTCTTGCATAAAGTTGTGCACCAGCCCGCCGTAAAAGGCCGAAGGCCAGGGCTCGTCGTCGCCCACGCCGGGTGCAAAGAAACGGCGCGGGATCTCCATGTCCACAAACTCGACGGCGTCGGGCTTGGCCCCCTTGAGGGTCTGGATGACGCCAAACTCTTCCACCAGCCGGGCGATGAGCGCCCCTTCGGAGCCATAAATCCGGGCTTCGATGCCGGGATAGTTGCCCACGGTGACATAGCTGCTCTGCATCGAATAGAGCGCCCCGCTGGCGCATTCACCGATGAACATGTCGGCGTCGTCGATGTTGATGCGCACCCGTTCGGTATCCAAATTGGTGCGGCGGCGGTAGGGCACCATGTTGCCCAGAATACCCACCACCTGCGTCAGATCGCTGCCCACCAGTTCCAGGCCGATGTCGATGGTCGGCGCGCCATAGCCCTCCAGCGACGACACATGGATCCCTTCGCGGGAAAGGTCGGTGCCGACCAACGGCTCGCCTACCGGCGGGGTGCGGTGGATGCGCTTGTCCATGGGATTATCGGGATTCAACCACTGGGAGTTTTGTTCGTAGCCGTTGAACACAAAGGGTTTGCCGACGAATCCCTCGCGCACCAGCTCGAACATGTACTGGATAGCCGGGGCATAGCGGAAGGTCAGACCCACCTTGGTTTTGAGACCCTTGGACTGGGCCAGATCATGAGCGCGCAACACGTCGCGATAGTCGTGGCACACCGGCTTTTCCACCAACACGTGCTTGCCCGCTTCGAGGGCGGCAAAGACCAGATCCTGATGGTCGCCACGGGTTACGACGTCGACCACGTCAATGTCGCTGCGGCTCAGGATCTTTTCATAGTCGGTCGTCACTTCCGGGATGTCAAACTCTTTGGCCCGAGCCTCTGCCAGGTCGATGTGCAGGTCGGCAATCATCACAATGTCGCTCAACGGCGACCGGTAGAAACCGGGCAAGTGGGCCGAAGCGCACCAGCGCCCCGCCCCGATCACGCCTACTCGTAGTTTTTCGGACATGGGTCCACTCCTTTGAAATCGGTTTTGTCATGCAACAGATCCGCGGGCCGCACAACGGCCATCCTGGATCTGGGGTTACGCTTTGCCGGTCACCCAATCGTACCGCGGGTCATCGTCGATCACCGGTCCGCTGGGTCGAGTTCCCACCGACGAGCCGCCGTCCACGCTCAACACCGCGCCGGTCATGTAGCTGGAGGCCGACGAAGCCAAAAAGAGAACAAGGTGAGCCACCTCCTCGGGTTCGCCGGGCCGAGCCAGCGGCAGCGTCGGCACCCGCGCCTCCAATCCCTGGGCCATCACCGGCGGCAGAGGTTTGGGCTGGGTGTCGATCAACCCTGGGCTGACGGCATTGACCAGGATATGGTGCGGCGCCAGCTCGACGGCAGCCACCCGCGTAAAGCTCTCGACGGCGGCCCGGCTGGAGGCATAGGCCGCTCCCCCGGCCGATCCTCGCTTGGCCGCTGCCGACGAAAAGTTGATGATGCGCCCGCTGCGCCCGCCTTCGATCATGGCTCGCGCTGCGGCTTGGGTCATGAGAAAGGTCCCCCGGCAATTGACAGCATAGACGGTATCCCACACCTCAACCCGCTCGTCCAGCAAAGCCGCATGGGGAGCCACAGCGGCATTGTTCACGCATACGTCCAGCCTGCCAAAGCGGTCCACAGCAGCGCCGACGATGGCGGCGGCCCCCTCGGGCGCGCTCACGTCGGCGATCACCGGCCAAACCGCCTCGCCCAAGGGGCGGCAGGTCTCCTCCAGCCCTTCGGCGTCGCGGTCGGCAGCGACGACCCAAGCACCGGCCCGGACAAACTCACCGACCATCACCCGGCCAATGCCCCGCGCCGCTCCCGTGACCACGACCACCTGGCCTGAAAAGTCAAAGGTCACACATCCCATATTAGCCATCCTAAAACAGAACCCCATCGTCGGCCGCGCCCAGCATATCCTGGCGGATCACCTTGAGAGGGATCAGACCGTAGGTCAAAAACTGATCGTGGAACTGCTTGAGATCGAACTGACCACCCTGCAGAGCCTCATAATCGGCGCGAAGCTTTTGCACCATCTCACAGCCGATATGATAGGTCAGGTGGGTGGGATAATACACCGCCCGGTCGAGCAGTCCATAGGCACTGGCGCTCATGATGCCCGCCTTGGACTCCATCCATTCGGCTGCCTGGGCCAGGGTGCGCTTCTGGAGATGGATCTCCATGCCGATGATGGCCCGCACCACGTAGGCTCGTTTGGAGAGAAGGGCGGCAAAATGGTAAAGGGGATCCTGATCGCCATAGACCTCATCGATCATCATGTACTTGCCATACTCGGCCCAGCCGTCCGAATTCGAGTCCGAATCGTGGTCCTTGCTGGCGAACATCGGCACCCGCTGCTCAAGATGAAATTGGGTGTGATGGCCGGGATAGGCCTCGTGCAAGAAAAGGAGAACGGTCGAATAGAGGTTGAAATCGCGGAGCTGGCGCCGAACCCGTTCCTCGGGCCAATCAGCCTGCGGCAGATGGACCATCAGATACGACTCTTTGGCCACCGTCTCAAAGGGTCCAGGGGTGAGCATCATGCCGCCGCCGCTGGCATAGGCGGGCATGGCGCTGACCATGACATCGGGCATATCCCGGGGCAGGGTCATCAGGTCGCAGTCGACGAGGTAGGCGCGCATGCGAGCCAGCTCGCGGCGCATCATCGGCATCAGATCGGACGCATCAGGGGCGCGCTCGAACATACGCCGACGCAGATCATCTGGAGTCGCTGCCGGATCGATCTGGCGCGTCATCTCGGCCAGTTGCGCCTCGGCCTCGTCCAAATCGCGGTAACAGCGGGCCAGGATATCGGCCACGGGCACGTCGATCATCTCTTCGGCGTCGAGGATGGCCTGGATGCCCCCTTCGCCGACGGCAAAGTTGCCGTGGGAGCGGGGCAGCAGATCCTCCTGCAAATAGCCGAGGAACGATTCCAGTTCCTCCACCACGCGATCATTGGCCTCGTGAAAAGCTCGCAGTAGGGCTGTATCCTGCACCTCCCCAAACTGGGCGGGCAGGTTGCGAAAGAAGGAGAGGGCGCCCGGCATCAGACGGATCGCCTGTTCGGTGTACTCGTAGGGCGGGTCGGTCAGGTTTTCCCGTGCGGCCTGCAATACCTCGGGCACGCAGCCCTCGCGATCGACCACGGCCTGAAGCCGCTCGGCGACAGGGGCAAAGCTGCGGCTCACCAGGTTGAAAATCCCCTCGACGATCGTGTCCTTGTAGAACAAGGGGTTGCGCTCCCAAAAACGCCACGACTCGATCCAGTAGATCTCGCGTTTCATTCGGGTCGATAGAACGGCGTGATCGATGGCATGCCAGCGATCCATGCGGGCCGGATCGAGCTGAGCCACTTGGGACTGGGCGGCCTTCATGCGGGCCAGTGTCGCTTCGATCTCAGCCCGGCGATAATGCCCCAGATGATGATCGTATTCATGTAGCCCTTGCCGCGTGGCATGGGGCGGGTGGTAGGAATAGTACGCGTGAAAGAACTCGGCGCTTTGCCGGTCGTAGCGGGCTTCGATTTTGTCGCGTTCAGTCATCATTGGCGATGCCCTCGATAGAATTTATCATCCGGAGTCCCTTCCCCTCCCCCGTGGGGAAGGGACTCGCGAATGAAAGAGGAGGAGACTTGGTTATGGCCCAACCCTTCAGGTCAGGCACCCCAAAAGCGCACATAGACGCGCACTGGGGCACCCTCTGCCAGGCTAGGACTTGCGCAAAGTCGGATCGAGAGAGTCGTGCAATCCCTCGCCGATAAAGTTGATGCACAGGACCGTCACCAGGATCGACAACCCTGGGAAGATGGTCAGCCAGGGCTTGGAAGCCATCGTGGCCTGCGAGTCTTGCAGCATGTTGCCCCAGGTGGGCGTGGGCGGCGATACGCCCAACCCCAGAAAGCTCAGGGACGATTCGACGATAATGGCCGAACCCACCCCCAGCGTAGCCCCGACAATAATGGGGCCAAAAGCATTGGGCAGAATATGGCGCAAGATAATCTTGCCATTGCGTGCGCCGATCATGCGAGCAGCCGTAATGAACTCCTGTTCGCGGAGCGAAAGAACCGATCCCCGTACCACGCGGGCAGTGCCCATCCAACTGAGCAATCCGATGATCAACACCATGGCTGGTACGGCCGCATCGGTAAACGAGCTGAGCACAATCAGCAAAGGCAACGACGGGATCGAATAGGCCACATCGGTGAAACGCATCAAAAAGTTGTCCAGGCGGCCGCCATAGAAACCAGCCGCGGCCCCGACAAGGGAGCCAATCGCCGAACTCATCAGCGCCGCAAAAAGGCCGATGCTCATCGAAATGCGACCGCCATAGAGCACGCGGGTAAACAGATCGCGCCCCAAATCGTCGGTACCCATCAAGTGAGCGCTCGACGGCGGTTGCTTGATGTTCTTGAGGTTGATGGCATCGAATTCGTAGGGTGCGATCACCGGCGCCAGATACACGGCTGCCACCATAATGGCCAGCACCACCGTGGCGATCATGGCCGGGGTGTGACGCCGGTATTGGCGCCAGATCATGCTGCGCAAGGACCGAACCCGTACTTTTTGTTCAGCGGCCACCGACAAGGCGTCCAGATTGCTTGTCATTCAGCCAACTCCTGTCCCAATGAGAGTGAACCCCAGGATCCGAGCCCCTTGCCCCGATCCAGGGGCTGGCG
>CAZNQW010000148.1:0-9627 GCA_964575225.1 uncultured Anaerolineaceae bacterium | reverse complement strand
TTGCGGCGGCAATCGCCCTGCCGGAGCAGGGGCCCTGCAAAAGCAGGAGCCGCACTGTGCGATTGTCTCAGAACTCCAGGCCCAGGGTTTTGACCAGGTAGACGCCCTGGTGAATGCCCTGCACCAACCGCTCCTCTTTGGCCAGCAAGGCTTCCAAGGCTTCGGTCAATCCCGCTTCGCGCTCGCGAGGGACGACGACCAGGCCGTTGTCGTCGCCGACGATCAGGTCGCCAGGTTGGACGACCACGCCGCCGCAGCTCACCGGCACCTGGGTCTGGCCCAGCCGCCGATTGGTCCCCACGCGGGGTGTGACGGCGCGGGCAAACACCGGAAAGCCCAATTCGATCAGGCCGGGCACGTCGCGCACGGCGGCGTCAATGACCGCTCCCGCAAAGCCCTTGGTCTGGCATTCCAGGGCCATGATCTCGCCCATCAGGGCGCCGCCTCGCGCGTCGGCCTCGCCATCGACGACGATGACGTCGCCGGGGGCGGCCTCGGTGAGGGCCTTGTGGACGGTGAGAATGCTGCCTGGGTAGGCCTTGACGGTAAAGGCGCGGCCTATCATCTTGGCGCCGGGCACAATAGAGCGGATGTCGGGGTGCAGCACGCCCAGCGAGCCCAGCACGTCGCTGATGTTGGCTGTGGTCACCCGGTTCAGGATCTCAAGTTCCATGTGCATCTTCTCTTTCCATCAGGATAGCGGTTCCTCCTTGGCAAGGCTGCTGCCAACTCGGCCAAGATGGTGCGTGGCAGAGAATGGATGCCCGCCTTCGCCGGCATGACGGTGCGTCGATGGGCAAACGTCATCCCCACCGTGGATCTGCTCGCGTCCATACGGGGGTCCACTGAAAACGAACCGGATCCATTCAACCCACCTCAGGCGATTCTGTGCCAGGTCCGCGTTAGCCGGCTTCGGCTTCCATGCGGGCGCGGATCTTGTCGGCGGCCTTGGTCAGATCCGAAATGCGAGTACCCTTGAGCAACTCGTCGCGCACCCACAGGCCCCGCTTCTGGCGGGCCTCTGCCTCGTCCACCACCTGGGCGGCTAGCTCGGGCGTCAGGATCAGGATGCCGTCAGAATCGGCCACCACCAGGTCGCCAGGGTGGACGGTCACGCCGCCGATCTGGATCGGGACGTTGATCTCCCCTTCCAGGGCGAGCCCTTTGGTGGTCAGGGCGGTGATGGTGCGGCCATAGACCGGGAAGCGCATCTCTTCGATCTCGGTATAGTCGGTCACGCAGCCATCGACGATGACGCCGGCGACCCCGCGCAATTGGGCTGCCAGCGACGTCAGGCCACCCCAGCAGGCATGGCGGTCGTCGCCGTTGCGGTCGATCAGCAGCACGTCGCCCGGCACCGTGGCGTCGATGGCCACGTGGACGATGGTGCTGTCCAGGGCAGTCGTGCGGACGGTGACTGCCGGGCCGACGACCTTGCAGGGCCGCCACAGGGGATGCAGTTGGGGGTCGCAGAACCCAAATTCGATCATGTGGCCGACGCTGGCCGGTTCGATGGATTTAAAGCGCTCGATCAGGTCGGCCGGCAGGCGGTCGACCCGTGGGTTGATGACGATCATGGTTTCCTCCCGGTTATTGGAGCCCCTGCCCATAGTCGCTGGAGGTGTCCAGCACGGCCATGGTCTGGTGGATGGTGCGCGCCACGTCGATGACAAAGCGCTCCTGTTCCGGCGGCTCGCACAGGGCGAATTTGGTCATCACCGCCAGGGCGTAGGGCCGCCGTGGCAGGTAGACGATGCCGGCATCGCAGCGCACCCGTTCCATGCCTCCCGGTTTGTTGGCCACCGGCAGGGTGGCAGGGAAGGCGCGGTTAAAGAGGGGGCCGCTCTTTTTCTTTTTGAGGATATCCAGGCATTGCTCGGCGACGGCGGGCGTCGGCTTGCCCTGGTACAGCAGTTCCAACATCTGCACGCACTCGGCCGGGGTGGAGATGTTCTCCCGGTTTTCGGACACGGCCGTCTGGTCCTGCATCTTGCGCCGGAGGGTGGTGCGAGTCAGGCCCATTTGGCGCAGCAGGGTGTTGGTTTCGTCCATGCCCGCCCAGTCGATGCACAGGTTGGTCGCGGTGTTGCCGGAGACGATGATCATCAAGATGGCCACGTCGAGCATGGTCAGCTCGAGCGGACCTTCCAGGTAGGTCAGCACACCGCTGCCCGGCACCCTCAATTCGGGTGTCAGTTGGATGGGTTGGCGCAGATCGAGCTCGCCCCGTTCCGCGCGCAGCAAGAGCTGGGTCAACACGTGGATCTTGATGGTGGAGGCGGTGGGAAACAGCTCGTCGCCCTGGATGGCAAAGCCGTCGCCGCGGGTCAGGTCGCGCAGGCAGACCCCGGCTACGCCGGCAAAGTCGCCGACCATGCAGTGGACCTGATTTTCCAATCGCTGCCACAATGCCGTAGAGTTCATTCGTACTCGTTCCTTTCTGTCGACTCGATGTCGCGCACCCCGGGAACGGGTGCGCACCCGATCTGGCCGATGCCCCAGATTGTCAAAGGGTAGAAAAGGTCCTGCGATCCAGACGCGCGTGTCGGCCATGGGTCTGACGCCGCCTTGCATCCTGCCCACGGGTCAATGGAGGCAGGATGGCGGATGCGAACACCAATCAGACCAGGTTCTTCATGCGCGGATCGAGAAAGTCCCGGATCCAATCGCCCAGCACGTTGATGCCCAGCACGGTCAGGGCAATGGCAAAGCCGGGAAATACCACCAGCCAGGGGGCAATCTCGAGATACTCACGACTTTCGGACAGCATGCCCCCCCAGGTGGGTACCTGAGGCGGGACACCCAGCCCCAGAAAACTCAGGGAGGCTTCGCTGATGATGGTGCTGGCCACCGAAAAACTGGCGATGACGATCACGGCGCTCCACACGTTGGGCAGGATGTGCCGGAGCATGATGCGCCAGTCGCGAGCTCCGATGGACCGGGCGGCATCGACAAATTCCATTTCGCGCAAAGAGACCACCTGACTGCGGACAATGCGACCGTATTGCACCCATCCGCTGAAACCCAGCACGGCGATCAACTTGCCTACGCCAGGACCCAGCACGGCCAAGATGCTGATGGCCAGCAGGATAAAGGGGAAGGCGAGTTGGATGTCGCCGATACGCATAATGATGTCGTCGATTTTGCCACCGGAATACCCCGAGATGAGGCCCAGCAAGACGCCCATGGATCCGGCGATCAATACCGCCGACAATCCCACCGCCAGCGATATGCGCGCGCCATAGACCAGGCGGGCCAGCACATCGCGGCCCAGCGTATCGGTACCCAGCAGGTGGAGGGTGCCATCGGGCGCGCGCCATCCCGGCGGCTGGAGGCGTTGGACGATGTTAATCGTCTCTGGGTTGTGAGGCGTCAAAAGGGGCGCAAAAATGGCGATGAGGAAGGCAGTGACCACAATCAAGGCGCCGATCAGCGCCAGTTTGTGGCGCCACAGGCTGCGCAGCGCCGCAAATCGAGGACGCGACCGGATCGCCCCGCCATCGGTGGTCAGCACGGGTCGGTTCTGAGTAGGTTCGGCTGCCGGCGCAAGTCTACGGGCTTCGGACATCGTTTGACCTCTGTTCTGTCAGCTATAGCGGATGCGAGGATCGAGCCAGGCGTACATCAGGTCGATCCCCAGATTGACCAGGGTGAAGGCGGTGGCCAGAATGGTTACGCCGGCCTGGACCACGGCAAAGTCCTTGTTATAGATCGCTTCCACAATCAGGCGGCCCACCCCCGGCCAGGCGAAAATGCTCTCGGTGATCACCGAGCCACCCAGCAGGAACCCGAGTTGCAGGCCGATGGCCGTTACCAGGGGCAAAAGGGCGTTGCGCAGGGCGTGGAGGTAAATGACCTTGTTTTCGGCCAGACCTTTGGCCCGCGCCGTCCGGACATAGTCCTGTTGAATGACTTCCAACAGCGACGACCGGGTGAGGCGCATGTTGCGGGCCAGGGAAAAGGCGGCCAGGGTAAAGGCCGGCATGAGTAGGTTTCTCCAGTCGCCCCGGCCAGAAATGGGCAGCCACCTTAGCCAGACACCAAAGACCAACATCAGCATGATGCCGAGCCAAAAGCTGGGCACCGATTGGCCGATGAGGGCGATCACCGTAGAGATATGATCGATCAGGGTGTTGGGCCGGGTGGCCGAAATCACGCCAATGGGAATGGCAAATACCACCGAAATGAACAGAGCCACCACCGCCAATTGGAGTGTGGCCGGAAAGCGATGGGTGACGACGTCGAACGCGGGCTGATGGTAGCGAGACGATTCGCCAAAATCCCCCCGGATCGCTCCACTGGCAAACGAGATGTACTGCTCGTACCAGGGCCGATCGAATCCCTTCAGGTGGCGATAGGCGTCGATCTGTTCCTGGGTCATGTAATTGGCGGCCTCACCGAGCAGCACTTCGGTCGGATCTCCGGTGAGGAACATCATGCCAAAGGCAAAAATGCTGACTCCAAAAATGACGATGAAGGTTTGTAGCAGCCGTCGGATTACGTATTGCATGCCGGTTCTTCCATTCTGCGATTCCCTTATCGCGGACGGGTTGCTCGGGCCGCCTCGAGTTGCCGCCGGCAAGCAGCAGAGAAAAGGCGCCCTCTTTCGCTCGGCCGGGTTGATTCGCCGGGCCGAGCGGAAGACAGGGTGATTGCCAGGATACAGGTTCGGGTTCTGACTACATCCTCAGAACCCGAACCTGTGTTCCCGGTCCGAACGGTTATTCGTTCAGTGTGGCACCGATCAACAGGATGCGCTCGTCGGCGCGGGGTTCCCAGTTGAGCCGGTTGGATACGCCATAAAAGTCGGTCTGGTTGTAGATCTGGACGATGGCCGCATCCTGAGTGGCAACCTCTTCGGCCTCCCAGCAGAGTTTGAGCCGCTCCTGCGGGTCAAACACGTCGTTGAGTTCGGTGAGGATCTCGACCACGCGGTCGTTCACGTAGCGGGAGCGGTTCGAGCCGGAGTCGGGCTCGACGTAGCCCAGGTCGGCGCGGCACTCAAAGCCGGGCCCCGAGCCGATCAGGTGCAGGTCGGAGAAACCCTCGCCGCGGTTATTGGCCTTGCCGATGAACACCGACCAGTCCAGCACAGAGACGTCGACCTGGATGCCGACTTTGGCCATGTCAGAGGCAAAGACCAGGCACATGTCCTTGTCTTTGATGTAGCGGCCGTTGGGGCAGTCCATTCCCAGGACCAGCTTGGTGCCGTCTTTTTCGCGGATGCCGTCGGCGCCCATCGCCCAACCTGCTTCGTCCAGAAGCTGGGCGGCCTTTTCGGGATCGTAGCCGTAGGGCAGCACATTGGGGCTTCCGTTGGGCGGGTTGATGACATTGCCCGAGCACACGCCGGCGCCGGCCAACAGCGAGTTCATCATGGTTTCGCAGTCAAAGGCATAGTTCATCGCCTGGCGAACGCGCACGTCCAGCAGGGCGGGGTGTCGTTCCATGCCAAGGCCAAAGAACATGCGGCGCAACCCACTGACGGTTGCCAGGCGAGCATCGGGTGCCTGGGCAAGCGAGATGGCCAGGTCGGGGGGCACGTTGGTGATGATGTCGGCGTTGCCGGCCTTGAGTTCATTAATGCGCGTCGCTGCCTCGGGGGCGGCCCGCCAGATGATGGTCTTGATGGCTTCGGGGCCGTCCGGATATTCTTCCCAGGCCTCGATGACCACGCGCTCGTCGGGGACGACTTCGACGACCTTGTAGGGGCCACTGCCAATGCCGGCCATGGCAAATTCCTGCTGGGTGTGCTCAGACAGGTACTTGGGCGGCAAGGCAGAGGTCTGCATGTGGGCCATGTGGATGGGGACGATGGGGTTGGGCGCTTTGGTCACTACTTTTAGGGTGTACTCATCTACGGCCTCGGCATAGTCGAGGTTGAGCATGGTGTACTGGTAGTTGACATCGCCCTCGCCGGCCGCCAGCAGATCCCGGCCACGGTTCAGAGAGAAGGCAAAGGCTTCGGCGTTGACCGGCTCGCCGTTGTGGAAGGTGTATCCCTCTTTGAGCTTGAACTCCCAGGTGAGTTCGTCAATGTTCGTCCACGACTCGGCGACGTAGGGCTGGAGCGCCACGTCGTTGTCGAATTTGGTCAGGGTCTGGAAGAGGTGTTTCTGCAGGCTGTCGTCGGGCAACGACTGGGTGTATTGGGGGTCGAGGGTGATGATCTCGGCGCCCTGCAGCACGACGACCGGCTTCTGGGCACCGGGGGTCGGGGTGACGACCTTTTCGACCTCGACCTCGACGACCTCGGTGACCACTTTTTCGACGACTTCGGACGTTCCGGCGACGATGACCGTTTCTTGTACGACCTGGGTGACGACTTTTTCAACAACTTGAGGTTCTGGCGTGGCCCCACAGGCGGCCAGCAGTAGAGATAGGACGATCGTGAGACTGATCAGAAATCCAAAGCGCTTCATATCTACTCCTCCTTATTTGTGTCGAACCTTTGCGTCCTGCAAGATGGAACTACCGGCAAATGCGTTGTGCTCACCTCCTTTAGAATCTGTAGGGTGCCGTCTGTAGGATAGACAGCCACCCAAAGGTCCTGACCAGAGAGCCTGCTATTCATCGGGTCAAGGTACGGCAACAACCAAGGGGAACGAGTGAAGAAACACCAAGTCGATATATCCTATAGGATACAGAGTCTATTGTACAACAAGTTGCGGAGCCTGTCAAGTTGCCTCCGACAAAGATGAGCATTCTAAATTCCGCTCGGCCCGGATCGCCAGATTCCGCGCAGGTAAGGGCGAGTGCGATGCGAGCGGGCCTGCAGCGACATCAGTAGCCCCGGGCCGGATCGAGCAGGTTGCGCAGAGGCTCGCCCGTCAGGTAGCGCCGGAGATTGTCGCAGAACAGCTCCGTGAGGGCGTGGTTCTCGCTGTCGACGTTGCTGCCCGAGTGGGGGCTCAACAGCACGTGGTCCATCTCCCACAGGGGGCTGGTGGCGGGCAGCGGCTCCGCCGCCGTGACGTCGAGGGCGGCGCCCCTCAGGCGACCCGAGCGCAAGGCGTCGATGAGGGCCGGCTCGTCGACGATGGCCCCCCGAGCCACATTGATGAGGACCGCTTCGGGTTTCATCAAGGCCAACTCGGCGGTGCCGATGAGGCTTGTGGTCTCGGGGGTGTGGGGGCAACTGATCACCAGATAGTCGGATTGAGCCAGCAGGGGCGCCAACCCGGCGCCGTCCACTAGAGCGTCTACCCCCAGGCTCTGAGCGGAGAGGCCGGCGGTGTTGCGCTTGGCGCCCAGGGTGCGCATGCCCAGGCAGCGACCCAAGCGAGCCACCTCCCGGCCAATGCGACCCAGCCCCACGATGCCCAGCGTTTTGCCCGCCAGCTCGCCGCCGGTGAAACGTGCCCACCGCTTCTGTTTCTGCTTCTGCAAAAGACCGAGGCCGCCCTTGGCGAACAGGAGCATGGCCATGAGGGCGAACTCGGCCAGCGCTGTGGCGTGGATGCCGCTGGCGGTGGTGAGTTTCACCCCCGCCTCGGCCAGCCCGGCCCGACGAGCCCAGGCGCCCACGCCGGCGCTGGTGCTTTGCACCCACTTGAGGCGCGGCGCCACGTCGAGCAGGTCGTTCAGGCGGGTGTGGTCAAAGCCGAAAAGGACCTCGGCCTGGGCCAACAGCTCCTGCCAGCGGCGCTCTTGGGCCGGCGTGCGATGGATCGGCCCCAGGTGGTCGCAGGCAAAGCGCGGCCTGCCCACCAGGTCTGGGTTGTAGAGGACCTCGATGCGGGGGTCCACGGCCCAGATCTGATTGACCAGTTCGGGCGACAGCTCAAAGGTGATCAGGGCGACGACGCGATCGGACATGGCGATGGTTTGCATCCCCGCCTAGTACAACCGCTGGGTGTCCAGCACGTTGCGCAAGGGCTCCCCAGCCAGGTAGCGGCGCAGATTGTCGCAGAACAGCTCGGTGAGCTTGGCGTTTTCGCTGTCGGCGGCGCTGGCCGAGTGGGGGCTGATGAGCACGTTGGGCATGTCCCACAGCGGGCTGTCGGTCGGCAAGGGCTCCACGGAGAAGACGTCGGCGGCCATTCCGCCCAGTTGGCCCGATTGGAGCGCCGCGATGACGGCCTTCTCGTCCCAGATCGACCCGCGGGCGACGTTGATCAGCACGGCGCCCGGCTTTATGGCGGCCAACTCGGCGGCGCCGATGAGGCCCTCTGTTTCCGGTGTGTGGGGCAGGTAGAGGACCACAAAGTCGGCCTGGGCCAGCATGGGGTGGAGATCGGTCCAGGGGTAGAGGCGCTCGACGCCGAGGGAGGTCGGCTCGATGCCCTCAATGGAGCGCTTGGTCCCCAGGACGCGCATGCCCAGGCATCGGGCCAGCCGGGCCACCTGGCGGCCTCCGCTGCCGAGGGCAATCACGGCCAGCGTTTTGCCCCGCAGTTCGGTGCCGGCGTAGCGCTCCCAGTGCTTGCGTTCTTTTTCGGCCGCCATGTGAAAGGCGCCTTTGACAAACATGAGCATGGCCATCAGGCAGAACTCGGCCAGGGGACCGGAGTGAACCCCGCCCGCTGTGGTAAAGACGATGGAGCTTTTGTCCCAGCCGAATTTTTGCACCGAGAGCCCGATGCCGGTGCTGGTGCCCTGAACCCACTTGAGGCGCGGCGCAACCTCCAGCAGGTCGTTCAGGTGGGTGTAGTCAAAGCCAAACATCACCTCGGTCTGGGCCAGCAGTTCCCGCCATTGGGCTTCCTGCTCCGGCGTGCGCTGCACCGGTGGGTTGTGGTCGGTGGCGTAGCGGGGCGTGCCCAAAAGGTCAGGGGCGTAGAGCAGGTGGACGCGGGGGTCGACCCCCTGAATCTGTTGGGCAAATTCCGGCCCCAGGGGGCCAGCGATGAGTACGTTGATTTTGTTGGACATACGAGAGAGATTCCCCTTTGCAGATTTACTTTTATCAGGCGCAAAATGGCGCGCTTGGCCTGGAGCGCAGTTTCGGCATTGCTCCCGGCGTTCGGGTAGGGGCGACGCATGCGTCGCCCAATAGGCATCAACGTAAGGATGACATGGCAGAAGGCAGAACCCACCTACTTCTATCACGTCCAACGCGATCCCTGCCTGTAGAGCCCACTGCTTACAGGGTCCAGTACTCCGAGAGCCGTGCCCTTTTGCGACGCAGGGGATCCGTGGGGGCCTCGGCAGGCCCCCACACCCTCGGCAGGGGCCCTAAGCGCCCGCAGACGGGCGGCCCCGGACCCCCCGAATCTGGTGCGTCGCCCGGTCGAAATTCGGTTTCTAAGAGATGACGCGACCCAGTCGATCTCCGTAGGGTCGGCCCCAATCGCGTACGTTGATGCGCATGGGGCGACGCATGCGTCGCCCCTACTCAACGAAACTGTGTTACCCCTACCCGATGAACAATCGCCGCTTGCACCAAGGCCACCCTCGCCACGTGGTGCCTTCAAGGGCCGCTACAGAACGGCGATGATGTCGATCTCGACCAGGAACTCGGGGCGGGCCAGCTCGTTGATGCCTACGGTGGTCCGGGTCGGCGGCTCGGGAAAGTACTCTTTGTACACTTCGTTCATCCCCGGAAAGTCGGCGATGTTGGTCAGGTACACGTTGACTTTGAGATCGGAAGAGCACACGTCTGAACTCCAGTCACCGCTCATTATC
>CAZNQW010000147.1:0-9679 GCA_964575225.1 uncultured Anaerolineaceae bacterium | reverse complement strand
GGCGACGACGATGCGGGGGGCAAAGCCGAGGGCTTGCCAAAAGGCAACGGCCTCGTCGTTTCCCATCGCGTATCGGAGGGTGAGATCCTCCACCCCTTGTTCGGCAAAAAATCGGCAGATGCCGGCCACCAACATCGCCCCTACGCCAGCCCGCCGATGGTCGGGATGGACAAAGGCCTGGTCGATCTGCCCGGCCTGGGCCGGGGTGTAGCGGTTGTTGACGACCACACGCCCGAAAATCATGCCCACGGCCCCTTGCTCTGGATGCTCGGCGACCAGCGCCCGGGCGCCCTCTGCCGTCAGCCGGCCTCGTATCTGGCCTTTCAGGTTCTGGCGGCCTTCGCCTGTCATTTGCCACAGCGTAGGGTTGGCGGCCTCGACGTGATCTTGAAGCGCCAGCAGCAGTTCGGTCAAGCGGTCGAGATCACGGATGTCTGCCGCCCGGATTTGGTAGGAGCAGTCGCTCATGGTGTCATTCCCAGCCTTTTTCGAATCGCCTTTGGAAGGGGCCTCTGCCACCGACGCTGATGGGCATAGCCTTCGTGAGGGCGAAACATGCGCGTGCACTGGGCCGGCGAGGCGTTGCCCACCACCTCGATGCGAGAGAGATCTCCTTCCCCCAGGCCCATCCGGGCGCAGTAGTGGAGATAGCCGACCTCGTCGGGATCAAAGCCCATCATCGACGCGCAAACAACATCAGCCGCCAGGGCGTCGGTGCTGGAGAGGGCGATCCGCCAGGGGACGGCCGTGCCACCAATGGGGCCGTTGCCCTCCATGGCTTCGTACCCGTCGATGACGGCCAGGTGTGGCGCCACCAGGGGGGCAATCAGGGCCAGGTTGAGGTTGATGACTGGGTAGCTTTGGTGCATCTTCATCTTGTCGCTGGGTCGAAAAAGGCTCATGGCGCGAAACTGGACCCACTCTGCCGGCCGCGATCGCTGGATCCAATGGGGCGTCCAGCGGTCGATGAGCTTTCGCACCGAGGTGAGGGTAGAGGATAGATTACGAGTTGATGGGCGCACATGGGTGAATTGGCTGATCAGGCTGCCCATGATCGTATTCTTGAGGCTGAGGGTGACAATGACCATATCGTGGGTTTTGGGCGGGCCCACCGAGATCCGATAGTCGCTATCGACCACAGTGCGGGCCAGGGATAGTGTGAGTGGCCGCAGGCGATGGTCATAGACCTGCACGGGCACTGTGGCGTCGTGGTTCAGATCCAGCAGCCTGACGCCGTGGCTTTCGATCAGTGGCTCGTAGCCATAGGCGGCAAAGCCCTCGGCAGCCGTCTGCATCGAAGGGCCCTCGCCAATGGTAATTGGCCCGTCGTACCGGCTTTGTACAAAATCGAGCACGGCGCGCACGGCCTCGACATGGGTGGCGGCCAATGGTACGTCGGTCACCACAAAATTGGGCTTGATCAGGACGCGCTTTTTGCCCGAGAGATCGAGTTCTGCGGCGATCAACTCGAGGGAGCGGCGGACGTTGTCATAGCGATCCTCGCCCTGGATGAGGGATACGGGGTGGCTTGGCATCAGTCGAATTCGAGCTTTTTCCGGCGCATGGCCACGCTCTCTACCAATCCCATGCCTACAATGAGGGTCAGGAACGAACTGCCGCCATAGCTGACAAAGGGCAGGGGAATGCCGGTGACGGGCATCAAGCCCAAATTCATGCCGATATTGACGATACTCTGAAACAGGATCACTCCAGCGATTCCGGCGACGATCAGGCGGCCAAAGGTATCCTGCGAGCGTCCTGCTACGCGCAGCATCCGCAACAAGATCAGCGCGAGAAGGCCCATCATGGCCAGGGCGCCCACCAAACCCAGTTCCTCGGCGGTAACGGCAAAGATAAAGTCGGTGTGTCGAACCCGAAGAAAGTGAAGTTGGCTTTGGGTACCGTGAGTCAATCCTTTTCCGGTCCATCCACCCGAGCCGATGCTGACCAGGGCTTGATACACATTGAAATAGGAATCGGGATCGCTCTCGGGATTGACAAAGAGGAGAACGCGATCCTTCATATAGTCTTCCAGATTGAGCCAGAGGACGGGAAGGGCGGCGATGCTGACGGCAGCCATCACAGCCAAGTGTCGGAATCGGATGCCAGCCGTCCAGAGCATGGCGGCCCAGATGGCGATCATGGTGAGCGCAGTGCCCAAGTCGGGTTGCAGGTAGATGAATAGCATGGGAATGGCAATCACCACCAGCGAAATCAGAATGGTGCTGAATTTCTCCAGATCTTCTTCCCGATCGGTGAGGAATTTGGCCAGTACAATGACCACCAGGATTTTGGCCAGTTCCGAAGGTTGTACCGCTCCTGCACCGAGCCAACGCTGGGAGCCGCCCGATACCTTGCCGATCACAAAGATGATGCCCAGCATGGCCAACATGACGACGTAGATGGGGTTTCGCAGAATATCGAAAATGCGCAAGGTGAGACAATCGAGAAGGTAGAAAACGGCCACGCCGCCGCTGAGCAGATAGGGCAACGCGCCCGGTTGGCGTAGTAGAAAAAGGGCAGCAACTCCGGCGATGCCAGCTACCGCCAGAAAGAGAATGCTGCGCGTCAAGGGTAGGTCCAGGTCGCGAATCCACATGCGATCAGCCACATAGACGCCAATCACCAAAACAACGCCTACCAGCATGGCGGGAATGTCGGGCGCCCATTGGGCAACAGACAGCGCCTCTGCACTGTCAAGCTGCTCGACATGCCAGACGATGATCAGCCCCGCGCTGCTCAGGCTCAGCACCAACGGGGTCAGACTCTCAAAGGGGATCTGGATGGCTTCCAGCCAGCGGTAGTCGAGGGAAGCTGTGATCAAGAGCAAGAGCAAGCCCACCAAGATGTACACCGTCTGGCGCTCAACTGGATTTCCAACGCCCAGCGTGTTGATCGTGGCGCTGTAGATCATGACGACACCGTAGGCCGATAGAGCCAACAGCGCGCCCAATAGGAGAAAGTCAAAATTGCGCCAGGAACGTCTAGCCACTGGGCCTGGATCTCCTGGAGGGTTGACTGGGGGCAGCGCGGCCCGACGGCCCGACAACTGGAATGTTGGCCACCAGGCGGTTTTCGGTTCTGCTGTGGGTAAAGGCTACTTCTACACCAGTCGCCTCGATCTCAACGTAGCGTGAGATGACGGCGATCAGTTCGTCTTTCATTTTTTCAAGGACGGCCGGAGAGATGTTGGAGCGATCGTGCACCAACACCAGTTGCAGCCGCTCTTTGGCAATGTCGCTGCTCGTTGGTTGACGGCGTCCCAAAATGCGATCTAGTAAACCCATAACGCCTCCTGAACATGTGCAGTACACACGGGTCCTACCACTTTGCCGAAAGCCGAGTTTTTCGCCGCTGCCGGGCAAGGGCAGCGAATTTTCTATCTTCGAATGAATCGGGCCAGACGGTCAAAGACGCTGCCGCCCCCTTTGAGGGGCATGAAGGCAATGTCCTGTCCCATGATCCGCCCGGCGATGTTGCGAAAAGCGAGTCCTGCAGCAGACTTGCCGTCCAGAGCCACCGGGTTGCCCCGATTGCTGGAGATAATGATCTCCTTGTCCTCAGGCACGATGCCAATCAGGTCAATGGCCAGGATTTCGACCACATCGTCCATGCTGAGCATCTGGCCGCGCTGGACCATTTCAGGGCTCAGGCGGTTGATGATCAGACTGGGGGGACCCTTCAGGTCCGCTTCGATCAGCCCCACAATCCGGTCGGCGTCGCGGACAGCCGAGACCTCGGGCGTGGTGACGATGAGGACTCGATCCGCGGGAGCCACAGCATTGCGATAACCTTGCTCGATCCCGGCAGGCGAGTCGACCAAAATAAAGTCGAAATCGGGACGGAGTTGATCGCATAGCTCGACCATCTGCTCAGGGGTGACGGCGGTCTTGTCGCGAGTCTGAGCGGCTGGCAGCAAATAGAGTTCGGACAGACGCTTGTCGCGGATGAGGGTTTGGCGCAGGCGACAATGGCCTTCGACGGCGTCCACCAAGTCGTAGACAATGCGGTTTTCTAGCCCCATGACCACGTCGAGGTTGCGCAGGCCAATGTCTGCGTCGATGGCGACAACCCGCTGACCAAGCATCGCCAGGCTGACGCTCAGGTTGGCTGTGGTCGTCGTCTTGCCCACTCCACCTTTTCCAGAGGTAACGGTGATGACTGTTGCACTCATATGCAGACTCCTGTTTCGAATGTCGAGCTAGCGTTTTTTCTCCCAACGCTCGACTACGATGCCCCCATCTTGAACGCTGGCGATCTCGGGGTCTTTGGGCAATCGCCCTCGGTCGGGTGGGCGGGCAATGTGCGAACCGATACGGATCTGGCTCGGCGCTAATTGTAGTGCACAAACGATCGCCCCATCGTCGCCCATGGCACCTGCATGGACAATCCCTCGCAATTTTCCCCAAACGATGACGTCCCCGCTGGCGACAATCTCGGCGCCGGGGTTCACGTCGCCGACGATGGTGATATGACCTGCGTGATTGACCGCCTGTCCTGATCGTAGCGTGCCGCGGACCACGACGCCCACCATCTCCTCGCGAGGGATCTGTTCCGGTTTGGGAGAAAGCGGGGGTGGGCTGGCGCGCAGGTGCGTCTCCAGACCCATTTCATCCACGGCCAATTGGGTGGTGGGGTGGCTTCCTTCGATGGCCCATAGCGTAACGCCGCATTCCTGGATGGCTTGGCCCAGTATCTGCAATTGTTCCACGGAGAGGGGTCGATCTCCCACGCGCAACGCCACCCGCCCGCCCAGAAAAAAGGAGGCCTTGGATTCGAGCCGCTCCTTCATGTCAGAGAGGACCGCACCGAACGGTCCTTCTCCGAGGGTGATCACCAATCCGTCGCTGGTGCCCCGGATGGTGACGGCATCCGACTTTTCGCTATGCTCTTGGCTCAACGTGTTGACACCTCAATGGCCATATAGTCAAAGTAGCTCATGCCCCGATCCAGTTGTGCGTACCTGTAAAAGTCCTCGAGCCCGTCCCAGGGGTCATTGGCCCACACCCCATCGGCGTTAAAGCCGGTGATGACCACCACATGCTGATTAGGCACCAGCGATACTACCTGGCCGTCGATGGTGGTTTCCACAGGCGTACTGGGCAGACAATCGTACGGCACCCAGGCAATGACTGGGTTGCCTCGGGCCAATGCCGCCTGGATGCCCTCTACGCCCTGTTCCACGGCTGTGGCTCGCAATCCCCAGTCGTTGAGCACGGCCATGACCGGTCCGGCGTACACGCCATAGTCCTCGATGCCACCGGTGGGCCCATCGACGTTTCCTCGGAAGCCGAGGTAGGGATTGTCGTTACGTGGAAGCGAGGCTACCACCTGATTCTCGGTCAGATCGACACCGTGATACTGGGCCGCCATGGAGGCAGCCGATGATTCGCAGCTCAGGTTATGGGTTTGCCTTTGCCGGGGGACGCTGAGCCGGATTTCCGCAGGGAGTTCCATCGCTCTGTTTTGCGCTTCGAGCGATTCGGTCTTGGCCGCCAGATCGTCCAGAGATGACTGAAAGGCGTTGACCGTGGCCTGCACATCGACCATGGTGGTTTTGAGCGCTGCCAGCTCTTCTTCGTTGCTGGCTGCATCCAGGTGTGCCTGCAATTGGGCAATTTGCCGTGCTGGATCGTTGGCTTCGAGCGTAGCCAGCCGGGCTTCGACGATGGTTGCGGTGGCTTGCACAGCCACAAATTGGCCCTCTATCTGCTGTCGTTCGCCGCGCAGGGTGTGCATTTCGGCGCTCAGGTTGCGTACGAGGGTGGCCTCTTGCCAGGCCACCATGCTCATGACCAGACACGAGCCAAAGGCCAGGACGACCAGGCCCACCAAGAACCAGACAATACTCGGCGCGCGGGGGCGGCGGGCGCTCTCGTCGGGCGTCATGGCGAGACCTCCTCCCGGTCGCGGCTAAAGTAATAGTTCAGGATCTCGTTGGCTGCGGGCACAGCTGCAGAGGAACCTTGACCGCCGCTATAGATAAAGACGACGAGGGCGATTTCAGGGTTGTCATAAGGTGCAAAGGATACGAACCAGGCGTGGGTCGGCAGGTTGCCCTCCTGATCTCGGTCGGCAATTCCGTCTTCGTTCAGGTCCTCAAAAAACTCGCCGGTGCCTGTTTTGCCCGCCACAGCCACGCCGGGCACGTTGATGCCGCGGGCAGTCGCTCCAGTCCCAGACACCACCCCTCGCATTCCTCTGCGCACCAGCTCGATGTTCTCGGGCGAGATGGGCAGTTGGCGAATGACGTCGGGAGCAAAGGCTTTGACAATGGCGCCGTCGCTGTCAATTACGTCGTACACCACCTGCGGTCGGTAGAGGGTGCCGCCGTTGGCGATGGCCGCTGCCGCGTTGAGAACTTGCAGTGGGGTGGCCAGGACAAATCCTTGGCCAATGGATATGTTGTAGGTGTCGCCGGTGACCCACGATTCGCTGTAGTTCAGCCGTTTCCATTTGACCGTGGGCACTAGCCCCGGCGCTTCTCCCGGAAGGTCGATGCCTGTTCGAGCGCCGAAGCCAAACAGCTCGGCGTAATAGCCGATCTTGGTCTCGCCCAACCCCGTGATGCGATCTCGGTAACCCCCACCCACCTGGTAGAAAAAGATGTCGCACGATCGGGCTATCGCCGAAACCACGTCGAGGGAGCCGTGGCTGCCGTGGTAGTCGTGGTAGATCCAGCAATAGAATGGCTGAGCCAAGCTTGGGTCTTCGGGGTAGAATCGGTTGGGCAGCCACATGATGCCGCCACAGTGATAGCGAGTGTTGGCCGTAATCGTTTCCTCTTCCAGTGCCCCTGAGGCGACGATGGTCTTGAAGGTCGATGCCGGTGGATACTGCCCCGAAATGGCGTGGTTGACCAGAGGACGAAATCGGTCTTGCTGCAATTCGTCGAATCGTTGGAAGGAAATGCCGCCTGTGAACTCGTTGTTGTCGTAGGCTGGCAGGGATACCATACCCAAGATTTCTCCGGTCTGGGGGTTCATGGCAATGGCCGCACCCTGCTTCTTGTGCAGCACATCGAGGCGTTCCTGTAGGATCGACGTCATGGCTTGCTGCAGATCCAGATCCAGTGTCAGGCGCACGTTGTATCCCGCGACCGCGGGCTGGGGCTCGCCGGCTGTGCGCACCCCCCGTCCGGCGATGTCGACTTCGATCAGCTTTTGCCCATCATAACCGCGCAATTCTTGCTCAAAGCTGTACTCCACACCGGTTTGGCCCACCAGATGGGTGTTGGGGTCGTACCCCAGGGCTCGATATTCCTCTTCCCGAGCCGCAGGTATGGGGGCGATATAACCCAGCACATGGGCCAGTAGGGAGCCATAGATATATTCCCGCACCGCTTTGGTTTGGATGGTGACCCCGGGCCAATCCAGGTGTTCCTCCTCCAAAACCATGGCGATCTCACGCGACACACCGGTCTTGACGGATGCGGCGCGATAAGGGGCGATTGCGGCATTTTCGATCATCGTCAGGAGGCCCTCTTTCGGTGCGGCATCCTCTTCGTGGGCCAAGCCTGAGGGCGTCTCGGGTTCGATATCGTAGGCCGGGATTTCCAAAAGTTCGGCCAGCTCCAACAAAAGGGTCTTGCGGGCCTCTTCCTCTTCGGGAAGATAGGCGGGGATAATGGCCACTGTGATTTCGGGCAAGTTTCGGGCAAGAAGATACCCCCGGCGATCATAGATCACGCCGCGGGGGGCTGGTTCCGACTCGAGGCGCAGCCGGTTGACGTCGGCTGCGTCCCGATACGTTTCGCCCTGAAGCACCTGCAACCGCCAGAGCTGCACGAGCAGGATAAGGAAACACAGGATCGTGATAGTTTGGAAAGTGCCGAGTCGGAACCCGATGCCCTTCGGTTGTGATTCGGACAAGCTACCACTCCATCTCTTTTTCGGTGAAACGACGGTCAAGCCAGCGCATCATCCAGAGAACGGGTGGTGTGAGCAGAGCGTTAAGCACCGCTGCGGGCAAGATGATGCGCACCCAGCTTTCCCACCAGACCACGTGTTCTCCCGAAATGGTCAAAATCAAAAGAAAGACAATCTCATAGATCAAGGTAGCCACGAGCACGGTGAGCATGGGCAATGCCACGTGTGCTCGAATGGCGCCCAATTTCGCCTTTCCAGCCAGAAAGCCAATCAAGACCAGGGCGACGGTGGCTGCCCCAAAAGGCGCTCCTGAAAGAAAGTCGATCGCAACTCCGACGATGAATCCCCATACCGCGCCAGACCAAACACCCTTCACCAGGCCACAGCTCGTGACCACCAAAAGAGGGAGATTGGGAAACACGCCATATAGGGCCAGATGCGGCATCCAGGTGGCTTGCACCAAAGCCACAATCACCAATGCCGGAACGACAAGATAAATGCTCACGGTTCAAAACGACTGAATCTGGCCAAGATCATCTCCCTTGACCAGGTCATGGTTCGTCCTCGGTTTCTGCCACCGGCTCAAAGG
Organism: uncultured Anaerolineaceae bacterium; assembly: GCA_964575225.1. Classification (GTDB taxonomy): domain Bacteria; phylum Chloroflexota; class Anaerolineae; order JAAYZQ01; family JAAYZQ01; genus CAZNQW01. The sequence goes on along the minus strand of CAZNQW010000147.1, from coordinate 1,222 downwards.
CCGTGATCACGAGCACCGCCTCCAGATGGGCAAAGTCCACGGTGGGGTGCACGGTGGCCGTTTGGTACAGTTCGTTGTCCTGGCGTTCCACACTCGTGATCTGCCCAATGGGAATCTGCCTGGGAAAATTGCCGCCCAACCCGGAGGTCAAGACGGTATCTCCCACACTCACCGTATCGCTTTGGGGGATCGCCTCCATTTGCAGCGACCCGTCGGGGCGTCCACGGATCAACCCTGCGGCCCGCGTACTCTGGCACAGCGCGTTCACCGAGCTGCTTCCGTCGATAATTAGCAACACCTTGGACCAGCCCTTGCCTGCCTGGGAGATCCGGCCCACCAACCCGCGCTCGGTCACCACCGGCATATTGCGGGCGATGCCCACCTCTGTGCCCGCATCCAAAGTGATGGACTGCCGTATATTGTTGGGGTCTCGGCCGATCACCCGGCCCACCACATGTGCGCCTTGGATCTGGAACGATGGATTTTCGCGAGCAAAGTTCAAAAGCTCGCCTTTGAGAACGGCTTCGTGCTCGACCTCTCTGAGGCGTACAATTTCGAGCAGGAGGGCGGCGTTCTCTGCTTCCAGTTCCTCATTTCGCTGCCGAAGATCCCGCAGATCGCGGATCGTTTGTGTCAGTTCTCCAACCCGACTGCCGATCGATGTCATCCCCTTTTCGATTGGGGCCGTGATCTGCAGAAACAGCCCTTCTACTGGATCCAACAGACCGGTTCGGTGGAGCACAAACCCGATCAGGGCGACCACAATCAACAGGACCGGAAAGAGGTTCTGGAAGCGCTCACTTTTCATGGCGCGACCTCTTTACCGGGGCGCACGGGTGTTGGCTCCAAGCTCCCATTTCCCCATCGAGCGCCAAACGGCCCGAGTCCCTCATCTAGTGCGATGTGCTGCCCCGTTGGAGGTCGGCCAGGACTTTGTGATAGCGATCCAAGTCCTCGAGAACGAGGCCGGCCCCGCGAGCGACGCAGGTAAGCGCGTCTTCTGCCACATAGACGCGCATTTTGGTTTCTTCCGAAAGGCGTTCATCCAACCCTTGGAGGAGCGCTCCTCCACCGGCCAGGGCAATCCCCTGTTCCATCAAGTCGGCCACCAGCTCGGGCGGAGTGTCATCCAGGGCGTCGCGCAGGGTTTCGACAATGATGTTGACCGAATTGGCAAGCGCCTCGCGGATTTCAACGCTGCTGACCTCGATCGACTCTGGCA
>CAZNQW010000146.1:3893-9683 GCA_964575225.1 uncultured Anaerolineaceae bacterium | reverse complement strand
AGCCGCCTGCCTACAATCGTCACTAGAGAGCATTAAGGGAGTATTTTTTCTACTCCCTGGGGCTAGTCTTGGAAGAGTATAAAATAACAAGATAAACTCCCAATAAACCCAAAAACCCATTGAATATGGAGTACGATGAGCAAGACCGCTTGTCAAGTGTGGAAATATGTGGTAAGATAGGGTTCACTCTAGGGGCGACTAGAAAGGACACAGTTCATTGAAGTCAGAACGGGCCATCACGGTGTCTTTGAAGGAACAGGTCGCAGCGCTCATGCAGCGAGGGTTGGCGGCCGCCCGGGCCGGAAACCGCAGCAGAGCCCAGCGCTACTTTGCGGCCGTCCTCGAAATCGATCCCACCAACGAAAGCGCCTGGCTAGGCCAGGCCGCTGTCACCGACGATCTCCAGAAAGTTGTGGCCCATCTAAAGCATGTCCTCGTGCTCAACCCCAACAACCGCCGGGCGCGCGAGGCGCTGCAATCGGTTCAAAAGGTGACGGGTACCTCCTTTCCCGCCGGCAGCGATGTCTCCAGGTCAGGGGAGGCCATTCCCTCCCATGCGCCGGTTCCCGGCCCCCTGATGCCCCTGCTCGAGGTCGAACCGCCGCGCTCTCGCTTCAGGTGGGTGGGCATGGTGCTGGTACCCCTTCTCTTGGTTCTGCTTTTGGCCTTTGTTCTGTGGAGCGAAGCGCCGCGTACCGTGGTGGCGGCTCTGTTGGCCACCGACACGCCCACACCCACAGCCACCTTTACCCCCACGCCGACCTACACGCCGACCGCGACCCCCACCCACACGCCCACGTCTACACCCACCTTTACCCCCACGCCGACCTACACGCCGACGCCTACCCCCAGCGCCACACCCACACCTACCCCCAAGCCGACCACGGCCCCTGCCGACAAGAGTGAGAGCGGCAAATGGATCGAGGTGGACCTTTCGGCCCAGCGGCTCTATGCCCACGAAGGACAGAAAACCGTCCTCACCGCGGTGGTGTCGACCGGCACGCGATATACCCCCACCGTTAAGGGGCGCTTCAAGATCTATGCCAAATATCGCTCGGCACCGATGAGCGGGCCGGGCTACTATCTGCCCAACGTGCCCTACACCATGTACTTTTACAAAGGGTACGCCATCCACGGCACCTACTGGCACAGCAACTTTGGCACGCCCATGAGCCACGGCTGCGTCAATATGAAAACATCGGAAGCCAAGTGGCTCTACAACTGGGCGCCCAAAGGTACGCTGGTGGTGGTGCACCAGTAATCCGAGCTAAAACCATGATCACACCCGCCGGTCAGGAATGCCGCTATTACTATGAGGACTATTACCGGGGCCGCAGCCGGCAAGAATGCCGGCTGATCGCTCAGAACCGCGAGTCGGAGCGCTGGCAGCCCAAGCTGTGCCACCGTTGTCCGGTGCCCGGCATTCTCCGCGCCAATGCCTGTCCCAACCTGGTGCTGGAAGGGCGGGTGGAGAAGGGGCTGCTGGGGCTGACCCGTCGGGTGGCCGTCACCGCTGGCTGCTCCAAGTACCTGGTCGAGGTGTCCGAACCTCACGTGGGATGCGGGCATTGTCACGAGGAACGGCCCGGCGCCGCCATTTTCCAGATCGAAGAGGAATAACAGAAGCACCCACGGAGTAGCGTGGTTTTGGGGTCGGGGCAAGGAACCCCCGCCGTAGGGGGGCGGCGAGCAGATGAGTTACAGTAGGGGTGGGTTTCAAACCCGCCCTTACAAGGCCCGCCCGCACTCGCGCAATTTTGCGGCACCAAGGGTCCCGCCAAAGCGGGGGCCGCACTCCACAAAAAGACGTCGCCCTCGCGGAAGCGGGGGCCCATGGGTTTCGGGCGCGGTATGCTGTGCCCCTACGGCGGGCATGACAAGAGGGGCGACGCATGCGTCGCCCCTCGTCATTACAATTTCGTCTACGCCTCGGCGCTCTCGACGGGTTGGCCCAGGTCCACCGGAATCCCCTGTGGTTCCTGTTTGGTAAACACCAGGCCCTTTTCCTCGCCCTCGGGCTGCCCCACGTCGACCAGCACATGGTCGCCGCTCTGAAACTCGCCGCGCAAGATCCGCTTTGACATCGGGCTCTCGACATAGCGTTGCAGGGCTCTCCGGAGGGGGCGGGCGCCAAAGGCCGGATCGTATCCCTCTTTGGCCAGCCACACCCGCGCCTCTGCGGTGAGTTCCACCGTGACGCCCCGCTCTTCGAGACGCTCATGGATGTCCTTCATCTGCAAGTCGACGATCTGTTGCACGTGCTCCAGGGTCAGGGCGTGGAAGATGATGATCTCGTCGACCCGGTTCAGGAACTCGGGGCGGAAGGTGCGCTTGAGCCCTTCTTCGATCTTTTTCTTGCTCTCGCGCAGCTCGTCGTCGGCGTCGGTCGTGCGCAAAAAGCCCAGGGTTCCCCCCATCTTGGCATAATCGGTGCCGATGTTCGAGGTCATGATCAAGACGGTATTCCGAAAGTCGACGACCCGGCCCTGACCATCGGTCAGCCGTCCATCTTCCAGGATCTGGAGCAGCGCGTTCCACACGTCCGGGTGCGCCTTTTCGATCTCGTCAAAGAGTACGATCTGATAGGGCCGGCGGCGTACGGCCTCAGTGAGTTGCCCACCTTCCTCATATCCCACATACCCGGGCGGAGCGCCAAACAGGCGGCTGACGGTGTGCTGCTCCCGATACTCGCTCATGTCGATGCGGACCATGGCGTCATCGTCGTCGAACATGAACTTGGCCAGGGCTTTGGCCAGTTCGGTCTTGCCCACGCCCGAACTTCCCAGGAAGATAAAGCTGCCGATGGGCCGGCGCGGGTCCTTCAAGCCGCTCCGGGCGCGGCGGATGGCATCGGCGATGGCGTTGATGGCCTCATCCTGTCCGATGATGCGCTTGTGCAAGTGCTCTTCCATGTCCAGTAGCTTTTCGGCTTCGGTCTGGAGCAGGTTGCTGACCGGAATGCCGGTCCAACTGGCGACCACTTCGGCAATGTCGGCGGCATCGACGATTTCGTCGAGCCCTTTTTCCACCCGCCAGGCATCCCGATTTTGATTGAACTCTTGCTCCAGGGCCATGCGCTCGGCCTTGTACTGGGCTGCTCGTTCATAGTCCCGATTGGCCCAGGCCGATTCCTCTTCGGCGATCAGCTTTTGCAGGCGCGACTTGAGTTCCTTGAGATCGGGCGGCATCGAGTAGATGGCCACTCGCAACTTGCTGGCCGCTTCGTCGATCAAATCCACGGCCTTGTCGGGCAGGTGCCGGTCGGTCACGTATCGGGAGGAAAGTCGGGCCGCCGAAATCAGCGCTTCTTCGGTAAAGGTGACCCCGTGGTGCGCCTCGTACCGGTCGCGCAGCCCGCGCAGCATCTCGATGGTATCCTCCACCGAGGGTTCTTCCACCCAGATGGGCGCAAAGCGCCGTTCCAGGGCGCTGTCCTTTTCGATATAGCGGCGGTACTCGTCGGGGGTTGTGGCCCCGACGCAGCGTAGCTCGCCCCGGGCCAAAGCCGGTTTCATCATGCTGGAAGCATCCAGGGCGCCCATGGCCCCCCCAGCCCCCACCACGCTGTGGATCTCGTCGATGAACAGGATGATCTCGCCCTCGGCCCGCTGCACCTCTTCCATGGCGCCTTTGAGGCGTTCCTCAAATTCGCCCCGGAAGCGCGTGCCGGCGACCATGGCGCCCAGGTCCAACTGGATCACCTTTTTGCCCGACAGGATCTCGGGCACGTCGTCTCTGGCGATCTGCAGGGCCAGCCCTTCGGCGATGGCCGTCTTGCCCACGCCCGCGCCGCCAATGAGCACGGGGTTGTTTTTGGTCCTGCGGCTGAGCACCTGGATGACGCGCAAGATCTCGGCATCGCGACCGATGACCGGATCGAGCTTGCCCTCGTGGGCGAGCTGGGTCAGGTCGCGGCTGTATTTCTCCAACGTCCGGTAGTGGCTTTCGGCGTGGGGGGTGGTCACCTTTTGTCCGCCCCGCACCTCTTCGATGGAGCGGAGAATCCGGCCTCGGTTCACCCCAAACTCGCCCAAAATGCGCGCTGCGGGCGTGTTGCGCTCGGCAGCGATGGCCAGAAAGAGGTGTTCGGTCGAGATATAGTCGTCTTTGAGCTTGGACGCCTCGTCGTTGGACTGGTCGATGATCCGCTTGAGGCGTGGGGTGATATAGACCTGTCCCACGCCGCCGCCATAGATGCTGGTTCGCGGCGCTTGCTTGAGTTCCTCATCCAGCCGTTGGGTCACCGCGTCCAGATCGATGCCCATTTGTCGCAGGATGTCGGGAATGACGCCGTCAGGCTGTTCGATCAACGCCAGCAACAGGTGTTCGGTATCCACCTGGGAATGTCCGTATCGTTGCAGCACCTCGTAGGCCCGCATGGCTGCATCCTGGGCCCGTTCGGTAAATCGGTCAAATCGCATCATAGTTGCTTCTCACTTTCGGGCTTGATTTCCGTCGCCCTGTACTTCTTGAGTAGGAATGCTGGGCCCCCTTGGCCTCGTAGGGTGGCACGGCTCCCGCGCTCCCTCCGTCATCCATACCTATTTGAATTATACTCTTTTTTCTCATTTCTGCAAAACATGGTATACTGACTCGGCTCTTGTCGGGCGCTCACTTGCTAACACACCCAGACCCATTCACAAGGAGGCTTGAATGCAACGCAATCTCGTCTGGCTGGCGACGGCCCTTTTGTGCCTGTCTGTTCTTGCCTGTGGCGGCGCCGAGCCGCCTGCCCCCACCGCTCCCGTGTCCCTTATCGCCACCGAGCTACCTGCGGTTCCGGCAGAGACATCGGCTGCCCCGCCGCCGGCCACTCAGCCGCCGGCTACCCAGCCGCCGGCTACCGAACCTCTCCCTCAGGAGGCTACGACTCAGCCTGTCGTCGAGGCGCCCACGCCAACCTCCGAGCCGGTCAATCCGGTGCTGCCCTCCGCCGATCTGGATGGCCTGGACAGCTATCGCGCGACGATGCTCTGGCTCCCCCAAAACCCCGAGGGGATCTCCTATACCCTGCGAGAGGAATGGGTGCGGGCGGCAACGGCCCGCCACCAGGTCCTGTTCGATACCCTCTCGGGCTCTGAGTGGATGCCGGTGTTCGAGGCCCTCATGGCCCAGGGCTCGACCTGGTTGCGCGTGGGCGAGGCCTGGATTCCTCTGGAACAAGCTGAGTTCGATGGGATCGTCGCCCAATGGGCTGCCCTTCCGCGCGATGCGAAAATCTGGCTGCCCGAGGGGTCCGAGGTAATCCACGGCATCCAATGCCAGCGCTACCGTTCGGTTGGTTCGACAACCATTCCCCTGTCCGATCCACACAGCGGGGAAACGGTGAACGCCGGGATTCAGGGCGAGATCTGGCTGGCCGACGAGCCAGGATGGCCGCAGTTCCTTGTGCGCGAGCGCTCGCAGATCGAGGCCGATTTCATTCCTGTTCTCTTTTTCGGCGGCGGGACCCTCCCGCCCACCGGCTCGACCGCGCTCGTGCTCGAGTACGACCTCACGGAAGTCAACGGCGAGATCGCCATCGAGCCCCCCGAATAATCGGAATAATGCGTTGATGCCTACCGGGCGGGTTAGACGCGTCGCTGGCGATGCGCAGCCGCCCCATAGATATCAAGGTAAGGACGACAAGACGGAAGGCAGGGCCCTTTCCCGCAGGGTACAAACCTCCGAGAGGCGTGCCTTCTTGCAGCGCAGGGGCTTTGTGGGGGGGGGGGCGCGCCCCCCCCCCCCCCCCGGGGGGGGCCCACGAGCACCCACACACCCACACACACAACCAAAACAACCAGGGCA
>CAZNQW010000146.1:0-3883 GCA_964575225.1 uncultured Anaerolineaceae bacterium | reverse complement strand
CTCCGGACGGCAGTGCCCTGTCAGGTTGTGGACCAAGCCCGGAGAGGGTTCCATTCCTGCTTGGCTGGTGTTTTGGGGGGGGGGGGGCGCCCCCCCACCCCCCCGGCCCGGGGCCCTAACGGCCCCGGACCCCACGAAATCAGTCCGTTGCCCGGTCGAAATTTGGTTGCGTATGAGACGCCGCGACTCGGTCGATCTTCGTAGGGCCGACCCAATCCGCTCGCTGCCCCGTGTCCGCACGGCGCCGTCCTCGGGGGCGGGCAAAGCGATCTATGCCGAACCCGCAGCCGCCTTTACCCGTTCAAAGGTCAGATGCCCGTCCCGGGCGTCGACCCGGATCCGGTCGCCGTCGCCAAAATCGCCGTGCAGTATGCGCAAGGCCAGCGGGTCCTGGATCTGCCGCTGGATGACGCGCTTGAGCGGGCGCGCCCCATAGGCCGGATCGTACCCCTCTTCGGCCAGGAAATTCTTGGCCGCGTCGGTCAGTTCGATCTCCAGGTTCCGGCCTGAAAGCAACCTTTCCAGATTTCGGACCTGAATGTCGACGATCTCTTTGAGATGTTCCTTGGTCAGCCCGTGGAACACGACAATCTCGTCGATGCGGTTCAGGAACTCGGGGCGGAAGCTCTGCCGCAGGGCGGCGAGCACCATCTCCCGGCGCTGTTCGTCGGTGGTGGCCGACCGGCCATCCATGAATTCGGTGCCGACGTTCGAGGTCATGATGATGACCGTATTCTTAAAGTCGACCGTCCGACCATGGCCATCGGTCAGCCGCCCCTCGTCCAGTACCTGCAACAGGGCGTTAAAGACCTCGGGATGGGCCTTTTCGATCTCGTCGAAAAGCACCACGCTATAAGGGTGCCGGCGCACGGCTTCGGTGAGTTGCCCGCCCTCTTCGTACCCGACGTACCCCGGCGGCGCGCCGATGAGGCGCGACACGGTGTGGCGCTCTTGGTACTCGCTCATGTCCACGCGGACCATGGCGCTCTCGTCGTCAAAGAGGAATTCGGCCAGCGCCCGCGCCAGCTCGGTCTTGCCCACGCCGGTCGGCCCCAAGAAGATAAAGCTGCCCATGGGCCGGTTCGGATCCTGCAACCCGGCCCGGCTACGCCGCACGGCATTGGATACGACCGAGATCGCTTCGTCCTGGCCCACCACCCGATGGTGTAGCCGTTCTTCCATCTTGATCAGCTTTTCGATCTCGCCTTCCAACAGCTTGCTCACCGGGATCCCGGTCCAGGCAGAGACCACCTCGGCGATATCCTCGCTGCCGACCTCTTCTTTCAAGAGCTGCTGGCCGTTTTGGTTGGCCTTGAGTTGTTCTTCCTGCTGGGCCAACTGGGCCTGCAGGCGGACCAGTTCGCCGTACTGCAGCTCGGAGGCCGTGCTATAATCGTATTGCCGCTGGGCCTCTTCGATGCGATGCCGCACCTGTTCGATCTTTTCCTTTGTGTCGCGCAGCCCCTGGATGGCCGATTTTTCCTGCTCCCAGCGGGCAGCCAGGGCCCGACTCTCTTCTTGCAGATCGGCCAGTTCCCGTTCCAGCTTGGTGAGGCGCTCCTTGCTGGCAGCGTCCTTTTCCTTTTTGAGCGCTTCGCGCTCGATCTCCAACTGCATGATCTGGCGGTCGACCCGGTCCAGCTCCTGCGGCTTGGAGTCGATCTCCATGCGCAGGCGGCTGGCGGCCTCGTCGATCAGGTCGATGGCCTTGTCGGGCAGAAAGCGGTCGCTGATGTAGCGATGGGACAGCGTCGCCGCGGCAATGACCGCCGAATCCTGGATACGCACCCCATGGTGCACCTCGTAGCGCTCCTTCAGGCCGCGGAGAATGCTGATGGTCTCCTCGACGCTGGGCTCATCGACCAACACCGGTTGGAAGCGGCGTTCCAGGGCGGCGTCCTTTTCGATATACTTGCGGTATTCGTCCAGGGTGGTCGCGCCCACACAGTGCAGCTCGCCGCGGGCCAGCATCGGCTTGAGCATATTGCTGGCATCCATGGCGCCCTCGGCGGCCCCGGCGCCCACCACCGTGTGCAGCTCGTCGATAAAGACGACGATCTTGCCCTCGGCTTCGACGATCTCTTTGAGGGTGGCCTTCAGCCGCTCCTCGAACTCACCGCGGAACTTGGCCCCGGCAATCATCGCTGCCAGGTCCAACTGAATGATCTGCTTGTTTTTCAAGCCCTCCGGCACGTCGCCGCGGAACACCCGCTGCGCCAACCCCTCCACGATGGCCGTCTTGCCGGTGCCCGGCTCGCCGATGAGCACCGGGTTGTTCTTGGTGCGGCGGCTGAGGACCTGGATCACGCGCCGGATTTCCTCATCGCGCCCGATCACCGGATCGAGTTTGCCCGAACGGGCCAGTTCCGTCAGATCGCGCCCGTACTTGTTCAGCGCCTGGTAGGTGCTTTCGGGCGATTGCGACGTCACCCGCTGGCTGCCGCGGATGGCGGTCAGCGAGCGCAGGATGGCGTCTTTGGTCAGCCCCAAGCTCTGCAACAGACGGGCTGCGTTCCCGGCCCGGTCTTCGCTCAGGGCCAGCAACAGATGCTCGGTCGAGACATACTCGTCGTGCATCTCGCCGGCGATCTTTTCGGCACGCCGCAGCGTCTGGTCCAGATCTCGCGACAGCCCCACCTGGGCGGTGCCGCCGTACACCTGGGGCTTGCGCGCCAGGTCGGCCTCCACCTTCTGGGCGATTCCACCCACTTGCTGCCCCAGCCCCTGGAGGATCGACGGCACCACGCCATCGGCCTGTCGCAACAGGGCCAGCAGCAGATGCTCCCCCTCGATCTGCCCGTGGCTATATTCAGAGGCCAGGCTTTGCGCCTGGACCAAAGCCTCTTGGGCCTTTTCAGTTAGACGATTCAAATCCATGATTTCTCACTCCAATTCGTACCTTGTGGTTGCCATTGTAGCCGACCACTGTTAGACGAGCGTGAGAACCGTGTTAGATTTTTGTTAGACCCTACCGGGAAGCCAAAAGGAGTGTTCGCTCTTGCTAGAGGAGCAAGCTCAGGCAGGTGATCCCGCCGTCGGCCTTGGCGAATTCGGAAAGGGAAACGGTCAACACGTTCAAGCCCCGCGCCTGGACCGCCGCCGCCGTCTGCGGGCACCGATCCGGGAGGAAGGCAACCCGGCCCACCCCCAATCCGTTGGCTGCGTAGGCTTCTTCCGGCGGCACGCGCACCACCTCCAATCCCCGGCAAAAAGGCGCGTCGAGCAGCGGATCTGTGGCGAGCAGCACGCCCTGGCCCAGGTAGGAGCAGCCGGTTAGCAGGTGTAGCGCCTCGGGCACAGGCACGGCCTCCACGGTGGCCCCTTCGGGCTCTAATAGATCGCGGAGTTGGGCAACCCCGGCCGGATTCGTCCGCGCCGATAGGCCCACGTACACCCGGCTGCCGATGACCAACACGTCGCCCCCCTCCAACGTACCCGGCGCTTCGATGCGGGCCAGCCGTTTTCGTCCCTGGAGCACATGGCGCACCGACTCGACCTCGCCGCGGCGGCTCTCGGCGCCGGGGCGCGAAAGGACGGCCCACTCGCCGAAAATCACGGCGGTGTCCTGCACAAAGCAGGAATCGGGATAAGCGTCTTCGGCAGGCAGTTCGATCAGTTCCAGGCCCGCCGTGCGGAGGGCCTGGCAGTAGGCTTGGTGCTGCTGGCGGGCCAGCGCGACGTCGATGACGGGGCGCGGTTGCTGGGCGGTTAGGGCCGCGGCAAAACTTGTTCCAGGTGGGCGAACCAGGGCGGTCGGCATGGTGCCTCCTTTGCGTCGCGTGATGTGGGCTGTGGCAGCCGTCGACAGACGGTCGTCGACAGACGACCCCTGCCAGGGCAGCATAGCACGGAACCTCCCCCTTGTCAACCGTGGAATTTGCCG
>CAZNQW010000145.1:0-9691 GCA_964575225.1 uncultured Anaerolineaceae bacterium | reverse complement strand
AAATCCAATAACAAGGCGCCTACTCGTCCCCGTTACCGAACTTCGAACAGTCACGTCACGCAGACGATCAATAAGGCCTCCGAGTTCTTGAAGAACCCGGAGGTCTGCGTGGATATCGAGATTGTAGGGGCGACGCATGCGTCGCCCGGAAACTGATGGGCCTCCGCTTCCGCGGGGGCGACGGCCACGGCGGCGGGTGACGCCTCTCTTTCTGTGCATCCTGCCTTTGAGGCCGGAGAGCCTGGCACAGATACAGGCCGCTCCGAGACGGGGCGGCGGATAGAGTGCAGGACGGCGGTCAGGCGAGGAGGGCTTGGGCGTCGGCCCGGGCCGCAAAGGCGCGGTAGGCGGCCGTCTCTTCGAGCAACTCTTTTACCCGGTTGAGCCAGAACTCGAACCGGCGGTCCCATGGCCCCGTCCCCGGGCTGATCCGCCAGAATGCGGGCTCTCGCTCGTCGATGCGCAGGGCGCCCTGGGCGGCCAGTGCTTCGAGAGCGGCTTGCACGGTGCCCACCCGATGGCCGGTGCGCCCCGCGGCTCTCTCCAGATCAAATCGCCCCCCGTTTTTGGACAGGGCATGCTTGGCCATGCCGAGGACCTGATTCATCAGATCGACCCACGCCCCCAGGTCGGGCTGAGAGGCAAACAGGAACACCTGAGCGGGCTGAACCCGGTCCAGGACCTGGCGCAGCTCTTCGGGTCCAGGCGGCAGCGTCCAGATGGCCAGACTGGAGCCGGACCCGAGATCGCTTCGAGGGCGGCCCAGATCGGCGTGCTGTGCTTCGGCCCAGACCTGGATTTCGGGATAGTAGGCACGCAGACGATCCAGCTCGGCTCGGGGGTTGCCGATGGTTCGATAATCGTGGATCTCGTAGCGAGGCGTGGCAGCCAGTTCGAGGGCGGGGCGCTTGTGCTCGCGAGCCTCGACCCATTCGATCTGGATCTCGGGCACACCGCGATAGTTGCTGGCGCGGGCGGTCACCGCCAGGTCAAAGGGGCCATCGGGCAAAGGCTCGCCGGCGCCCTGCCACCAGAAGACGGTCTGGCTGGCATCCTGGGCATCTTCGACTACCACCCGCCGGTGCTCGCCGGTGTTGCCAATGATGGCCTCGCTGACCAAGCGCAGGTTGCGGATGGCCAGGGTGAGGGGCGGGTTGCCGGCGCCAAAGGGGGCCAGGCGGCTGATTTGCGCGACCAGATCGAGGGTCAGCTCATGCAGGGTGACGTACTCGTCGATGGCCCGGGTGGGCTCGGGCAGCGCCTCCATCTGGGCGGCCACGGCCCGCGACAGGGCGTCGCGCAGTTCAGGGATGCGCTCGGCCTGGATGGAGAATCCGGCTGCCGCGGCGTGGCCGCCGAATCCTTCCAGCAGGTGGGCGCAGCGCTGCAAGGCCGCTACCAGGTCGACGCCGGGGATGGAACGGCCCGAGCCCCGGGCTGGCCGCCCTTCGGGCGCGGCGATGAGGACCGCCGGCTTGCCGTAGCGCTCGGCCAGTCGCCCGGCGACAATGCCAATCACGCCGCCGGGCCAGGTGGCGTGGCTGAGGACCAGGGCCTGGTAGTCGCTGGCCAACTTGGGTTGGCCACGGAGCAGGTTGAGGGCGGCCTGGGTTATCTGGGTGGTGACAAGCTGGCGGCGGGCATTCAATCGCTCCAGTTCCAGGGCCCACTCGCGGGCGCAGTCGGGGTCCTGGGTGAGGAGTAATTCGACGCCCTGGGAAGGGTCGGCCAGACGACCCAGGGAATTCAGGCGCGGGCCCAACACAAAGCCGACGTGCTCCTCGCTCAAGCCCGCAGGGTCCAGATCGGCGGCCCGGTAGAGGGCCTGGAGGCCAGGCCGCGGGGTGACGCGCAGGGCATCCAAGCCCCGCTGGACCAGGTAGCGGGTGTCGCCGATGAGGGCGGCTACGTCGGCGATCATGCCCAGGGCGACGAGATCGAGGCTCGAGTCGGCCGTCGGCGGGTCCAGGGCGCGGATAAGTTGATGGGCCACGCCCACGCCACTGAGGGAGGCCAGGGGATGGTCTGCGGGCAGGCGATGGGGGTTGATCACCGCCAGGGCAGGGGGCAGGGCCGCTTCGGGGATGTGATGGTCGGTGATGATCACCTCGGCGCCGAGGCTGTGGGCGAGACCGACGGCGCTGTGAGCGGTCACGCCGGTGTCGCAGGTGAGCACCAGACGGGCGCCCTGCTCGATCCAGTGGGTCAGTGTCGGTTCGTGGATGCCATGGCCCTGGTCGCGGGTGGGGACGTAATAGTCCACCTGGGCTCCCAGGGCGTGCAATCCTTCGACCAGGAGGACGGTGGCCGTCTGGCCGTCGGCGTCCAAGTCGCCCCAGACCAGGATCGATTCCTGCCGGTCGATGGCCTGCCATAGCCGCGCGGCCCCGGCTTCAAGATCGGGCAGGTCGGTGGGCGGCGCGGGGGTGTAGAGGGCCGGGTCCAGAAAGGCCCGGGCGGTCTCGGCGGTCCGAAGGCCGCGCCGGAAAAGGGTCCGGGCGACGAGTTCGCTGCCGTGGGCCGCCTGCACCAGTTCGGGCGGCGGAGTGATGGGCTCGGGGTCCAGCCAACGGGTCATGGCTCTGGTTTTCGACCTCTCAAAACTCGATCTCGGCAATCTGTTCGAGATCAAACTCGAATTCCACGGGTCCGCCGTCCAGGTCATCGGGCGCCTCGTCGGGAAAGCCCGGCTCGACGTGTCGTTCACACAGCGAGCGATAGTTGCAAAAGCGGCAGTGGCGCTCGTCGGGAGTGAGGGGCCACTCCTCGGCCGCGGGCCGCTGGACTATCTCGTCCACCAGATGGGCCAGGTACTCCAGATCAGCATGGTGCTGGGCGGCGTCGTAGGGAAAGCGCTCGGTCTCGCCCCCTTGCCGGGCAAACCAATAGACCATCTCGATCTGTTCGGGATCGGGCGTACGACCCGCGTTGACGGCTGCGCCTGCCCGGGCGGCGACGGCACGATAGACGCGGGTTTGCAATCGGGCGGCGAGGTACGAGCGGCTGGGTCGATGGTGAGCCGTCTTCCATTCGACAATGACCAGGCGCTGCCCGGGCTTCACAGCCAGCAGGTCGTACTTGGCCACCAGCCGGTGGCCGGCAAGCGGCGCCGACAGGACCAATTCGGGGCGCCGCACCGACTGGGGCAGGTGGGCGGGTGGGCGCGAGAGCAGCGTCTGCCACCAGGTTGCCAGCTCGGGGTCCTCGATGGACCGGCTCAGGGTATCGATCTCCAGGCCCAGCTCGAGCTGGTAGGCCAGGCGATGCAGGTCTTCGCCCAAACGGCGGTCGCGCTCGGCCTCGGTGGGCATGCCTGTGATCAGGGCGGGCCAGGGGCGCATGAGCACGTGGCGCAGTTGGAATCGACGCGGGCAGTCGACATAATCTTGCAGCTTGCCCTGGTCGAAGGAAAAGGATTCGGGCAACGAGGGTTGGGTCATGGCGGCCTCATAGTTCGGATTGGGCGGCTCCCCCACGGCGGATCAGCGCCGCGAGAGGTTCGGCCGGGCCGATGCCCGATGCGGCCCGGCGTCCGGTGTTCCAGGTGACGATCAGGTCGCGCCTGGCGCGGGTAATGCCCACATACAGCAGGCGGAGTCGTTCGGCCACATAGTCCATCCGGGCATCCTGGCTGGGCTGGCCCTCGGGGATATCCAGTGGGGAGCCGCCGGGGAGTCCGGATCCACCAGCCAGGGCCTCCAGATAGGCCAGGACCTCCGCTTCGAGATTCAGATGGTCGCGGATGTACCAAGCCTCGGCGATAAAGCTATCGTGAGGCAGCCCCGAGGGAAAGTCGTAATTGTTGATCGACATCAAATAGACTCGGTCCCACTCCAGCCCTTTGGCTTTGTGCATGGTCGCTACGGTGACGTGGCCCGACGGCGGCTCAAAGCCGGTGTCCTGTTCGTCAAATCCGAGGAAACTGCGCTCGTTGCGGGCGATGACGGCCAGCTCTTGCACCAGCTCGGGCAGGCGAAAAGAAGGCTGGCCCTCGGCAGCGTTTCGCAACAGGATGGCCAGCTTACGCGCCAGGGCCAGTTCGTGGGACTGGGCGAACAGGTCGTTGGCAAGAGTCAGGACCAGTTGGTCGATGGGCATGGTGGCCGCCAGATGCCAGCGGCGAGCCCGCTCGCGGAACTGCTCCAAGAGTTCGGCTTCGTCCTGGGGCAGGCTGGGCGCCAGGTCGGTCAGCCAATCGCGGTCGGCGCGGGGCCAGAGGTAGGCCTCCACGTGGATGCAGCCCTTGATGCGTTTGGCCACGCGGGCTACCCGTGCCTGGGCTTCCTCGTCCTGGCGGTCGTCGCGGCGCCACACTTCAAAGGCGACGGCGAGCTTGCGGGGCGACGTGGGGTCGGCCAGGCAGCGGAGCAGGTTGCCCACAGCACCGGCCGTGGCCCGAGTGGAACTGGTCGAGCGCAGGAGGTCGACATAGGGGATCTTTTGAGCTTTGAGCAGGTCGACCATCTCGAATCCCCGCTGATTGCGGGGCGCCAGCACACCCACGCTCCGGTCGGGGTGATCGGGCAGCCAGCGGGCGATAGAGTCGACGACGATCTTGAGTTCCTCCTCGGGGGTTTTGGGTCCGTCGTCCAGAAAGATGGCCTGGGGGTCGTTGGGCGGGTTGGGCTGGGAATCACCGGGTAGAGTGGGCACGATGTGCAATCGGCGAAAGGCGCCCTGGCCCCGCATTTCGGGGGTGGGGTGTTGCTCCACGGTCCAGTCTACCAGGTCGTTGGCCAGGGCAATGATGGCCGGTTGGGAACGGCCCGATTCGGGCAACGCCACCTCGGCGACGTCGGGTTCGCGCAAGAAGTTGAGCAGGTACTTGGGGTTGGCGTTGGTAAAGGTATCGTAGATGGCCTGGTTGGGATCGCCGACCCGGATCCAGTTGCCGCCCGGCCCAGCCAAAAGCCGCAGGATCCGTTCCTGGAGCAAACTCGAATCCTGGGCCTCGTCCTCGAGCAGGTAGGGCCATTGCCGCTGCAAACGGGCCAAATAGTCGCCGTCGCGCTGGAGGGCCTCCAGCGCCAAGCGGATCAGGTCGTCGAAATCGACGGTGCCGCGATAGGCCAGGCTGCGCTGGTATTCGAGATAGCAATCGGCGCCCATGCGCAACAAGTGGAGCCACGGTGAATCGGGGATGGTCCGCAGCCGCTCTTGCAGCACCTCGGGGGCCAGTTGCAGGTCCTTGGCGCGTTTGATGACGGCCCGGCAGATTCCGTCGGCCAGCTCGGGCCATTTGGTGTTTCGGGTCCAGTCGCGGCGATTTTCCTCCAGGTCGGCGCTCAGAAACGGTTCGACGATATCGTCGTGGCTGCGGAGCCAGGCAGCCGTCACTTCCTGGCGGACGCGGGTGGCCTCCCGCTCGTCGATGATGCCGAAATCGTCGGCCAGACCGACCAGGGCGGGACGCTCGCGGACGATATCGTGGGCCAGGCCGTGGAGGGTGCGCACCCGGTAACCAAAATTGGGCAGCAGCCCACGCTGCTCGATCAGGGCGTTGATGCGCCGCCGAAAGTTGTCCACAGCCGAATTGACCAGGGTGACGATGAGTACCTCTTGGCCGTCGTCGATCCGGTCGGCGACGAGCTGGGCCGCCAGATGGGCCAGGGTAGCCGTTTTGCCGCTGCCGGGCACGGCCGAAATGCCCATCTTGCCCTGGACATAGTTCAGGGCTTGCTGTTGGCCGGCGCGGGGTCGGAACTCGCTCATGGGCTCTTTCTCTGCCATTGGCGGAGCAGGCGGTGGGTGGCCTGCCACAAGGGACCCTGCTGTTCGCTGCCCTGATCGTTGAGATCGCTAAAGGCCAGATAGACGCGCTCGCGACAGCGGCGCGTCAGTCCCAATATGAGGCGCCCCAGGGCCTGGTCGCGCACCTGGACTTCGTCGTCATCGATCCAAACCCGGTCCTCGTCCCAATCGCGGCGCAGGACGTAGGGGTGGGTCAGGGGTTGATAGATGCGTTCGTACCAGGAACGGCTGCCGGCATCCAGCCAGAACTGGATGGCCACGGGTCGGTTCATCATCAGAAAGGTGTAGGCTGGGACCAACAGCACGCCCCGATCGGAAACCGGTTCCCAGCCGGATAGGTACTGGGCGGCCACCACGCCCCGCTCGACCATGTCCACGTATTCGCGGCTCAGGGAGGCCACCGCCGATGGGTCGGCTTCCTCATCTGGTTCGGCCGGTGGAAAGGCCTGGTAGAATTTGCGAGCCGATTCGATCAGGCGGGCGGCGGCCTGCCCGGCGTCCAGGTTGGCGCGGAAGCCAAATCCGGGCTGCGACAGGATTTCGCCAAAGAGCCGGCTGATCAGGTGGTCCAAGCGCTCGACGCCGGAGGAGTCGGCGGACTCGTCCTGATAGCGGGCCAGCCATTCCTGGAGTTCGGTGTAGCGGCCGCCCAGGAGAAAGGTGATCCGCTGCTGGAGGCCAGCACCGATGCGGTGAAAGGGCAGGAGTTCAGGTTGCCGGTCGCGCACGCGATAGACGTGTTGAGCCAGGAGGCGGGCGCGGATGGGATCCAGATCGGCGATGGCCTCTGACAGGGCGTGGGCCACGTCGATCTCGGGCGGGGCGTAGCCCCAATCGGGATGGGCCAGCTTGATCCGCGTAAGAAGGCAGCGAACGGCCGGTTCCTCGCGGAGTTGGCGGGAGGGGCGATGGGTGTAGGCTTGGATGCCGTAGGTTGCCAATCGCTCGGTCAGCGAAAAGCGCAGGGCGTCGCTGAGAAAGGGGGCCAGGATGGCGATCTGGGCCAGGTCGTGCCGTTCTTCGATGACCAGGCGCGAGACCTCATCGGCCACCCAGTCCACCATTTCGGTTTGAAAGTGGTGCGACTGGACCTGGAAGGCGGGCCGTGGATCGATCTCTGGGGATGCGCCGGCCGGATCGAGGCCAAAGGGGCGGGCCAGGGCCGCGCCCAAGGCGGCCATCGAGGCACTGGGCACGCGCGAGGGGGCCATCACAATGTGCGAGCGGCATTCCTGGGCAAGCTGAAGGGCGCCACTGGGGTCGGCGCCGAGAAAGACGCGATAACCTCCGTCGGTGTCGTACAGGAGGAGGGCCGATTCGCAGAGAGGCAGCCACAACCGGAGGAGGTCGTGGGTGGCTGGAATGTCCTCTTCGACGTTGTCGACGATCAGGTGCCGATAGCCGCTGAGGAGGTAGCGACGCAGCAGCGGCAGGGGCAACAGATGCTGTTGCAGGACCTCGACCTGGAGGGACCAGTCCAGCCGATTGCCCGCCAGGCACTCTTGCCGGAAGGCGAGGGCCATGGCCTGGACCGCGTCGTAGATGCGGAGGATGGCCGATTCGCCGCTCCAGGCGCGCTGAAGGCGTGGGGCGATCTCTTCCAGCGGAAAGCGGACGGCGGCGGCTTTGTTCAGGTTGTCGATGACCTGGCTGACCAGGCGGGCGCGGGAGATGCGCACGCCGTCAAAGGCTCCCTCGGACAGGAACTTTTCGGCGATGCGGTCCATATAGTACTGGGCCGTTTCCAGCGTCAAAAAGTGAGGGTGCCGGTGGGGATGGGCAAATCCGGCCGGCTCACCGGCCAACGGCCAGAAAAGGTCGACGGTGCGACGGGCCAGGCCGCCAATCGTAGCTACGTCGACGACACCCCGAGGGGGCAAATCGGCGCGGTGCAGGTACTCGTAGTAGGGCAGGGCCAGGGTACGCTGGGGGACCAAGATCAGGATCTGTTCGGCGGGGACGCCCTGGGCCAACAGATAATCCAGTCGGCGGACGGCAAGGGTGGTCTTGCCAGCGCCCGGCGGGCCGGACACAAAGGTTGTGGCGTTGTTGTGATAGGGAGCCCCGATCAGTTCTTCACTCATGGCCGAGATCCTGAGGCCACCAACGACGGATGGTGGACCGAGAGCCGAGGTACCAGTGGGCGCCATATTTGCGAGAGTGAACCACCCCGTCCAGAATCCGGTTCGCGGCGCCGGGCAGGTAGGCGGCATCCACGGGGATCACACCGTCGCCCAATTGTGCGCCGTTGTTGGAGAAGTAGCGGTAGCTGCGAAAGGCGCGCCTCTCGCCGAACCCACCCTGCTCGTCGCCCTGCACACTCTGACCGGCAATGGCGTGGTAGGACAGGCCATCAGCATAGGGGACGCCGGGGGCCAAGCGGTTTGCGTCGCGGATCAGATACCAGTCGGGGCCGGTTTCGGCGCAGTGGGGGCTGCCCAGGGTGATGAGAGCAGATACATGGCCCGTCCCGGCATAGATTTGGCCCTCAATCGGTTGGCCGCTCAGGTAAAGGCGAGACACCAACCCCCCGGCGCTGTGGGCCACCAGGATGAATCTCCTGGTCCCCATTTTTCTCCTGGCCCACAGGATCGTGTCCCAGAGCTTGGTCAGGAGAGGGCCCGCGCTTTTCTGGCGATCGGCCTGCCACCAGTCCCAGGGCAACAGCGGCACGCCGATGGCGCGGAGGCCGCTCACATCTTCCAGGTGACGGGCGGCCGCCAGGTAGACGGGCCACACCGAATTGTATCCACCGATTAGGATAATGGCCGGTTGTGTCATATTGAGGTTCACAAACTGGACGGATTAGTGGCCCTTGCCTTTGGCCAGAGCCTGCATCTGGCGCCGCGCCGGCACCAGTGGGGTGTTGCGATGGCAGAGCACGATGGTAGGCAGTGAATCGTCGCTGGCGTGGTAGGCTCGGCAGAGCTCGGGGATGGGATCGTCGAGCTGATCCATCGCGAGAAACTGGACCTCGTGCTCGGCCCACCAGCGCCGGATGCCCGACCGCGTCCACTCTGCCCGATCAAAGACGATCTCGCGCAGACGCCAGCGGGGTTTGTTGCCCGGTTTGCGGTCGTAGGCCACGATCATGGCCTGGTCGGTCAGGTGATCGCGCTCTTGGGGCGGATGATCGCCCGGCAGTTGAATGACAAATGCGTCGTCGTGTTCGATGATGGGTGTTCGCGCTTTTTTGATCATATGAGCCTCGGGTTGATTATAGCATCCCTTAGCCGAGAGCGCAATACAGCCGGCTGCCGGTGCGTTTCGGAGTCGGCCAAGACGCGGCGCGGCACAGGCTGGATGCCCGCGCAAGCGGGCATGACGACGTCTCGATTGACAAACATCACCAGCCGCGCATCCGTGTCGTTTATCAAAGGCTTCACATCAGGTTCTGGCATTTGACTTGTACAGCCTACTAATGGTACACTGGTTAGGGTCCGGGGAGACCCATGCCCTCGGCGCCATCCCGTCTCAGGTAAGGACCCCTTTGTCCATTGGGTCGCGAGCATTGAAAAGCAAGATCGATATTGACCTTGAGCAACCAGGGAGGAGCAAACCGTATGGCACGAACCAACGATATGACCTTCAAGATTGCCGGAGAAGCGGGCCAGGGGGTCGAGTCCAGCGGGGCTGGATTTGCCCAGGCCCTTGCCCAAGGGGGATTGCACGTATTTGGCCTGCCCGACTATATGTCGCGCATCCGGGGCGGGCTCAATTCCTTCCAGGTGCGCGTCCATGAGAAACCCCTGTATTGCCACGAGAAGGCGGTTCACGTCTTGCTGCCCTTGAGCCTGGAGGCTCTGGAAACCTATCAAAAGGAACTGGTCCCGGGTGGTGGGGTCATCTATGACGAAGGACTCAAAGTAGACCCGCAGATCATTATTGATGGTGGACGCAAGGCCATGCCGGTGCCGTTGGTGGATATTGCCAAAGAGCA
>CAZNQW010000144.1:5050-9777 GCA_964575225.1 uncultured Anaerolineaceae bacterium | reverse complement strand
CATCTATTCTGGCCCAAAACGGCCCTATCCTGATCATCTAATTCGGCCTATAACACCATGGCATCGTCGCCAGCATGAACGGCGTGGGCACCTGGTACGACAACGCGCCGATGGAGAGCTTCTTCGGGACGTTGAAGAGCGAGCTGGTGTACACTCGCGTGTACCACACCCGTGCCGAAGCGAGTCCGGATCTGTTCTACTACATCGAGGCGTGGTATAATCGGCGCAGGTTGCATTCCGCGCTCGGATATGAGAGCCCGGAGGTCTATGAGCAACTCTACCATAACAGCACGATCCGTGTTTAACTCCTCATCCACAAAATCGGGGAAACATCACTTGGCCGTGGCTTTGCTCGCCCTGCCCGAGACGGCTCCCTGGATCAACGACCCCCACCCCGAACCCAGGGAGTCCCAAACGCAGCAAAAAGGAACCCGGCTCCCAATCACCGGGCAGCAGATCTATACTCTGCTCAAGAGCCATACCGAATTGCTGCCGCTGCTGGCGCTCTATCTCATCGTGCAATTCACAGGCGACGGCATCGTGTTCTCTACCGTGAACCTGTTGCTGCAAGAACGATTTGGCCAAATGGTCGACTTTGGAGAGCGGACCCTGGGTGTGGCGTCGGCCAGCGGGTTGATTTTGGGCCTGCGCTCCATGACGGCAGGGGTGGCCGGATCGCTGGCTGGGGTTCTCTCCGATACGCCCATCGGACGAGTGTCGGTCATCGCCGGCGGGCTGCTATTGGCCGTGGTTGGGTTTGGGTCGCTGGCCCTGGCCACACCCCTGGAGTTGATCGCCCTGGGGGTCGTGCTGGGTGCCGCGGGCAGCGGCGCCATCCTGGCCACTCTTCCGGCCCTGGTGGGCGATCTGACACCCAAGGGGCGCGAGGGCATCGTCATGGGCGCCTATGCGGGCGCTGGCGACGTGGGCAGCACGGCCGGCCCGTTCCTGGCCTTTGCCCTGGCACCCGTCCTCGATCTGCGGTGGATCTATGCTTTCTGTTCCCTGGTGTTTCTGTTGGGCCTGGGATTGCTCCGGCCCTGGAATCAGCCACAACGAAAAACAAGTAGGGAGACGTGATGAAATCATTCGTATGGTCCCATTTTATTCTGGCCTGTCTGCTGACCCTGGCCCTGCTGACGGTGGGCGGCTGTGGCCAAACCGAGCCCACGGCCGCACCGCCATCGACCGAGGTGCCCTTTAGCTACGAGGAGCTGGCCCACCGCTATGCGCCCATCATCTATCAGGGCGCCGCCACCGACCAGGACAATATCACCGCCGTGGATTTTGACGGCGATTGGCTGAGCAACAACAACTGGGAGAGCCAACCGGGTGGCGACCTGTCGGCCCACGTCTACTATTCGGTCATCGAAATCGAGACCCATTGGTTCGTGTTCTACTCGTTGTTCCATCCCCGCGACTATACCGGCGACCCGTGCGAAAAGTCGGAGGGCTGCCACGAAAACGACATGGAATCGATTCAGATGATCGTGCACAAGGACGGCAGCCCCTTCGGCCAGCTTCAGGCCATGCAGACGCTGGCCCACGGGTCCATCTACCTCTATCCCGCCGATGACTCGGTGAGCGAAAACTTTCTAGATCCCGTGGCCGATGCCCGGATGGAAGAGGGCCACCCTCTCGTCTTTGTCGAAACGTACGGCCACGGCATCTATGGCAAAAAGATCATCCTGGTGCCCCACACCCTCATCTATCGCGTGGGCGACGAGGCTCAGGCGCCCGAGGAGCTGGGCGACAAGGACGTCACCTACCGCCTGGTTCCCATCTATGACACGCTGTGGCAGCGCCGGGGCGAGATCGGCCCGGGCAAGACCTTTGACCAGCCTTTCGACTACCGGGGGCAGACACTGGGCTATTCCTTTGACGGCGAGGACTGGGGCCAGGACAAGGCCAACCCGCCCTGGGGCTACGATCAGGCCACGGGCAACACCCTTGATCGCGGCGACTGGTTTCTCGATCCGGCCAAGGCGCTGCTGTTCCACGCCACCTTCGAAGGCGACTTTTCGACCCAGTACCTGTACAACCCCTACCTCGAGGATCTCGGCCTACTCACACCCTGATCGACCGCACTCATAACATCACGCACCGGAAGGGGACCTATGAACATCCAAGGGATCTGCATCAACGGCGATTCGACTCATTTCGGCGGGAGTCTGGAGCAACTGCGCCAGGACCTGACCTTTTTCCAATCGTGTGGGTTTGACGGCGTCGAGGTGTCGGTGGAGGGGCTGGATACCATCATCGGCGGGCGGCTGCGACAGGCCCAGGTGGACCGTATCCGGGCCATCACTGAGCAATACGATTTCATCTACTCGGTGCACCCTACCGGTTCGCTGAACCTGGCCTTTCCACCCAAGGCGCCCGACGGCACCCGCGCCCTGGAGATGGAAAAGGAGCTCATGGCTGCCTGCCTGCGCTTTTGCGCCGCCATCGGATCCCACGTCCTGGTGTACCACAGCGGCCTGATCGGACTCCAGGAAGTGGCGGCTGGTCTCGACGACCTGCCCGGCCTCGACGAACTGGAGGAGGCCCGCCAGCGGGAGGTCGCGGCGTTGCGGGAACTGCTGCCGCTGGCTGCCGAGCTGGGCGTAATCATCGGGATGGAGAACCGCGACCCCCACCCCTGGGAGATCGCCACGCTGCGAAGCGCCGGCCTCGGGCTGGAGGATCTATTGACCTACCACGGCGGCCTGTCCATCCCCAACCTGGTGCGTCAGATCGAGGAGGTGGATCATCCCAACCTGGGCATCACGCTGGACCTGGGTCACCTGTACGTGGCGGCCAACCTATTGGGATTCGACTTTTTGGAGGCGGTCCGCCAGGCCGCACCCCACCTGCGGCACATCCACAGCCACGACAACATGGGCCGGCTGGGCAGCGTTCGCACCACCATGCACGACCGCCTGCCCTACGGCGACCTGCACATGCCCATCGGCTGGGGGACCATCCCCCACGCCCAGGTGCTGGCCCAATTGGCCGACTATGAGGGGCTGTACGTCCTAGAGATCATGCCGCGGTTCCGCGAGCACTATCCGGAGGCGCTGCAGACGGCGCGGGCCTTGATCGACGGAATCGCCCACGGCGCCGAGAGTTCCCAATGAGCCGCCATATCCTGGCCGTCTGTTTCGACTTTGGCGACACCCTGGTGGACGAGGGCACCGAGGTCAAGAACGACCGCATGCAAACCCTGCGGGCCGAGTTCATCCCGGGGGCCGACCAACTCATCCGCGAGCTCGCCGCGCGGGGAGTTCCCCTGGCCCTCATCTCCGATGGCCCGGTGGGCAACGTCGATCAGGTGTTGCTCGATCACGGCCTGTTGGATCTCTTTGGCGCGGTGTCCATCTCGGAGGCGCTGGGGGTGGAAAAGCCCCATCGCCGCCTCTTTGACCATGCCTTAGAAGCCCTCCAGGTGAGCCGGGCCGACTATGCCCGCACGGTGATGGTCGGCAACAACCTGGCACGCGACGTCAAAGGGGCGAATGACCTGGGGATGATCAGCGTCTGGCTGGACGGATCGCCCCGCTATCCGCGGGAACCCCAGAGCCCGTCCGAAATTCCCCAGTACACGATCCGCTCCCCCCTGGAGCTGCTGCCCTTGCTGGAGCAGATCGAACAAGAATGCACAAATCTGGAACTTGAGGAGGTCTTGTGAAACCGACCCTACTTATCCATCACTCTGCCAACCGGGGGCGGCTGCACCCGCCCACCTCGCTGCCCGGCCTGGTACACTGCCTGGAGCGCAGCGCCCGCGTCGTCGAGGTCGATATTGCTCCGACGGCCGATGGCGATTTCGCCCTGCTGCACGGCCCCACGCTGGAGCGGGAGACCAATGGCTCGGGCCCCATCCTGGAGAAAACCACGGCCCAACTGTCAGAGCTACGCTACGTGTGGCAGGGAGCGGTCACCGATGTCCCCATCGGCTTTTTGGACGACGCCCTGGACCTGATCCGCGACCATCCCCAGCCCTTTGAGCTGCAACTCGACCTCAAGCCCTACGGGCCGCTAACGGGCCGCACCCTGGTCCGCTTTCTCGACCGGCTTCAACCGGTGAAAGACAAGATCCGCGTGACCTGTCCCGCCGACTGGATGGTCCGAGCCCTCCACGCCGCCGACCCAGACCTGCCCTTTGGTTTTGATCCCCTCCTGTATCTGAGCCTGCAATCGCCCCACGGCAACGAGCGGGACGAACCTCCCTTCCGCATGAGCGCCTATGGCTACCTGGATGACCATCCCCTGGGCACCTACCGGTGGGGCCGTCCCGCCGACTATCTAGCGGCCCGTGCCGAAGCGCTGTGGGTGCAATGCCCGCCCGGCGCCATCTGGTACATCAACGCCTGGCTGCTGGCCCGGGCGCTGGACGAGGGGTTTGACTGGATTGCCGACCTGCACAGCTGGGGCGCTGAGGTGGACGCCTGGACGCTGGACCCCGACCGCCCCGAAAAGGTCGCGCTGGCCAAGAGGATGATCGCCCACGGGATCGACCGCATCACCACCAACGACGCGCCTGCGCTGGCCCAGGCCCTGGGGAGCGACGTCGTCTATTAGGGGCCGTTGGGCCGGCGCGAGGAGAGAATGGATGCTGGCTTTCGCCTGCCTGCGCAGGCAGGTGGGCATGACGAATGGGGTGGGCAGATGGCGCCAGGCCTACCGGGGCCGACTGGGTCGGGTCGTCCCCCGGCGCAACCGGATTGGGACCGGGCAACGCCGTC
>CAZNQW010000144.1:0-5040 GCA_964575225.1 uncultured Anaerolineaceae bacterium | reverse complement strand
ACCCTTTTGCGCCCCCGCCCCCCCAATCCGGGGGGGGCCCCGCCCCCCCCCCCCCCCCCCCGCGGGGTGTGGGGGTGCGCGGGCACCCCCACAAATGCGTTGCGCTGCAAGAAGGCACACACGCCGGAGACCTGGCCCCTGCGGGTGGACGCGGTCGGCCTTTGCGCCTGACAGGCTATCACGCCCCGAGGGCACCATCCAGGCACGGCGCGCGGAGCCGGTTCACCGTCAAGCGCCCCTATCCAGGACCGGATGCTTCCAAATGAGCCATCCCCGGCGGAGCCACCTTTTTTGCAGAGCCACGGGATACCCCCGCTCCGACAGCCGCCGGGCGCAGGCCCCAAACCACTGCCGCGGGCCCCACACCTGGAACCCCTGGGTTTCCAGGGTTGCCTGCTTCCACGATTGAAAGAAATCATAGATCGGTTCGCCGGGCACCACCCGATGGATGAGGTTCTTGGGCAGGATCGTCTGAAAATCGGTGGGATCAAACCCCGCGCGCAGGTTGGTACTGAACACCAACGCTTCCTGCTTCCAGGACGCACTTCCATCCTCGGGCTTGCGCACCACATGGGCCACCCACAGGCCGCCCGAAGGCGTGGACGTCCCTTCGATCAACAAGCCCCCGGGCAGGATATACTGGCAGAGGCGGTCGTAGGCCTCCCCCACAGCCTCCTCCTGGTATTGGCGCAGCACGTTAAAGGCCCGCACCAGGCGCACGGTCTCGGGGGTCCCATCGGGCCACGAGCGCAACGGGAGGTTGAACCCGCCCAGGCGAAAGTGGGTCGCCGCGTCGGCGTAGGGCTGGGCCTGAGCCACCCGCTCGGCGTCGATTTCCACGCCCAGCACCGGGAGATCGGCATTGAGCTCCCGAAACCGCCGGGCGCTCTCTAACGTGGTGATCGGCTCGCGGCCATAGCCCAGGTCCACGAAAAAGGCGCGCTCAAAGGGGCCCTCCCGGCGGACCAACAGGCCGGGATCGTAGGCCAACAGAAAGGCATCGACCCGGCGCAGGCGGTTGCGCGCCGTCTTGCCGCGGGTAATCAGGCCCTCGGGTTTTTTGGGCCCCCTTTTGGGTCCCCTGTGGGGCCCCCACTGAGCCGGTCGTCCAGCCCCCATGGTCGGTTTGCCCTTCTGCGCTCAGGCTCCACCCGAGCGTTGCTGCCAATCCACCGGGATGGGATCGCCCAGCACGGGCAGGGGTTTGAGCAGGTTCAGGTCGAGCCAGGCCCGGGCAAGAGCAAACACCTCCCGGAACTCGTACCATTGGCTCTTGACCAACACCCGCCGGTCGGCCTCGACGCCCACCACATCCAAGCCCAGGTGGTCGCAGGTGTACATCGCCCTCGGCAGGTGGAATGCCTGGGTCACCAGGATGGCCCGCTCCACGCCAAAGATGGCGCTCGCCCGGTAGCAGCTATCGTAGGTTCGCCGCCCGGCATAATCCAAAATCAGGTCCTGGCTGGGCACCCCCTGGGCCTCGGCATAACGGGCCATGGCTGCCGGTTCGTTATAGTCGACAAAGCGGTTGTCGCCGGTCAGAAGGAGTTTGTTGACCCTTCGGGCCTGGTACAGGGCAATCGCCGTATCCATCCGGTCGGCAAGGGCGTGGCTCAGGCCGCTGGGCCAATAGCCCGCGCCAAAGACAATGGCCGCCGGCGCCTCGGGCACCAGAGAGCCCTGCTCATAGATATGATCCCGATAACGCCAACCGGCCCACTGCCGCAGGCCCAACAGAAGCAGGCCGGCGAGCAGAACCAGAGTCAGCGGGATGAGGACAAATGCGATCAAGAACCGTTTCACGCTTTCGATGGTGAGGCGTTGTCCAGCGCCTGCCGTTGCAGCGCCAGCAACTGCTCGATGCCCCTTTCCGCGAGATCCAATACGTCGTCCATCTGGCGCCGGCTAAAGGGGACGCCCTCGGCCGTGCCTTGCACCTCGACCAAACGCCCATCGCCGGTCATGGCTACGTTGAAATCGGCGTCGGCGGCCGAGTCCTCTCTATAGCAGAGATCGAGCAATAGCTCGCCGTCGACGAATCCCAGGCTGATCGCCGCCACTTCCGTCTGCACGACGTCCGGCGGGATCTGCCCCGTGGCCTCCAGGTGGCGGAGCGCCAGGCCAAGGGCCACGTAGGCGCCGGTGAGGGCCGCCGTGCGCGTCCCGCCATCGGCCTGGAGGACGTCGCAGTCGACGATCAGGCTCCGCTCGCCCAGCTTGTACAGATCCACCGCCGCGCGCAGGCTGCGGCCGATGAGGCGCCGGATCTCCTGGGTGCGGCCGCTCAGCCCGCCGGTCTCTCGGCGGGTGCGTTCCTGGGTGGCCCGCGGCAACATGGCGTATTCGGCCGTCACCCAGCCCGCGCCACTTCCAAGACGCCAACCCGGCACCGATGGTTCCACCGTGGCGTTGCAAAGCACCCGCGTCTTGCCCAGTTCGATCAGCACCGAGCCTTCGGGGAATTCCACATAGCCCGTCGAGATCCGTACCGCTCTCAGTTCGTCCCACGCACGACCATCCACCCTCATCGGCAACCTCCCAAACGCAATGGCCCGACCTATCCGCCAAGGACAACCGGACAGGGCCCATTATACCACTTTCACCAAGGGTCGCCAAGGCCGTCGCCTCGTACGCACAGGGAGGGAAACCCTATGGATGCCCGCCCCCGCCTGCCTGTGCAGGCGGGGGTGACGGACAGAGCAAGGGGGCCTGTAGAGGCGGGTTTCAAACCCGCCCCTTCAATACACACCCATAGGCAGCCAGGCACGCGGATCGGGCGCGGCATGCCGCGCCCCTACAAACGGTTCCATCGCTGCAAGGGCCTATGGTGGGCGAGGCATTCCGATGGATTCCCTGCTTATGCGCGAGAGTCCTCGCGGCGGGGGTGACGGGCGCTCGGGGCAAGGGCGGCGCGCGCCTCGCGCCCGTTGACGAACCGATGGCCTTGTGCTAGAATGGGCCCATGTCCAGCAAGACACCTCATCATCTCCAGGAGAAACTGGAGGCCCTGCCCACCAAGCCGGGCGTCTACCTGATGCAAGACGCCGGCGGCACGGTCATTTACGTGGGCAAAGCGGTCAACCTGCGCGCCCGGGTGCGCTCCTATTTCCATGCCTCAGCCGGCCACAGCCCCAAGGTGCAACGGCTGGTGGCGGCCATTGCCGACATCGACTTTATCGTCACCGCCTCCGAACTGGAGGCCTTGATCCTCGAAAGCAACCTGATCAAGCGCCACAAGCCCCGCTACAACGTCCGGCTCAAGGACGACAAGCGCTACCCCTACATCAAGGTCACCTGGCAGGAGGATTTCCCCCGCGTACTGATCGTCCGCCGCATGGAGCGCGACGGCGCCCGCTACTTTGGTCCCTTTACGGCCTCGTGGGCCGTGCAGCAGACCCTGCTAACCCTCCGCCGCGTGTTCCCCTACCTGACCTGCAACCGGACCATCACCGGGCAGGATACGCGGGCCTGCCTGTACCTGGACATTGGTCTGTGCCTGGGCCCCTGCATCGGCGCCTCCGGTCGCGAGCAGTACCGGGAGATGATTGACGGCCTGTGCCGCTTCCTGGAAGGCCGATCGGATGCCATCGTCTTGGACCTGGAGCACAAGATGCAGGTCGCGGCGGAACAATGGAATTTCGAGCAGGCAGCGATCTATCGCGATCAACTGGCGGCCATTCAGCGCGTCATCGAACGGCAAAAGATCGTGTCGGCCGTCATGGCCGACCAGGACGTGGTGGCCTTTGCCCGGGCCGATGGCGACGCCTGCGTGCAGGTCTTTTTCATCCGAAACGGTCGACTCATTGGCCGCGAATATTTTATGCTCGACGGCGCCGCCGAAGAGACCGACAGCGAAATCATTGCCTCCTTTGTCAAGCAGTTCTACGACGAAGCGGCCTATGTGCCACCCGAGATCCTGCTGCCTCAGGAGATCGACGAAGCCATGATCATCCAGGAATGGCTCCGCACCCGGCGCGGCAACAAGGTGGTGCTCAAGACGCCCCGTCGCGGTCAAAAGCGAGAGCTGGTGGAAATGGCCGCCGAAAACGCGGCTGAGACGCTCCAGCATCTGAGGAGCCAGTGGCTGGCCGATGAAGGCAAGCAGGCCATGGCACTGGCCGAACTTCAGGAACACCTGAGCCTGGCGTCGCCGCCCAACCGCATCGAGTGTTACGACATCTCGACCACCCAGGGCAGCGCGACGACCGGTGCCATGGTGGTCTTTGTCAAGGGGGTCCCCCGCAAGAGCGACTACCGCCACTTTAAAATCCGAACGGTGGAGGGGACGGACGATTACGCCAGCATGAGGGAGATGCTGCGCCGCCGCTTCCGCCGGGTCCACGACGCCGAATTGCAGGCCGCGGACGAAATCGGCAGCAAGAAATCATCGTGGGACCTGCTGCCCGATCTGTTGATCGTCGACGGGGGAAAAGGGCAACTGAACATCGCCCTGCAAGTGCTGGACGAGTTCGAGCTGCGCGACGTGGTGCCGGCTGTAGGGTTGGCCAAGCAGGAGGAAGAGATCTTTGTGCCCGATCGATCGGAGCCGGTGTGGCTGCCCCGCACCTCCGAAGGGCTGTATCTGATGCAGCGCATCCGCGACGAGGCCCACCGGTTCGCCATTACCTACCATCGCAAGCTGAGGACGGGCCAGACCATTGTCTCCCAATTGGACGGCGTGCCGGGCATTGGGCCCAAACGACGGTCGGCCCTGCTCAAGCACCTGGGGTCCATCGAGGCCATCCGGGCGGCGACGGTGGAGGAGCTGGCCCAGGTACCGGGCATGACGCGCAAAGCGGCCGAACAACTCAAGGAGAACCTGTAGACAAAGGCAGCGACCCCGCCCTGGTCGTCGCTCCCGCGGAAGCGGGAGCCCATGGATACTGCCTGCGAGTACGCAGGCGCTTATGCGCGAGGGTACTCGCGGCGGGCATGATGGTGCACCGATGGGTAGGGGGTGGGCGACGCCTGCGTCGCCCGGGCACGCACGGGTGGGCATTGTACGGGCGGGTTTGAAACCCGCCCGTACAGATTCCGGCA
>CAZNQW010000143.1:0-9901 GCA_964575225.1 uncultured Anaerolineaceae bacterium | reverse complement strand
CAGACGTGTGCTCTTCCGATCTTGTCGTCCAGGCCGAGACGCTCCAACCCGCTGCGCGTCGGCAATCCGGTGTTGACCTCGATCCGGCGATCCTCGTAATATTCGTCCAGGATGCGTTCGAACTTGTCGATCTCGACCACAGCGCCCCCGCTGGGACCGCCACCCCGCATAGGCTCGGTGAAAAAGCGCTCGGGGATCACGTCGTCGGCCCGGGTGGCGCCACAGCGAGCGTTGAACGCTCGCTCGATGTTAAAGGTGCGTTCGCCCACCATCAACATCTCTTCTTCGCTCAGATTGCGCCCCGCACAGGCATTGTACAGCTTGGTGGCGACGGTCACGCCCTTGCGATAGAGATAGGGAAAGGTCGTCGAACGATAGTAGGCGAACTTGCACAGACCCAGCACGTCGCCGATGGTGACCAGGTCTTCGCTGAACTTGAGCATGCGTCCCTTGCCCTTGACGCCATGCTTGAGGTCAGCCGCCTCTTCGCTGCCAAACCATTTGAGCGTCTCTTCGGGAGTCGAGATCTCTTCGATGTAGGGGTTGGAGCGCAGGTGGTCGCCGCCGCGGGTCGAAGTGGCATAGCTGACCGCCCGCACCGGCATGCCCCGCGGATCGCCTGCCGTCATCTCACCACCCTTGACGTGAATGGCCCACTTTTCGCTGCCCTGGCCGATCTTTTCCGCAGCCCGTTTGACTCCCTCGGCAAGGATGTTGGGCACCTCACCCTCGCGCAGGGCAATGCGGCGCGTAAGCTCCAAAAAGGCATGGCTATCGCCAAACTTTAGGGCCAGGCCATCGGTATCCTTTTCGGTGAACACGCCCCGCTCAAAGCACTCCATGGCAAAAGCGACCACGTCGCCCATGCCTTCGGTGTCGATTCCATAGTGGTTGCACAAATTGGACCAGGCAATCACCGTCTCGATGTCGGTCACGCCACAGGTCATGGAGCGAGCGATGGTCTCCCATTCGACTTTGGCCGTGATGCCGGCATAGGGACCAGACCTGATGCGATAATCACGGCGGCAGCGCACGGGACAAGCCACACAAGCCGCAGCCTTGACCTGGTAATCGGCCCGCCAGATTTCGGGCTCGAGGGTTTCCCAGTCATACTCGCCGTAGCGCCAGTTCTCTGCGCCGTGGATGCCGAATTTGACCCGATGGTACATGAACCGGCACGTGCCGTATTTGGTGGCCGCCGGCACATAGGGATCCAGGCCAATTACCTCGATATAGTCCTGGAACGCCTCGCGGAATAGCTTTTGGTCCGCCAGTCCCACATCGCCGCTGCCCCGAACGGCGATGGCTTTGAGGTTCTTGGAACCCATCACTGCGCCCATGCCACAGCGGGCGCTCACCCCCTCATCCGAGCCATCGTGAAAGACGCCCGAGAGGCGCACCAGGTTCTCGCCGGCCGGACCAATGGTCACTGTGCGCAGATCGGGGATGCCAGAGATATCGCGCAGCCGGGCATGCGTTTGAGACGTAAACATGCCCCGCAGCGGACTGGCGTCGCGCAATTCCACCCGGTCGTCGTCTATGAACAGGTAGACCGGTTTCTCAGCTTGGCCCTGGATAATTAGCAGATCGTAACCGGCTCGTTTCAGCTCGCCGCCCCAGTTGGCGCCCGAGTGGCCGTCGCCGTGCATGCCGGTCAGGGGCGACTTGCAGGCCACCGTCGTGCGGCTGGCTGCCGGCGAGCCCGTGCCATGGAGGGCGCCTGGCGAAAAGATCAGGCGGTTTTCTGGATCGAAAGGCTGTACTTCGGGGGGAACCTCATCGTATAGAACTCGGGACGACACCCCGCGCCCACCCAGGTACAGATCAGTGTACTCGCGACCAAAAGGCTTGGTGGTAATTTCCCCACTGGTCAAGTCTACTCGAAGGATTTTCCCCGCATAGCAATTCTTGGCCATGATGCTATCCCCACTTTTCCAGCTTTTTTAGGTCTGGATCCTCGCCGCCTGCCATATAGCGATGCGTCTCATCGTCAAAAGCCAGGACGGCGGCGTACCGGCGCCGATTGAAATCGGACACGGCCTCATTGGTCAGAGCCCCCAGGACGTTCGAAGGGCACACCGCCACGCAGGCAGGCTCTGCCCCGCCGCACAGCTCGCACTTGATGGCCGTGCCAGATGCCGGATCGATGGTGATCATGCCATAAGGGCAAGCCCCCACGCAATCGCCGCAGGCAGAGCACATGTCCGCATTCACCCGGACAATGTCCAAGGCGGGATCGAAATAGATGGCGCCGGTGGGGCACGCTGACTGACATGCTGGATCCTGGCACTGCTGGCAGGTGACCGGGATATCGATCCCGGTTCCCATCTCGAGGACCTTGATGCGCGAGCGCAAGGGGTTGAATACGCCCATGTTTTGCATAGTGCACCAGAACTCACAAAGGCGACATCCACTGCATAGGCCGGTCGCCTCCCAAGGACGGCTGGTGTAGATAATGCGCCGTTTCTCTGCCATTGGTTGCCTCCCGATACTTCACGGTATGAAAGCGATACTGCTTATTGTGGATTGTGACAAATCAAAGGGAACCACCCACGCGTCCCGCGTGGATCACTTGTCCCCTATTATAGCACAAACGGCCCCATTGAACCTTGCAATTTTCTTGCGATGCGGTTCGAGTAGGATCCATCTGCCTCAACAGCTCCCCGCGGCTCTCAGAGCGGAGGAGGTTGAGCGGCTAAAAGGGCCCTCAAGGGATAAACAACAGGTAGCCTTTGCTGCGAATGGTGCGGATCAGGCTTGGTTGCGAGGGGTCTTGTTCCAGCTTTTGTCGCAGCCGTGAGAGGTGGGGCCGCACCAATTCCTGGGCCTCGCGCTCGCTCACGTCATAGTCCAGCGCATCGCGGGCCAGTTCGCGACAGCAAAAGACCTTGTTGGGCCAACGCATCAAATGGGCCAGCAACGCAGACTCACTGGTCGTCAATTGGGCCGCACGGGCCTCGCCCCAGCCCATGGCCGACACGCGGGCCACATTCTTCTCCAGATCGAGGGTAAGGGGCGTCCGCCGAAGAAGAGTCGAGCCCGCCGTTTCCGTTTCTGCCCGCTCGGATCGGGCTCGTTGCCGCAGATTGGGCGTTCGCCGTGCCAACGCCCGGGCAATGGCTGCTTCGGTGTCGCGGATGCTGCTGGGCTTGAGCAAATAGTCGGCCGCCCCTGCGCGCACGGCCTCAATGGCACTGTCGACACTGCCAAAGGCCGTGAGGATAATGATCAGAAGATCGGGGTACCCGTGGCTGGCACGTCGCATCACCTCCACACCGTCCATGCCCGGCATTCGC
This sequence comes from uncultured Anaerolineaceae bacterium, assembly GCA_964575225.1. GTDB lineage: Bacteria > Chloroflexota > Anaerolineae > JAAYZQ01 > JAAYZQ01 > CAZNQW01. The sequence goes on along the minus strand of CAZNQW010000143.1, from coordinate 6,605 downwards.
AGGTCCAAGAGCATCAGATCGTAGCGCTCGACAGCAAGTTTTTCCAACGCCTCACGTCCCGAGACAGCTTCTGCTGCCTGATAGCCCAGCAAATTGAGGGCTTCGGTAATCGCCATACGCGGCGTGGATTCGTCATCAACGACCAAAATCCGCACAGGGGCAACCACTTCGGTCATGCGTCCGCCCTTTGCCCGCCGACCAGATCGCCACATGCCACCGGCAGCATCACCGTGAAAATGGCTCCGCCCTCCGGGGCGTTTTCAGCCGATAAGATCCCGCCATACTGCTGGACAATGGCATAGCTGATCGAAAGCCCCAGACCGGTCCCATCCTCCCGGGTCGTGTAGAACGGCTCAAAGATCAGGGGCAGATCGTCAGGCGCAATGCCCTGCCCCTCATCCCTAAACGATAGCTCGATGCGATCTTGGATCTGCTTCCCGGAAATGTGCAAGCACCCTCCATTGGGCATCTCGGCGATGGAATTCAGAATGAGGTTGAGGAACACCTGGGCCAGGTGATCACGGGACGCCATCACCGATGCCAAATCCGGGGGCAACTCCAGAGCGACCTGAATCCGGCTGTGTTCCAACTGTTTGGCAGCCAGCGTCAGCGCATATCCCACGGCCGCACCGACGTGGCTGGGATAGGCTTCCAAACGTGGTGGGCGGGCAAAATCCAGAATCCGATGGGAAAGCGTCGTAAGGCGCTCCATCTCACGTCGAAGGGCATGCAGGTACTCCTGGCGCCGTTCCTCACCCAAAGGAAAATCCAACACCAGTTCCAGGCTGTTTTTCATCCCATGGAGCGGATTGTTGATCTCGTGGGCCAGGGCCGCCGCCATACGCCCCATGGCTGCCAGGCGCTCGGTGCGCAGCACGTATTCTTCCATCTTTTTGCGCTCTGAAATGTCGCGGACATACTCGATCACGCCGGTGATCTCACCCGTCGCGCTGCGCATGGGAAAGGCGTACACTTCCAGCCAGCCATCAGCGCCACTTTTCCCTGTTCGCACGATCCGATCCATTTGGGGCAACCCCGTAATTCTGGCCCGGCGAGTGGGACATACCTCACACGGCTCGGAACGCAAATGGTAGGCCTCGAAACAGCGTTGGCCCACCAGGGGCATGGCATGGCGGTACCACTTTTCCATCGCCCGGTTGACGCGCATAATCGTGAGGTTGGCGTCCAGTACACTGATGCCATCCTGAATGCCGTCAAACACCGCCTCGAGAAAACGCTCGTTCTCCCGGATCACGCTTTCGGCGCGCCCCCGCTCCTGGACCTGCCACAGGAGCTGCGCATTGGCGGCGCGCAACTGGGCAGTGCGCTCTTCCACCTGTTTTTCCAACTGATTACGATAATTCTCGAGTTCTTCCTCGGCCTGTCTTAGTTCGGTCCTATCACGGGCGAATCCGAGCAGTCCCCACACCTGTCCCTGGGCGTCCTTCACGGGGATCTTGATAGTGTCGAAAACGCGCAGCACCCCATTGACCGAGACCAAATCATGGGGGATCGATATCATCTCGCCACGGGCCATCACCTCTCGGTCATCGGCCCAAATGCCGCGGATTCCCCTCTGCGAATCCCCCTTGACCAGGTCTTCGGGCCAGCCCATCTCCAAATTATCCTTGCCCACAAAATCGGCCGGCGTCCGGTGAAAGGCCTTCGCATAACTGCGATTGACCATGCGGAAGCGGTGATTCAGATCCTTGATGAAAATCCAGTCGGGTGTAGCGTCGATGATGGATTGCAGCAAGGCCCTGGAGCGATGGACCTCCTCCAGCCCCTTTTGCGCCCGCATCAAAAGCCGCCTGTTTTCTATCGCCGACGAAGCACGGGTAATGAGCGCCCGATAGATCTCGATTTCGGCATCCTCGAAAGTGTGGGGAGCAGACCACCCAAACAGGATGAAGCCGATCCATCGATGGGGTCTGTACAGGGGAACCAAAGCCAACGTCCGAATCCGTCCGCGAAGGAGCAACGCCCGCGCCCGATGATCCAGCCAGGGATCGGAACTGACATCGGGGAACAGATGAACTTTGTCGGGTTGAGCCTTGATATGGGGAGTCGCCGAAAAATCAGCCAGTCGCAGATGGGCGCCCAGGGGCAAGGCCACGATTCCATCCCGAGTCCAGCTTGCCACCTTGTAACACCATTCAGGCTCGCCCTCTTGGTCCGAGTCGATATACAAGAGGTGGGCCATCTCTGCGCCCGCCTTGCGCGCCGGCTCGGATAATACCATGAGCTGCTCTTCCGAGGTGGTCACCCGGTTGAGTTCCTGGTTGATCCAGCGCATCGTCTGTGAGTGGGCCCACGCTACGGAGGCCCGCTCCCCCTCGGCGATCAACGCCGCTTCCTGGCCTTCCAGGAAGGCCACCATCCTATCCAGCAGGGGAGCCGGGATCTCGTCGCCCAAACCCTGCTCTCGCAGCTCGCTCCGCCAATCACGATGAAGGCGGGGGCGTTCCGGGCGCACGTTGACTGTCGGCGCGCTGTCGAGCGTTTGTGGGTAGGCTTTTTCAGATTCAACCATGCCCTTCCGGCTCCTCATCCCGACCAACTAGCCATCCACCAGAAACACCTCATGGATCGACCCACACGCTCGTCCTCAGTGCTGGCTGACCCACGCTGCCCACGAAGCCGACCAGTCTTCGCGATGTCGATTCTGTGACTTTTGAATGTCAAGCAGGGCCGAGTCGGACTCGGGGGCACAAGCGCGCTGTTTGCGCGCCGGCCTCGAGTCTGTGACCGACGACAGCACATCGGCCAGTTGCTGGAGATTCGAAAGGTTGTGCAACGGAAGAAAATCATCGACACACGGCATGACCGTGGCCATTCCGCGCTGAATCGGGCGATACTCATCGACACCCAGAAGCGGATTGAGCCACATCAGACGGTAGGAAGAGTGTTGCAGCCTCGAAATCTCTTTGGCCAACAGGTCCAGGTTCCCCCGATCCCAGCCGTCGCTGATGATCAACACCACCGGTCCCCGGCCCAGCACACGTCGGGCCCATTGAAAGTTAAAGGCCTTGAGCGCTTCGCCAATACGTGTGCCACCCGCCCAATCGCGAACGACGTCATTCAACTCATCCAGCGATTCATCTACATCCTTGTAGCGGAGATGACGGGTAATGCGCGTCAGGCGGGTGCCAAACACAAAGGCTTCGACGTAGGTGTCCCTCATGCCGTGGGTCAGGGCATGGATAAAGTGTAACAACATGCGCGAATAGCGCTCCATCGAACCGCTGATATCGCACAACACCACCAGGGAGCGTGGCCTGTAGATGCGAGTACGAAAGGCGCGGTGAAGGGGCTCGCCGCCGTGGCGCAAGTTGTCACGGATCATGCGACGCAGATTGAGCTTGCCCTTGGCGGCGGTTCGGGCGCGCCGGGTGCGCCGCTCGCCCAGTTTCCACGCCAAGCTGGCTATGGCCCGTTTGGCTTCATGGATCTCTTCCCAGGTCATCTGGCCAAAGTCCTTGTCGCGAAGGACATCCAGAGGACTATACACCATCAAGGGATCGGGGACCGATTCCTCGTCTCCCTCGGCTTGTTCGATCTTTTGTCGCTGCTCCGCGCCTTCCTGCTCCCCCCCTTTGTTTCCTTCAGGCTTTGAGGGCAGGCGCACGCGCCGGACTGCAGCGTCACCCTCCTGTACATCACCATCGGCATCCTCCGCCAGGATCCGCCAGAAAAGGCGAAAGGCCTGATCAAACACCAAGAGGTCCTCACGCCTACTGACCAGCAATGCCTGGCAGGCATAGTAAAAATCATCCCGTTGTGTGATCGGCACATGCTCCACAGCCTGGACCAAATCCAACACCTGATTGGTGCCCACCTCAAGCCCCATCAAGCGCAAAAGCTGGCCAAAGCGCAGAAGGTGACCAAGCAGATGGCCACCTTCGACCTCGTCCATTGTGTTCGATTCAGACGTCTTACCCTGCTCTCGGGGCTTGGGGCTCACCTCGGGGCTCTCAACTTTCAGATCAGCCACTAGCAATCGGGTTGTTTGCCAACATCCGTTCTGTGGTCTCGAATCGCGCAAATTCCACCAGACGCTCCACGTGACCCCTGAGTACCAAGTCCAGGTCGTCCTGATATTTGAGCAGCAAACCCAAGGTATCTCTCACCAAATTCAGATCCAGTTGTTGAGCGTCCAGAGCGACCAGTGCTTCGGTCCAGTCGAGGGTTTCGGCCACGCCCGGCAACTTGTACAGATCGAGCTTGCGCATCTCTTGAACAAACAGGACCAACTGATGGGCCAACATAATCGGCGCCTGGGGCACCTTCATGTTCACGATGCGGTATTCTTTTTCCAGGGAGGGGAAATCGATCCAGTGATAGATGCAGCGCCGCTTGAGCGCATCGTGGATCTCGCGCGTGCGGTTGGAGGTAATGACCACCACCGGCGGCTCGGCCGCGCGCAGCGTACCGACTTCGGGAATGGTGATCTGAAAATCGCTCAAAAGTTCCAGCAAGAATGCTTCAAATTCCTCATCGGCCCGATCCAGCTCGTCGATCAACAGGACCGGCGCCCGGCCGGTTTCGCTCAACTCGATGGCGCGCAACAGAGGCCGCTTGATCAGGTACTCCTCGCCAAATAGATCCCGCTCGGCTTGGGAATCGATCTCGCAGCTCGTGGCCTCCAGCATGCGGATGTGAAGAAGCTGCCGCGTATAGTTCCACTCATAAATGGTGCTGTTGACGTCGAGTCCCTCGTAACACTGGAGCCGGATGAGGGGCGCATCCAGCAGTTCGGCCAGGGTTTTGGCGATCTGGGTCTTGCCCACCCCGGCTTCGCCCTCCAAAAGCAGCGGCTTGCGCAGTTTGAGGGTCAAGTATAGGACAGTGGCCAGTACCCGATCCGTCACATACGAGTTCTCCAAGAGAACCTTTTCCAATTCGTCGATGGTTGCAATGTCTTGTGGTTTCACAATCTCCTCACCTTTGCCCGAAGGGCGCGCTGATCTTGGCCGAGTGTGCAACACTCCTATCAAGATAACATTATACCCCAAGGCACCAGGTTCCGTCAATTCGCCGTGCAATCAAGCCCAGGGTTGCTGCCCCCCAGTGCGATGCGGGCTTGTCCGGAGAGTCACCCTGTGTTATACTAGATCGGACCACAAAACAAGTAAGGAGTCTGCCGATGCAATATCGAACCTTTGGCAAGCTGAACTGGAAGGCTTCGGCGCTGGGCTTTGGCGCCATGCGCCTGCCGATCCTGGATGGCGACAGCGCTCGGATCGACGAACCATTAGCCACCCGTATGATTCGCACCGCCATCGATCGTGGTGTAAATTATGTCGATACCGCGTATGGCTATCACCAGGAAAACAGCGAACGCTTGGTGGGCCGCGCCCTGAAAGATGGCTACCGCGAGCGGGTCAAGCTGGCGACCAAGCTGCCCTGCTGGAAAGTAGAAGAGTGGTCCGATTTCGACCGGTTGCTGAACGAGCAACTGGGCAAGCTACAGACCGACCATATCGACTTTTATCTCCTCCACGGACTGAATGCTCAGCGCTGGCCCCAGATGCGCGATTTGAATGTGCTCGAGTGGGCCCAAGGCGCGCTGGCCGATGGCCGCATCCGCCACCTGGGATTTTCTTTCCACGATCAGTTGGAGGTGTTCAAAGAGATCGTCGATGCCACCGACCTGTGGGAATTCTGCCAGATCCAGTACAACTATATGGACATCGAATATCAGGCCGGAACTGAAGGGCTGCGCTACGCTGCCGGCAAGGGGCTGGGCGTGGTCATCATGGAGCCCATCCGCGGCGGGCAACTGGCCAAAAGTGTGCCGCCCGCCATCCAGGCGCAGTGGGACAGCGCCCCCAACCGCCGCAGTCCCGCCGAATGGGCGCTGCAATGGGTGTGGAACCAACCCGAGGTATCGCTCGTCCTCAGCGGCATGAGCACCATGGAACAGGTAGAAGAGAACCTGGTCAGCGCCGACCGCTCGGGCGTGGGAACGCTCACCGAGGAAGAGCTGGCGCTTATCGACCGCGTGCGCGAGGCCTATCGTGCCCTGTGTGCCATACCCTGCACCGGCTGCGAATACTGCCTGCCCTGCCCGCAAGGGGTGGCCATCCCCGATGTGTTTGCCATCTACAACGATCTGGCCATGTTTGAGGATCTGCAGCGAGCCCAAAACTCGTACAACATCTTTATGGATGAAGACAAACGGGCCGACAAGTGCGTCGAATGTGGCGAGTGCCTGTCCAAGTGTCCGCAGCAGATCGAGATCCCCGACTGGCTGAAAAAAGCCCACGAGGTGCTCAACCAGGAACCGGTCGCCTGAGAAACCTACCGACGGAAAAAGAAACCGTCCACTAAACCGCCGCGCAATCGCGGCGGTTTTTCGTTTCTTTTCGGACCAGTGCGGTGATTCCCCCACTCGGCCCATCCCCTAAAGGCCAAGCCAAGGGGTCCCGACCTACACTCATGACCTAGTACACAAGTGACAGCAGATAGCCCCCCAGCTACTCCCCAAGGTGGATGGTATACCCAAGCAAGTAGGAGTACAATGAGGGGTAGACCACTCTTACCCGAAAGGAGAGCATGAGATGGCAAAGAAGGCATTGCAGCGTTCGATGGTCGCCTTGTCG
>CAZNQW010000142.1:0-10015 GCA_964575225.1 uncultured Anaerolineaceae bacterium | reverse complement strand
ACGGCTATTATCCCTGAGATACCGCACCCGACAAACTTATTATACGAGGAGGTGATTGAATGTATAGAATGGAAGAAAGCCACCCACACCATCATCTGCACAAGCACCCGCACCGCGGTGCCCGTCGCAGCGCTCGGGGCAAAGGCAGATCGGTGAACGCCGGTTTCCGACGACGATTCTTCAGCCGTGAGGAACGCATCGCCGGTTTGGAAGGGTACCTGAACGACCTACGGGCCGAAGCCCAGGCCGTCGAAGAAAAGCTGGCCCGGCTCAAAGCAGCCGACTAGCTATCGCACCAAGAGAGCGGGCCCCCTCCCCGACGCTGTGTCGGAGGGAGGGGGCCCGTCTTTTCGATCTCGAGCGTGGGTTCGTTCTTGCGATCGTGGCGCTAGTCCTTATCCGACGAATTCGATTCGGCGGCTTCCTCCTCCGAGTCGGCCTTGACCCAGGCAAACTTGCGGCGCAGCGTGGTCGGATAGTACTTTTCCAGCACGTCATAGTCCACCTGCTGGCCCCAGTCAAAGTAAACCCGCGGGTCGATGTAGGACTTTAAACTGGTGCCCAGGTTCCAGGTTCGCTTTTTGGACGCGATGGAGGCCTGGGCCTTGATCTTGTCGCGCGAATTTCGGGCTCTCTCCAGTTGCTCGCGGGCCTTTTCCAAGCGACCCTTGGCCGACTCGATCCGTTTCCGGTAGCGGGCCCGGACCTTGGGTTTCTGAGCCTCCGACGCCTCTTCGATCTTGGCCCGAGATTCCTCGCGCAGATCGACCACAGCCTGACGTAGCTCGCTGGCCTTGTCCCGATAATCCTGCACCCGCTCCTCGGCTTTTTGCTGTCGCTCTTTGTAGCGCTCGCGGCTGTTCGCCCAGTTGGCGGGCGCTTGTTTGGTGTGATTGCACAGCATCGCCGCTTCGAGATTGGCCAAGTTGGCCGCCTCCCACTTGACATGCTCGGGATCGTCGGGTTCGACGCCCGATTCCTCCAGGCTAGAGCGGACGGCTATGGTGGCGTGATGGGTACGGAACACCTTGGCCGTCAACCCCGACTGGATGCTCGACAGGTAGGCGTTCACGTCGCGGCTGCTGATATCGGGAAAGATCTGGGGCTTGTCGCGCGTGGGATGGCCCCGATCCCCGTTCTTGCTGGCATTGGATGGGCGGGCGTTGTCGATCAGCTCCTGCAGGTTGGTCTGCACCACCGCCGGGAGATCGATGGTTTTGTGCCACAGCACCGAGTCTTTGCCCAAAAACCGGAATTCGGCCGAGCCATCCTCGTGCAGTGTCACATGCTCGGGACGCAGCGTGGTCGCGCCCACAGTATCGGCCTCGTCGGGGTCCTTTTCGTCGCCGACGCGCAAGCACAGGCTATCGATCAGGTAGCAGGCGGTAGCGATCATTCGCTGCTTGGGGTCCTCTTCCGAAAGGTCTTCTTGGATGCGGGCCCGAACGGTGTCCAACCGGTCGTGGAGTTTGTGGGCTTTGTCGAACTTGCGCGCTTCCCGGGCCTGTTTAATGGGTGCCGTATCGCCCAGCCACACGTACTTGAGCTTGCCCGAAAGCTTGTCTTTCCAACGGGCCACCCACAGCGACTCGGGCTGCCAGACGATCTCGCCCCACGCCCCTTCGGGGATGGGGGCATCGGGGCTCAGGTTCAAGGCCACGTCCTCGTAATGGGCGCCCTCTTTCCAACGACCGCGCAGAGGGTGTTTGCCCCGCCCCATAAAGATGCCGCTGGGTTCGACCACATAGTTGGCCAATTCCACCCGCTCGTCGTTGGCAATGGCATAGCCAAAGCGCTCGCGCAGCGCCTCGCGTTGGATTTTGCGCTCTGCGGCGAGGGCCTTGCGCTCCTCCCGGGTCAGGGCTTCCTTGGCGGCCCGTTCCTCTTCAATCACACGGATGGCCGGCCCAAAATCCACCTCATCCAACGAAAGCGCGCGATCCAGGCCCAGCTCCTGGCTGAAATCGGCCAGAAAATTGGCCACAAAGACCCGATCCTCCACGTAAGGCGTGCCCTGCTTCTTGGCCCAGGCGAGGGCCATCTCCTCTTGTTTGGGGGTGAGCGCCCGCGGCGCCCCCTGGATGGTGAGGACCAACCCCAAGGGGGGTGGGGGTTCGGGGATCACCACTCCACAATGGATCAACTGCTTTAGCATACAGACTCTACACTCTCCAATACATGATAAGGGATTCTCGGCCCGTTCGACCGCCCGGCGCCTACCAGGCCGAGTTCTTGGGCATGGCCTTCACGCTATAATAGGCCGGACGCAACAGGATAGGGCTGGTGCTGTTCTTTTGGGGATCGACCCGATAGGTAATCGAATACCAGCGCATCGGATCGCCCAACTCGTACCAACTGACCGTCGCGAAATCCAGATTAAATAGGAACATAGGACCCATCCAGGGCCAATGCTCGTCGGCATAGATGTGGGCGTCGGCCAGATATTGGGCTTGTTGAGCCTCGGTGACCTCCATCCACTCGTGCTCGCCGAGATTGTAACTGGTTTCCACCACCCAGCCAAATTCGGTGTTCCACATGGGCGACGAATCGCCAAAATCGAGCATGACCTGACGCTGCTCTTCGGCGCGCCGGAAATAGATAGGACCACTGGCCAAAGCCGGCGCCACATCCGGCGGGTCCGCCCCCCCGTAGGGGTGGGTGCCCAGGGCATCGAAATAACCTTTGGCGCCGTTCAGGTACATCTGCTGCAAGAAGGTCAGGTCGGGCACCACCGCCTCGACGCCGTACAGGCTCTGGGCAAAGGCCGTCACAGCCGCCTGCTCGGCTACGCTATCTTGCAGCGTGCCGCCTGTCGTCGCCAGCCCGGCGCTGACCACATAGGCCTGCGGGTCCCCTGCTTTGACGCCCTGGTAGGCCTCTTTGAGCAAGGCGGTGTACTGGGCCGCGTTGGGCGCCCCGCCCCACTCGTACTCCAGATTGGGCTCGTTCCAGATCTCGTAAGCCGCCACCTCGAGCCCCTGGGGCCGCCACGTGGTCGACACATGGTGGGCCAGCGCCTGGACATAGGCTCGAAAGGCCGTCCGCTCCGCAGGGGTCAGGGGTGGTTTTTGCCAGAGATCATCTCCCACCCGGATCAGGACGTTCGGCACACTGACCAGGAACTCGCGGAGCTGATTGTCCACATTCGCCCAATCGTAGGGGGGCGCAGCCTGCCACACGGCAAAGCCTTTGGCCCAATCGAACCCCATCTCGGCCAGGTAGGTGGCATGGTCGGCCGAGGCCACGTTGGCCCCATAGCCCAGATGGGCAGCCGGGCCGAGAACCTTGCCTACGTAGGGCAGGTAGGTATGCCTTTGCAAGGCTAGGACCGATATCGGCGTCGAGACGACCTCCGAGCCGCAGGGGTTTGAGGCAGTCAAGATCACCGTAAAGCTGGCGTCCTCCCAGGCAATGGGGTAGGCATGGGTCACCATCGGACCCGAGCCAGTGGTTCCATCGCCCAGGTCCCAGGCATAAGAAAGAGGGCCCGATCCGCCCGAGAGGACTGCCGACAGAGTGACCCCCTGTCCGGCCTGCACCACCTCGGGAAACTGGACGATCTGCGCGCCGGTGACGGCCTGGCAGGGAGCGATGACGAGAGAGTGCGCCTGAGTGGTGGGCGTCAGGGTGCAGGCGTTCCAGGCCGCCAGGGTCACAGTCAACTCCTGGGCCCGGGTAAAGGTGTGGGTCGCTGTAAACGCCGGAAGGGCCGATACCCCTTCGGCGGACGGCGAGCCATCGCCCCAGTCCCAAGTGTAGGTCACGGGCAAGCTGCCGGTGATCACCTGCGCGCTCAAAAGTACCGGCTCGTAGGCATGAACGTCGGTCGGCTCGTAGGTCCAGGAAAGGCCGGTCGCGGTGATGCAGGGCCAGGCGGTGACCGTGACTCTTGTGGTCGCCGTCACCGGCTCGACCGTGCATGGGTTCCAGACCGCCAGCGTCACCGAGAACAGACCCGTCGTTGTGTACGAGTGGGTGCCCGTCCATTCGGCCTGCATGACAATGCCCGGCGTCGTCGAGCCGCCGTCGCCCCAGTCCCAGGTGTAGGTCACCGGCAGGGTGCCGCTCACGATCTGCCCGGTAAAGGTCACCACCTGACCCGGGTGGACCGACGGCGCCTCGTAGCCGACGTCCAACCCCGTGACCTCCTGGCAAGGCTCTTCCGCGGGGATCTGGGCAAAAGAGGCCGACGCACTCACAGCCAGCAGGGTCGCCATCACCAGCACCAGACTCGCTGCCAGCCCCCACAGGCATGTTTTACCCATCGCCGATGTACCCTCTTTTCCCCATAGGCCCTGTCCGCACTCGCTTTAGTCGCGGCCGAAAATCGCCTGCATCGTCTTGGCCAGTTGATAGATCACCCAGGCTCCCGTTGCCAGGCTGGCCAACACCACCTTGGTGACATCCAGGCTGGGCACAAAGCGAACCTCGTCGGGTGTGACCACCAAAGCGCCCAAGGGAGCGCTGGAAGCTCCGCCTCCCCCGCCCCCGCTGTCGTCCACGGTGGCGACCTCGCCTTCAGCCTCGTCGCTGCCAAAGCCCAAGCCCATGCCATAGGAGACCCGGGCTACGGGGATGATGGTCTTGTCCTCAAGCACCTGAGGCTCGCCAAAAACCGCGCGAACGTCGGCGGCCTCCTTGATCTGCTGGATGACGTCAAACAATCGGTTCAAGCTCATCACATTCTCCTTTGCTCTCTACACGATCTCAGCGCCTGCACTCCCCCTCCCACGAGCAGGAGTTCAGCCCGTTCTTTGGCGCAGATACCCGATGGCCCACCGTGCCATAGCCAGGGCCACTGACGCTCCCATCGCCGCCGCGGCCAAACGGCCGACCACCCGTGCCGTGGCGTCGACGATCTCAACTCGTCCTTCGCCCCCGGCTTCCTGAACAATCACGGCCCGAGGTGTGATCCGCACTCCCCCCCATCCCCAGCCGCTTACCGAGTCCTGGGCAATGGTGCCCCGGGCCTGACCCAGGGTGATAATGTCGGCCACCGGCACCAGGCTGCGCTCGCCGAAGACTATCGGATCGCCATAAACCGTGCGCCGCTGGATTCGTTTTTGTCCCCGATCTCCCGTTTGTTGGCTCATGTCTTGCTCTCCCATGTGCGAACGGTACTCTCTCAAGATCGCCCCGCCGCCCCCTGCCGGTCATGAGGCGCGATGGGGGGACGGCGCCGGGCAGACACCGAGCGCCATTGCTCGAGTATAGCACAAAACCCCCCTCACAACAAACCATCTTGCATGCACGCAGGGCCAAGAAGATACCCCAGGATACTGGACCCTATGGCCCTTAGCTTGTACCCTTGACCCTGGCAGTGCCCCTACGATGGCTGGGTACTTTTGCCCTCGCATCCCTCCAGGAACAAGGGCCCCGGCTACGATGACGCCATCCAGAAAACCAGAATGCATCCTTTTGACAAGCGCTGCGAAATCGAATAGAATAGGGCATGCAAGGCGAGGATTCGCCAAGCTGGGTTCTGCATGTTTCAGGTCATCATTCAGGCATCAAAGGGGGTGCATGACAGATGGGAAAGACATTTGCGGAAAAGATCCTCGCCCTGAAGGCGGGTCTCGACGAAACCGTGCCGGGCCAGATTGTCACGGTGCGACCCGACAAGCTCCTCACCCACGACAACACGTCGGCCATTGCCAAAACCTTTCGCAAAATCGGGGTAGACCGGGTGGCCGATCCCTCGATGAACGTGATCATCCTCGATCACGTGGTGCCCGCGGCCAACGAGACCTATGCCCAAAGCCACAAGGAGACGCGCGAGTTTGTCTGCGAGCAGGGCATCTCGGCCTTTTTCGACGTCGGTGAAGGCATTTGCCACCAGGTGATGCCGGAAAAGGGCCATGCCCTCCCCGGATTGCTCATCGTGGGTAGCGACTCGCACACGCCGAGCCACGGGGCTCTGGGGGCTTTTGCGGCAGGCATTGGCCGCACCGAAGCGGCGGCGGTTATGGCCACGGGCGAGATCTGGTTGCGCGTGCCCGAGAGCTTGCGCATCGTCGTCGAGGGGACCATGCCCCAGAGGATCTCGGCCAAAGACCTGATCCTGCGCATTATCGGCGACATTGGCGCCGACGGCGCCGATTATCGCTCGGTGGAATTTGCCGGCCCGGCCATCGAGGCCATGAGCATCGGCGGCCGCCAGGTGCTGTGCAACATGGCCGCCGAAATGGGCGCCAAGAACGGCTATGCGGCGCCCGACCCGGTGACGCGGGCCTGGCTGGCTGCGCGCACCGACCAGCCCTACCAGGAGATCTATCCCGATCCCGATGCGACCTATGCTCAGGAACTGTTCTACGACGTGAGCACCCTGGTGCCTCAGGTGGCCAAACCCCACCGGGTGGACAATGTGGTACCGGTGACCGAGGTGGCCGGCCTGGAGATTCAGCAGGCCCTCATCGGCACGTGTACCAATGGCCGGCTGGAGGATCTGGCCGCCGCCGCCGAGATCTTGCGGGGCAAGCATATCGCGCCCTGGGTGCGGTTGCTGGTGTTGCCTGCTTCGCGCGAGATCCTTCTGGAGGCCATCGCAGCCGGGGTTGTGTCGGATCTGGTGGCCGCCGGCGCGACCCTCTTGAACCCAGGATGCGGCCCTTGCCTGGGCGCCCACGAGGGCTGCATGGCCCCCGGCGAGCGCACGATTTCCACCGCCAACCGAAACTTTAAGGGACGAATGGGCAGCCGCGACGCCGAGATCTACCTGGCCAGCCCGGCTACGGTGGCCGCCTCGGCATTAGCCGGCGCCATCGCCGATCCGAGAACCGTCTAGAAACGGGAATCGGGCACCGGAACCGCCCGACAGGCAGCAGGCAATCGAGACGAGGGCCGTCTGCCACGAAAAGGAGAAAAGATGAGGTCACAAAGGGGTTTCTGGACATTGTTTTCTCACCGAGGGATGGGAGCTGCGGTCCTTTTCCTGGTCGTGCTGGCGTTGCTGCTGTTGGCCTGCGGCGGGCCCGAACCGACCCCTCAGATCCTGGTCATCACCGCCACCTTTACCCCGCAAAGCCAGGTCCAGGTGGTGACGGCCACCTACACACCCCAAACGCAGGTCCAAGTGGTCACGGCCACCTTTACGCCTGCCCCCGAGGGAGGCGATGTGCTGCTCCCCTCTCCCACGACAGGCGCTGCGGTCCAGCCCATTCAACCGGCGGCGACAGATGTGTTGGTGCTGCCCACGGCGGCCCCCACGGAGCCGCCCACTGTCGCACCCACGGAGCCGCCCACCGTCGCACCCACGGAGCCACCCACCGTCGCGCCCACGACTGCGCCGACCGCCAAGCCGACGGCCAAACCCCAGGCTTCGGTGCGAGCCTATGGCGTCATCTACAGCAACTTTGACGGCGGTTCCGAGTCCGACGAGTTCAAATACAGCATGTGGGTGATGCGCGGGGATGGTAGCGAAGCGACCGAAGTCTTTCGACCCGCCATCGAGCCGGCCTATTCGCCCAACGGCAAAAAGGTTGCGTTCTACCGACCCTTCAGTGGGATTTGGGTGTACGATCTGGACAAAAAATCGGCCAACCACGTGGTGGTCAGCAACTATGCCGAATTTGCCTCGTTCTCACCGGATGGCAAGGAACTGGTGTTTCACGAGTGGGTCGGCAACTGGTGGAGCTCCGATGTGAATCTCTACATCATCAACGCCGACGGCAGCAATCGCCGCAAACTGCCGCAGGGCATCCGCCCAGCCTGGTCGCCCAAGGGTGGGTTGATCGCCTTTGACTCGTGTCGGGATACCAGTTGCGGCATCTTTGTGGTGCAACCCAACGGCCAGGGCTTCCGGCAGGTGACCAGCGACGGTGGCGGCAAAGTCTCCTGGTCTCCTGACGGCAAAAGACTCATCTATTCGACAGAGGTCGGCGGAAACCCAGAGATCTTTGTAGTGAATCTGGACGGTTCTGGCAGAAAGCAGCTCACCAAGAACACCGGCAACGATACCCTGCCGGTCTATTCGCCTGACGGCCTCAAGATCTTTTTCCTGAGCGACCAAAATGGCAAGGCCTGGGCCATCCGGAGCATGAACCCCGACGGTTCGGATGTCCAGACCATCCGCAAAGTGGGCGTCCCACCCCGCTGGCAGTTCTCGCGGCTCTGGGTGGGGTGGTGGTAGGATTCTGCAGTCTGACAAGACCCTTTTCCACGGGAGGTTGGGCGTTGAACACGAAAATCACAGGACGAGTCTGGAAATATGGGGACGATGTGAATACCGACGTGATCTTTCCGGGCAAGTACACCTACAGCATCACCGACCGGAAAGAGATGGCCGAGCATGCGTTGGAGGATCTCGATCCCGAGTTCGTCAAGAAGGTTCGCCCCGGTGACATTATCGTCGCCGGCAAGAATTGGGGCTGCGGCAGCTCCCGCGAGCAGGCCGTCATCTGCCTAAAAGAGGTGGGGGTGGGCGCCATCGTAGCCCGCTCCTTTGCCCGCATTTACTTTCGGAACTGCATCAACGAGGGCTTGCCCATTGTCACCTGCGATGCGGTGGACTCGGTGGAGAGCGGTGAAGAGGTCACGGTTGACTTTGAAGCCGGAAAGGTGTTCACTCCCCGCGCCGAATACACGTTCCCTCCGCTGGCGCCCTCGGTGATGGAAATCCTGGATGCAGGGGGATTGGTCCCCCACGTCAAGCACAAGTTGGGACTCGGATAACAAGCCACCGGCTCGGCTCTCGCCGGCGAAAGCCGAGCCATTCAATAATCATGACTTGAGGAGGACATGGAACATGGCCAAGTACAAAATCGCCTGGCTGCCTGGGGACGGAGTGGGGATCGATGTGACTGAGGCGGCCAAGATCGTACTGGACCGGATGGCGCTGGATGCAGAATATATCCACGGCGACATTGGCTGGGAAATGTGGTGCCAAGAGGGCAATCCGCTGCCCCAGCGCACACTGGATATGATGAAAGAGACGGACTGCGCCTTTTTTGGCGCCATCACCTCCAAGGGCAAGGACGTCTCCAACCAGGAGCTGGCGCCCGAGCTCCAGGGCAAGGGCTACAGTTATCGCAGCCCCATCGTCGGCATGAGGCAGTTGCTCGATCTGTATATCTGCCTGCGTCCCTGCAAGGCCTATGCGGGCAACTCCCTGAACTACAAAGACGGCATCGACCTGGTGGTCTTTCGGGAGAACACGGAAGGAATGTACATCGGCGTCGAATTTGACAAGGTGCCGGACGAGTTCTATGCGGTCAAGGGCGCCGAAAAGCTCCCCCGCGATGCAGCCATCTCGATCCGGGCCATCACGCCGGGCGGATCGGAGCGGATTGTGCGGGCAGCGTTCGAGTATGCGGCCCAGCATGGACGCAAGAAGGTCACGGCGGTGCACAAAGCCAATGTACTGCGCCAGACCGATGGGGTGTTCATGGACGCGGCGCGCAAGGTAGCCGCCGAGTATCCCGAGATCCAATTTGACAACGCCAACATCGACGCCATGGGCATGTGGCTGCTCAAGAACCCCTTTAACTATGATGTGGTGGTGACCACCAACCTGTTCGGTGATATTATCTCGGACCTGTGCGCCCAGATGGTGGGCGGCCTGGGCTTTGGATGCAGCGGCAACATCGGCTCCAACTATGCCGTCTTTGAGCCCACCCACGGTTCGGCCCCCAAGTATGCCGGGCAGTACAAGGTGAACCCCATCGCGACGATTCTGGCGGCCAAAATGATGTTGGATTGGTTGGGCGAGACCGACAAGGCTGCCGAACTGGAAGGCGCCGTGGCTGCCGTCATCGCCGAAGGAAAGGTCCGCACTTACGACATGGGCGGCGCCAACACTACGCTAGAGATGGCCGAGGCCATTGCAGCCAAGCTCTAAATGCGATCGCCGCAATGGAAAAAGGAACGTGCGTCTTTCGATGGTATGGATGGCGCGCTAGGAGCCATGCCCAGCGCTTCTGAGGACGTGACGGCAAGAGCACCCAACAGCAGGGGCATGGCAGGCCGTGCCCCTGCTGCCCAGGCCCAAGCCACAAGCCGACAACCCACGTACCCAGCA
>CAZNQW010000141.1:0-10067 GCA_964575225.1 uncultured Anaerolineaceae bacterium | reverse complement strand
ACACTCTTTCCCTACACGACGCTCTTCCGATCTCTCTTGCTTGCATCAGGTCATCACAAACCCTGAAAGGGTTTGGGTTGTGTGGAACTGGGCCTGCACCGCAACGAGTACAGGCCGTGGATGGATCAGACTGCGCCTTCGGCTTCCGGGCCCGGTTCCGACTCTGCTTGGGGCCCGCGCCAGTGGGCTCGCTCCTTTTCATCAGGGAAGCGGAAAAGGATGGTCGCCATATCCGGGATCTGGATCTTGTCGCCGGGCGTCAGGTCGGCCTTGTCGCACTTTTCGACCACGGGCCGCGCCGGGAGGCTAAAGATGCCGATTTCGTCGCCGGGTTGGTGGTAGCGGCTCTCCACGTAGGCAAGTCCCAGGATACGACCATCGACGTCGATGGCCGCGCTGGTCACCCATCCGACGGCCCGTCCCTTGCGGTTGATCACGGGATCGCCCGTCTTGGGCATGCGCACACCCCGCTCGTTCATGCGGAAGCGGAGGATCTCCATGGTGCGCCTGGCTTCCTGCTCGATAATCGCCTGGCGACCCACAAAATAGGGTTTGTGCAGCTTGGCGTAGGAGCCAAAACCGGCCCCCATCGGCGAGATGTCGTAGGGCCCCATCAGATCGTGACCATACAGGGGCAGCCCGGCCTCGGTGCGCGTGGAATCACGGGCCGCAAGGCCGCAGGGCTGCAAGCCGAAAAGCCCTCCGGCCTCCAGCAGCGTCTCCCAAAAAGCCAACGCCCTATCGGGGTGGACCAAGATCTCGTAGCCGATCTCCTCGCCGGTATAGCCGGTGCGGGCGATGACCAGATCGAAACCGGCCAGTTCGCATTCGGTCAACCCGGTCTTGGGCACGCGGGCCAGACGGTCTTTGAGCCGGGGGTTGTCGGTCAAGCTCTGCAAGATGGCCAGCGACGCGGGACCTTGCAGGGCCAGGTCGACTCGCATGTCGTCGCCGCTGACCGGATCTTTGAGATTCCGCAGCGTTGCCGAGCGCAGCACTCGCAGGTCGGGCCGTTGGCGATCGATCAACACCTGGCCTCGGTTGACGGCGTCGAGCCATGCCCAATCCTTGTCGGCGTTGGATGCATTGACCACCACCAGGTAGCGGTCTTTGGCCCGGCGGTAGACCATCAGGTCATCGAGAATCTGGCCGTCGGGATCCAGCAGATAGGCGTAATAGCTTTCGCCGGGGTTGAACCAGCGCGCATAGTTGCTGCACACCAGGTCCAGGAATTCGGTGGCATGGGGGCCACTGACTTCGAACACGCCCATGTGCGCCACGTCGAACAGGCCCGCTGCCCGGCGGACGGCGTTGTGCTCGTCGAGAACACCCGTGTACCACACCGGCATCTCCCAGCCCGCAAAGGGGATGATCTTGCGTGTGTGGGCCTTGTGCCAATCGTACAGAGGAGTGCGCTGCAGCGGCGGATCCTGAGGCTCTTCCCACTGGAAGACAGGCAGCTCGGGTCGCCGTCGCACCGGATCCAGGTTCTGGCAGCCCACAAAGTAGGGCACCCGCAGCTCAAAGCGATCCTGGTGGCCCGCTCGATACAACTCCAGCCCGGTGGGCCTGCCCGAATCGGTCGTATAGGTGGGCATTGCACCATAGTCCGGTAGCTTGGATTCGGCCCGGAGGGCCTGCCGCGTTGCCCTACTGACGGGGGTGGCGCCCAGTTCGATCAGTCGATCGTACACGCTCTGGATTTGAGCCGCCGGAATTGCCATCTCGATGCGGCTGTCGGTGTGGGAGAACAGGAACCCCGGCAGGGGGCCTGCCGCCTTGGCCCATTCGGCGGCGCGGGGACCCACCAGGGCCATCGCCACCGTGCACTGCGATTCGTCGACCATGCGCAGGTCTTCGACGATCACGGGACCTTCGACCTTACGCGAGAGATCCTCCGGGTCAAAGAGGGTGTATCCATCTCCCAGGCCGCGCAGCCAGGCCTTGACCCGCTCGTGGTTCTCCGGATTGGTCAATAGCAGGTAGCGGTCCCTTCCGATCTCGTCGGGCGATTGGCGCAGGATCGATACATCGTCAATGACCCGGGCATCCTCGTTCAACAGAAACGCAAGCTGGCTCTCACCCGGCTTGAGCGCTGCCACGTCATTGGTCAGCACCTGCTGCAGCGAAGGTTCGGCCCGGTCGCCGATGATCTGCAACAGCCCGCAATCGCTCAGATCGATCAGGCCTGCGCCTGTGCGGACGGCCTCCCTCTCGGCCTGTTCGCCGGGGCAGGCTGCCCGCTTGAGTCCTGGAAATTCGCACGGGGCGGTGGACAGCAATTGGTAGTAGTGGGGATACTCGCTGCCCCGGTCATCGGTTTCGGCCACCCCCCGATCGGCCAGATCGGCTACCTCCCGCTTGATCTCTTCCAGAACATCCAGGTCGATCTTGCCGCGGGGGAGTTCGCCGCTCAAGCCGATGTAGCTAAAGGGCTGAATGTGGGTGACCGTTTTGTGGATCAGGCCGGCCACCTCGTCGATCTCGGCCGGGCCAAATCCTCGCTGCGTCAGCCAGGGCGTGCCCAGCCGAATGCCCATTCCCAAGGCCGTCAGCTCATCGCCGGGGATGGTGTTTCGGTTGGCCACGATGCCCGCCAGATCCAGGATGCGCACCGCAGGTTCGCCGCGCAGGGGCGCGCCGTTTTCGCTCTTGACGCTGTTGAGGTCGAGCATGCAGAAATGGGTATCGGTGCCGCCGTAGGCCAGCTTTAGGCCGCGCGACTCGAGCCCTTTGGCCAGGGCTGCTGCGTTCTCTTTGATCTTCCATTGCAGCCGGCGGAAGGGCTCTGTCTGAGCGATCTTGAAGGCCACAGCCATGGCCGCGAATTTTTGGGTGTGAGGGCCGCCCTGTTCACCGGGGAACACGGCCATGTCGACCTTGGTAGCCAGATCGGCGTCGGTGGTCAGGATAACCGCCCCGCGCGGGCCGCACAGGGTCTTGTGGGTGGTAAAGGTCGTGACGTCGGCAATGCCCACCGGGCTGGGAAAGGCGCCGGCGATGGTCATCCCTGCCGGGTGGCTGATGTCGGCCAACAGGAGGGCGCCCACGCTATGGGCAATGTCGGCAAAGGCCTCCCAGTCGGGTGCCCATGGGTACGACGTGAACCCGGCGATGATCATCTTGGGCTTGTGTTGCCGGGCCATCGACCGGATCTCGTCATAGTCCAGCTTGCCGGTTCGCTTGCTCACGCCATAGCTGACCACGTGATAGCGTTTGCCAGAAAAGTTGAACTCGCTGCCGTGGGTCAGGTGGCCTCCCTGATAGAGGTCCATGCCCATGACCACATCGCCTACGTCGACCACGGCATCGTATACAGCCAGGTTGGCGGCTGCCCCCGACAGGGGCTGTACGTTGACATAGATGTCCTGGGTGCCGGCCCGCTCGTTGGCAAAACAGGCCGCCGCTCGGCGCTGGGCCAGCGTTTCCACAAAATGCACATAATCCACGCCCTTGTAGAACCGCCGGTCGGCATAGCGCCGATAATAGGCCAGTTGGTGGGCCACGTCCAGGAGCATGGGCTCCTCATCCCGTGTCATGCGCAGGGGAGGATAGCCTTCGGCGTAGACGTTGTTGAACACACTGCCCAGCGCCTGGCGCACCGCTTTGGGGGCCATCGACGAGGAAGGGATCATGATCAGCTTGCGCGCCTGGCGCTCTTCTTCAAAGCCAATGATCAGATCCGTATCGGGGTCTACCTGTTCGAGATCGACTCCGAAAAACGCATCCCAATATTCTTCATTTGCCATCATGGACACTCCTTCGTGTTGATCTTGTGAATGCCGGAACATTGTACCATCAAAACCGAGAGGTCGCAACTGAGGGCTTGAGGCGGGCCCTATCGATCCGATTCTGTTTCGAGTTCACCGCTCCGCCCGAGGGATATTGGAGCAGGTGGTTCGCGTTTTGAGCGTCTTTGGGGTTGTTGCCGCTAGTCCCGGCGTCCCACACTGCCGATCATCTGCCGCCGAAAGCTCTGGCGTTGGGCAGAATCCATAGTCAAGACCCGATCGATCATCCATAGAAGCTCTCGCACCTCAAAGGGCTTGGACAGATAGGCAATCGCGCCCCGCTCGAGGGCCATGCGCACATCTGGATCGGTGACCACTACGCTGAGCATGACCACCGGAATCGATCGGATTTCCGGGTCTTTGGCCAACTGGTCCAACACGCCCAGTCCCGTTATCTCGGGCATTCGCATGTCCATCAGGATCAGATCGGGATGGTGGGCGCGTATTTGGATCAACGCCTGCGCGCCATTGCCGGCGTCCACCACCCGGTAGCCCTCCGATTCCAGGATAATCCGGACCAGGTCTACCACTTCCGGTTCGTCATCGGCAACGACAATGGTATAGCCTGAATGCTTACTCGCCAAGGTTTGGTTCATTTCTTTTGCTCTGGCCCTCACAGGTCAAGATTCTCAATCGGTCTGAGGAATTACGTGTCGCGCCACATCGTGCCCCCGCGCCCAAGCCGCCTCGATGAGGGCATACATTCCGCCCGCCACGAGGGAATGCCCACCCATGATCACCGGGATGGGCGCCGAGATGGCGGCCTCTGTCAGTGCCCGGACAAAGGGATCCTCAATCTGCTCAGGCTGGCGCAGATCGGAGTAAAAGCGGTCGGCCGCTGTGGGCCACAGGCCCCGGTGCGCAAAAATCACCCGGTTGTCCAGGAATACAGCCTGGCCCAGGTTACCCAGCATTTCGAAAAAGCGCGTCATCCCCACAGCATCCAGATGATACCCCAGCAGGCTGCGCGCCTCGCCCCGGGCCAGCCTGCCGCTGGCCCTCATCCCGCGCTCCTCGGAGAACACGCGGGTACTGCAGGCCGTCTCCCGCTCCAAATATCGCCAGGTTGCCGAGCCGATCCGCCCGGCGACCAGAATGGTGGCCTCCCGATCTAACATGAGGGGCAGGGCCGCCTCCAGGGGCGGGAGATCCAGGGGCAGCGATTCCAGGCAAGCCCGCGTGTGGGCGCCTGCCGCCGGGTGCATCGCCAGGGTGAGGAGATCGACCGGCGTGTCGACGTCAAACTGGGTTGCCGCGCTGCGAGGCAGCTCGCGGATGGGCAACCCCGCATCTTCCCCCAGCAACCAGGCCAGTTCGTTGTCATTTTCGGGAGGGGGATACCCGGTCAAAATCGAGGTGGGAGAAAAGGCGGCAAAATCGGACGAGTAAAAGTTGTTGGTGATCAGCAACCGATCGGCGGCCAACAGCCCGTCGGTTATCGAAGCCATGTCATCGGCCGGAAGCAAGGGGCCTGCCCCCCCACCCAGATAGAAGCAGCGCTCCATTCGGTACCGCTCGATCAACTCGAGCAAGCGGCGCCCGAAATGAAAAGGCTGCGCCGGATCATCCAAGTCGACTTGAATGGGATACTCTGCCAGGCGACGGGCCAGTTCGGAAGAGTTGGTGGCGACCACAATGGGGCGCAATCGGGGTACGGTCAAGGCCCGCTCCACCAGATCCATCGTCACGGCTTGCCGCGTCAGGCTCACCATCTTTTCTGGCTCGCTGCCTTCGCTAGCCCCGGTCATGATCAACAGTGGCAACGTGTCTGCACTCATGAGCCAGATTCTAACATCACCATCGGCTTTTGTCAAAGACAAAAAATCCCGATTGGAATCTCGGACTGGATCGCACGATGGCTGCAGGGCCAGGGACGCAGCCGTATGGCTCCGCAGCGGGCTTATTGCTGCAAGAACTTTAAGAGAGTGTGGTTGAACCGATCCCGCTCGTCCAGCATGGGAAAGTGGCGCGAGTCTTCGAATCGCTCTACTTGGGCGTGGCGAACGTGGCGGGCCATCAGGTCGGCCTGGTTGGGATTGACCACCATGTCGCCTGTGCCATAGATTCCCATGGTGGGCATCGCGAGCCGGGCAAGCTGCGGTGTGAGATCGGT
Source organism: uncultured Anaerolineaceae bacterium (assembly GCA_964575225.1). Lineage (GTDB taxonomy): Bacteria > Chloroflexota > Anaerolineae > JAAYZQ01 > JAAYZQ01 > CAZNQW01. The sequence goes on along the minus strand of CAZNQW010000141.1, from coordinate 4,163 downwards.
GCGGCGCAGGGAATCGATGCTGCGCGAAAAGGAGAACATGGTCGCCTGAGATAGGGTGTCGCGCGTCATTCGATAGATGTTCTGTCGGTCTCGGGCAATGCCGGGCGAATAACCCCACATAATAAAGTCGAGGACGGGAGGAAAGGACCAAAGGAGCCGGGCGATCCAGTGCCGGCCTGAGAGTTTGAGCAAAAGGCTGAGCGAACGCCCGTCAATGGGGGAACCGACGACGGCCACCTTTTGGACACGGTTGGGGCCCGCCAGCGCCAGGCTCAAGGCCACAGTGCCCCCCATCGAATGGCCAAAGACCGAAGTGGATTTGATTCCCATCTGATTCATGAACTGCTGGACCATCGACACAAAGCTGGGGACGGCATAGGCTTCGTGAGGCCGATCCTCCTGGCGCTCCGATTCGCCAAAGCCCCAGAAATCGAGAGCATAGATGCGATAGTCCCCATGGGCCACCAGGAATTCCATGGTGTCGCGCCAGAACTGCCAAGAACCGATCCAACAATGGAGCAAGATGAGGGGCTGTCCCCGGCCAATCATCTCAAAGTGCAACACACCCTTGTCGGTGACCAACGATCCCATCGTTTTCGATCCCCTCTCTGGCGCCATTATAGCACATCCATCGCTTATGTCCAACTGGATGATCACTCTCTCCTGCTACCTCCATTGAATTGACAAAGGGGGTCCTTTTTGATAGAATCCCTGCGCATGGATCCAGCCGTCATGCGATTCATGCTTTTGTTTTTGCTCGTACCCGAGCGAACACCTTTTACAGGGAGTACAACCATGTCTCGAGTTGTTGGCAGCATTCCGCCTCACGGCGGACAATTGATCAATCGTGTCCTGCGGGGCGCCCTGCGTGAGGCTGCCCTGGATCGCGCCCAGTCTTTTCCGCAGATCCAGCTCACGCCCATGGGCGTTTCGGACCTGGAAATGATCGCCATTGGCGCCTTTAGTCCGTTGACGGGCTTTATGACCAGCGACGAGTACAATGCCACCATCGATACCATGCGCCTTACCAACGGGCTGCCCTGGAGCATTCCGGTTACGTTGCCTGTTGGCGATGACGAAGCAGACGGGCTCAAGGAAGGCCAGGAGATCGCCCTCATGGAGGGCGAGCATCTGATGGGCATCATGACCATCGCCGAAAAGTTCAAGGCCGACAAGGAACGCGAGGCCCGTGAGGTGTACAAGACCACCGAAGATGCCCACCCCGGTGTGGCCCGCCTCCATCGTCAGGGCGACTGGCTCTTGGGCGGCGAGGTCTTTATGCTCAATGGCCCCAAGACCATCGAGTTTCCCGAACTGCGCCACGAGCCGGCCCAAACCCGCCGCATGTTCGCGGCACGGGGCTGGCGACGAGTGGTCGCCTTTCAGACACGCAATCCCATCCACCGGGCGCACGAATACATCCAAAAGACCGCCCTGGAAATTGTGGATGGGCTCTTTTTGCACCCCCTGGTCGGCGAGACCAAGGCCGACGATATCCCGGCTGACGTGCGCATCGAGAGTTATCAGGCCATCCTGCGCGATTACTATCCTGCCGACCGCGTGTTGCTGGGCGTCTTTCCTGCAGCCATGCGCTACGCCGGCCCGCGCGAGGCCATCTTTCATGCCATTGCCCGCAAAAACTATGGCTGCACCCACTTTATCGTCGGTCGTGACCATGCAGGCGTGGGCAAATACTATGGCACCTACGATGCCCACTATATCTTTGACGAGTTCGAACCGGGCGAGCTGGGGATCACGCCGCTGTTCTTTGACTATACCTTCTTTTGCAAAAAGTGCGGCATGGTGGTCAGCGCCAAGACCTGCCCCCACAGCCCGGAGAACTGGGTGAACCTCAGTGGCACCCAGGTGCGGGAGATGCTCGAGCGCGGCGAGATGCTGCCCGAAGAGTTTACCCGGCCCGAGGTCTCCAAGGTGTTGATGGACGGCATCCGCTCCAAGCAACACCCCGCTGAGAACCAGGACTAGGATCGGGTTCTGGAGAGAGAGCCGTTGAACGTCTTTGTGATCGGTCTCGACTGCGCCGAGCCGACGTTGGTGTTTGATCGCTGGCGCGACCGTCTGCCGAACCTGAGCCGCCTCATGGCGGGCGGCACCTTTGGCGAGTTGACCAGCACCGTCCCTGCCATCACCGTGCCGGCCTGGAGTTCGATGCTGAGCAGCCGCGATCCCGGCGAGTTGGGGTTCTATGGCTTTCGCAATCGGGCCGACTATAGCTACGAGCGTATGTCCATCGCCTCAGCTCGCTCGGTGCAGGTCGATCGGGTGTGGGATATTCTTTCGCGGGCCGGCAAAGATGTGGTGGTCGCCGGTGTGCCCCAGACCTACCCCGTCACCCCGGTCCGCGGCTGCATGATCTCTAGCTTTTTGACGCCGAGTACCCGCAGCGAGTACACCTATCCGGCATCGCTCAAGGCCGAAATCGAGGCCTTGGTCGACGGCGAATACATGCTGGATGTGCCCCAGTTCCGCACTGAGAACAAGGACTATCTGCTCGAGCAGATCTATGCCCTGTCGGACAAACACGACCGGGTGGTCAAGCATCTGATGATGGCCAAGCCCTGGGATTTCTTTCTGCACGTCGACATGGGCGTCGATCGCATCCACCACGGCTTCTGGAAGTTCTTTGACGAGCGGCACCCCAAATATCAGCACGGCAACCCCTACGAGAACGCCATCCTCGACTACTATATTCACCTGGATCGCCAGATCGGCGAGCGCCTGGCGTTGCTCGATGACGATACTGTCGTGCTTGTCGTCTCAGACCACGGCGGCAAACCGATGCTTGGCGGCATCTGTTTTAACGAGTGGCTCAAGCGAGAGGGCTACCTGGCGCTGGAGTACGAACCCGAGACGGTGGTTCCCCTGGAAAAGTGCGAGGTGGATTGGTCACGGACGTTGGCCTGGGGATCGGGTGGCTATTATGCCCGGCTTTTTTTGAACGTCAAGGGGCGCGAGCCCGAGGGCATCATCGACCCGGCCGACTATGAGCGGGTCCGCGATGAACTCGCGGCGCGAATAGCCACCATCACCGACCCTGAGGGACGCAACATCGGCTCGGTCGCCTACAAACCCCAGGAGATCTACCGCAAAGTGAACAACATCGCCCCCGATCTCATCGTCTACTTTGGTGATCTGAACTGGCGCTCGGTGGGCAGCCTGGGGTTGAACTCGATCTACACCTTTGAGAACGATACCGGCCCTGACGATGCCAACCATGCCCAGCAGGGTCTCTACATCTATTACGATCCTCGAACTGGGGGACAGGGCCAGGGTCCCAGGCGCCACCTGATGGACGTGGCCCCCACCATTCTCGATGCAATGAACCTGCCGATCCCGGCAGAAATGCAAGGACATTCATTCGCTCTGTAACCCAGCCTTTGCCGGGTGTGGAGCCAGGAGGAACAACATGGAGCAAAAAGGCGTAACGGTTTGGTTTACCGGCATGTCGGGCGCTGGCAAGACGGCGCTGGCGATCCCTCTGGAAAAGATGCTCAAAGAGCGCGGGCTCAAGGTCGAGCGGCTGGATGGCGACATTGTGCGCCAGAGCCTGACCCGCGATCTGGGATTCTCTAAAGAAGACCGCGACAAGAACATCGAGCGCGTCACCTTTGTCGCCAAGCTGCTCACCCGCAACGGGGTGGCCGTCCTTTGTTCGTTTATCTCGCCCTATCGCGAGGTGCGGGCCAACGTCAAAAAGGAAGTCGGCAATTTTGTCGAGGTCTATTGCTACGCGTCGTTGGAAACCCTCATGGCCCGTGATGTCAAGGGCCTCTATAAAAAAGCCCTCGCCGGCGAGATTCAGAACTTTACCGGAATCTCGGATCCCTATGAAGCACCCGAAAACCCCGACGTACAGATCGATTCAGGCGCCGAGACGATCGAAGAGAGCCTGGCCAAGATCATGAGCAAGCTCGAAGAACTCGGCTATGTGCCCTCGGCCCAGGACAGCGAGGACTCGGCCTATACCGACGGCGAGGAAGCTGAGATCGAAGCCCGGCTGACGGCCTTGGGATACCTGTAACCGAATAGATCCGCTATGCAGGGAGCAGGGCCAAGGGGGGCAATGTGCTCTTCTTGGCCCTTTGTCCTTAGAGGAGGAAATTCACACGATGGGCTTCTTGGACAAGTTGCGAGCAAAGAAA
>CAZNQW010000140.1:0-10098 GCA_964575225.1 uncultured Anaerolineaceae bacterium | reverse complement strand
TGTCCGGTGGTGTGAGAGGGGGGCGGTTAGCCGCCGCCCCCCTACTCGATTCCAATAGCTTTTTCGATCCGGTCTGCCCATTGTAGGGGTCGGTTTTAAACCGGGCCTATAGGTATCAAGGTACAGATGACAAAAGGAACGTAGGACTCGGCGATTTCGTCATGCCTGCTGAGGCGTCTGAGTACACACCGGTAGCATCCATTCTTTGTCGGAAATCTAGACCGGATCGGCGGGAGGGGTGCCCCTCACGGATGCTCAAATGCTATACCCTGTCCGCAGGGGCCCTTGCTCGCAGGGTCCACGTCTCTCCAATGCGCATTTTTGCAGCGTAGGGGCTCTGTGGGGGCGCAGCCGCGCCCCCACACCCCCGGCCCGGGGCCCTGACGGCCCCGGACCCCCGCACTTGAGGCGTTGCTCGGTGGAAATCCAGTTGCGTAGGAGAGGACGCCACTCGATCGATCTCTATAGAGCCAACCCAATCTACAACCGTTGATGTACATGGGGCGTCCCCTCGGGGGCGGCGAGCCACAGCGCTCACGCGGGATCGCCATATCCCGCGCTTGTTGGTGCGGACGGCAAGCAAAGGTTGCACGTGATCCGCCCTGGTTTGCCAGAGGGGCCTGGTTGACCATCTTGTCTGCCTTTGGTATACTTGACCGCAACCATTCGCGCCGGTCGGTGTTCTAGTATGCGAGATCGAGGATGGAAAAACGATCGGCGCCAGCGAGGTCATGCGGTTGAGTGAGTGGACAGACGAAGCAGCGCTGATCGAACAAGCCAAGACCGATCCAGAAGCGTTCGGGGCCCTGTACGAGAGATACCTGGACAAGATCTACCACTATGTCTACTATCGTACGGGGAACCATCATGACGCCGAGGATCTGACCGCCAAGGTATTCTATCAGGCGATGAATCACCTTCCCCGCTACGTGCAGCGGGGGGCGCCCTTTTCGTCCTGGCTGTACCGGATCGCTCATAATCTGGTGGCGAATTGGCATCGGGATCGCGGTCGCCGCACCCTGGTAACCCTGGATCGCCTGACCATGGTCGGAGCCCAAAAGGGCGAGGGCCTCCTGGACCAGGTCGTTCAGGGCCAGCAGAATGAGGCTCTCCTGGAGGCGGTCCGCTGCTTGTCCGCCGATCGGCAGATGCTGCTCATCCTGAAATTCGTCGAGCGGCTATCCAATGCCGAGATCGGTGAGATCATGGGACGGAGTGAAGGCGCCATCAAGTCCTTGTACCATCGCACCCTGTCGGCATTACGCACCCATTTGGACGAGCGCTGCCTGTGAGCCCGGCCTCATCGGTCGAAAAATGGAAGAAGAAAAGGAAGCTATGATCAAGATCGTCGTAGACTCGACCTGTGACTTGCCCGAAGAACTCTATCAGCGGTATGACCTGACCGTTATACCCATCAACATCCAATTTGGCTCCGATACCTATCGGGATCGGGTGGACATCGATCAGCAGACCTTTTTGCGCAAGATCGACGAGACCGGTACCCTGCCGCAAACATCGCAGCCCTCAGCCGGTCAGTTTCTGGAATGTTATCAGCAACTGGCCGACAAAGGGGCCACGGAGATCATCTCGATTCACGTGACGGCCAAACTGAGCGGCACGCTGCAATCGGCCCAGTTGGCCGCCGAGATGGTGGCCGACCGGGTGCGCGTCCATCCCTTTGACAGCGCTGGTGGGTCGGCGGGAGTTGGCTTTCTGGCGTTGGAAGCGGCTCGAATGGCCCAAGAGGGCAAGGCTGTGGACGAAATCCTGGAGCGATTGAGAACAGTCCGCCCCAGGATCCAGATCCTGATCACGGTCAAAGACCTGCGCTTTGCCCAGTTGAGCGGACGGGTGGGCAAGCTCCAGGGCAGCCTGGCGGCCCTGCTCAACATCAAACCGATCATCATCCTGGAAGACGGGATGATCGACGTGGCTGAAAAGGTGCGCACGCAAAGCAAAGCCATCGAGCGCATGTTGGAAATCATGGTCGAGCGGATCGGCACATCGGCGCCGGTGAACCTGGCGACCATTCATTCCGAAGCGGCGGACCTGGGCGCGGAGTTGCTCGAAAAAGCCAAGGCGATTTTCAATTGCCGGGAAGCGTTCGTGGTCAATTTGACCACAGCCCTGGTAGTGCACTTCGGACCCGGTACCCTGGGATTGGTGGCCTACCAACTGTGAGCGAAGGTGGCATACGCGGGCAAAGCAGCCTGTGGGAGGCGCGATGAACACGAGGGAGATCGAAACCATTTTGTCGATGCACACAGACAAACTCATCGGTCGAGCGGATGTCCCCCTTGGCACACTCGGACGAAATGTACAGGTGCGGGGTCTGCTGGATCTGGCAGAGAATCTACAAGGGTTGCTCAAGCCGGTAGAGCCCGATCCAGACTTTCGGCGCCGGCTGCACGGCGAGTTGATCCTGGCAGCACAACAGCGCCAGGAAGCCGCCGTTCCCACCCTGTTTCAAAGACATCGAAAGGGCATTCTCTTGGGAGCAGCTGCGGCGGGATCGGCGGCCTCTATCGCCGGAGTGGTGCTGGCCCTGGTCTGGCGCCACCGGCAGGGCCGGGCGCCCCACATCGCCGCCGGATAGGTGCTGCAGGCTCCCTGCACTCGGCCTTTCGGCTTTTGCGAAAGGCCAATTTTCGGGCTGTTTTTTTGGAAATTTGGGAAAACGAGGATCAGGAGGTCGCCGTCCTATGGCCAAGTATGCTCGGATTACCGGATGGGGCAAGTATGTGCCCGAGCGGGTGCTCACCAATTCCGACCTGGAAAAGATTGTCGACACCAGCGACGAGTGGATACGAACGCGGACCGGTATCCGCGAACGGCGCATTGCCGCCCCCGGCGAAACCTGTTGCTCGATGTCCCTTGCCTCTGCCCGAAAAGCGTTGGAGGTGGCCCAACTCGCGCCCCAGGATGTGGAACTGATTATCGTCGCCACATCATCACCCGACTATCTGGTCCCTTCCGTGGCCAGCATGATTCAAGATCGATTGGGGGCAGGCCGCGCTCCGGCCTTTAGCTTGCAGGCAGGCTGCACAGGATGGGTCTATGCCCTGGTCACGGCCTGCCAGTTCATCCAGTCGGGCGCCTATCGCAACGTGCTGGTCATCGGCACCGAGCACTTGTCGATGGGCATTGACTGGACGGACCGGACCACTTGCGTGCTCTTTGGCGATGGTTCGGGCTCGGTGGTTCTGGAGGCCAGCGATCAGCCCACGGGGTTATTGTCCTTCGACTTGGGATCGGATGGGGCCGACTATGATGCGCTGATGGTTCCCGGCTGTGGCGGGGTGCATCCTGCTTCGCAAGAGGTCCTGGATCAGCGACTGCAATACCTGCGCATGGATGGCCAGCGGGTGTTCAAATTTGCCTCGCGCGTGATGGCCGAATCGACCACCAAGGTGATCGCCTCCGCTGGGTTGACGGTGGACGATATCGACCTGATCATCCCCCACCAAGCCAACGATCGCATTATCGAACTGGCCCGGCGCCGGCTCGGTGTGCCTCCCGAAAAGATCATGGTCAACATCGATCGCTATGGCAATACGTCGGCGGCCTCCATTCCTCTGGCTCTGATAGAAGCCATTGAGGAGGGCCGGCTCAAATCGGGCGACCATATCGTATTTGTCGGCTTTGGCGCCGGGCTTACCTGGGCGGCAGCCACCTTTTTGTGGGAGCCACGAGAGTCGGTAGCCCTTGCCGCTGACGGCTGGCCGGTACGGGAACGGCTTCTGCGCCCTGTGGCCCAAGCGCGCACAGCCCTGTGGGGCGCCCGTGTCAATTTGGCAACTCGGCTGGAAATGCTCCTGTTGCCTTTCTATAGCTTTGCGGCTGGGTACAAGAAGCGACGCAAGGATCGGTAGTTCTTGGCAGCCTCGCCCGCCATGCCAAAGGCCCTCCCATGCTCTGGGAGGGCCGCCTTTTGGAGGGGCGGACGATCTCGCCCGGCAGCCCCACCGACCGGCGTTCCCACCAGCTCTGGCTATTCCACATAGATCTCGACCCGCTCGCCCCCCTCATTGTCCTCGACGTCGATGATCTTGCCCTGAGCCCCACTCCTGATTTGGTCGATGATGTCGTGAAAGTCCATGCCCTCCAATTCGGGGGCAAAGCGGGCGCCCATGCGCGTGCCAACGTCCACCAGGCTCATGGGCAAGTTCACGCTAACCTTGTTCTTGCCCGTTTCCAGGTCGGTCACCCGGACGCGGAACCAGCGGGGTTCGCTGGGACCGGTCGAGATCGTCCGGATGTCTTTTTTGGGCTGGGCCGGTTCCAGGGCAGCCAACAACTTGGCCCCGTCTTCGGCTGTGATGTTGCCTTCGGCAACCATTTTGAGGATCTGCATTCTTTCTTCTGTTGTGGCCATTTTTTCCTCCATCTTTCCTCGCCGGTTATTTTCCGGCGAGACTAGCCAATCCACACTTCTACATGTTCGCCCTCATCCTCATCGTGAACGTCGACGTAAAAGGGTTCAGAGAGGGTGCTGTCGCGCAGGGCGATAATCACCTCATCGACGCCGGTGTCGTGGAGTTGGGGCACAAAGGGCTGCGCGATTTTGAGCGCCCAGGCGGTCAGGGTCAAGGGCAGGGGGACGCTGATGGCGAGCTTTTTCTCGCCCGGCTCGCTGATCCGCAAATGCAGCCAACGGGCGTTTTTCGACCACCAGGCGCCCAAAACGACAATAGCCCCCAGGAGGATCGGCAACCAGCCGCACACCAGCCAGCCCGCTGCCGCGCCCGAAAGGGAAAGAAGCACCAGCACGGCAACCCCCAAGAATAGGACGGCGCCCCCGGCCAGGAACGGATAGCGCCAGAAGCCGGACCGGCGGTCATCCACTGGCCTGGGCTCTGGGGCCGAACCCTGAGCCACCGGCTCCGACTCTTGGGCGGGCGCTTCCAGGCTCGCCAGGAGAAGCGTCCCTTCCTGGGCGGTGATCTGCCCCGCTTCCACCATTTTCAGGATCTCGAGTCGTTCGTTGTCCATCGTTTCCTTCCCGGCCTCTATTCACTGCCCGCCTTGGCGAGGGTCATCCCTTCGACGGGGCCCTCGATGCCCGCTTCTGGCTCTTCCAAGACCCGCAGCGCCAACAGGCCGCCCGTCCCCACCACGAGGCCTGCCACGACGTAAATTGCCCGCATGGGAACCAGCTCGCCCAGGGCCGCGGTAATGGCCATGGTCAGTAGCCCCGCCGCCGTCGTGATGGCATTCAGGGCGCTGCCTACCCGGCCTCGTTTCAGGTCGGGGACGGCGAGCTGCATCATGGTCATCACCGACGATTGGGCCGGCACCAGGGCCACCCCCAGAATGGCGCTGGCAGCCAGCAGCACCAGGGGCACAAAGAGCAACCTCTGCCCCACAGAGAGGGTAGCGGGGTTCACGCCGGCGCTGCCGACCTGGAGCAAGGTGCCCACCGACACCGGGGGCGCCAGGCCAATCAGTGCGATCATGAACCCGATCAACAGAATGCTCCAGCCGGCCAGAGGGCGTTTGGCAAAACGACCGGCCAAAAAGCCCAGCAGCAGGCCGCCCATGACCATGCCCACGCCCTGAGCCGTGTCGACGGCGCCCAGACCCTCGGGACCGAGCCCAAAGGTGCGCTGCATGAACGGAACCCAGGCCACGTTGATGGCGCCCAGTCCCAATTGCACCACCGCCAGGCAGAGCAGGACGCCCACCATGGTGCGATTCCCAAAGAGATAGTGGACCCCTTCCTGCATCTCCCGCAGAATGGCCTTCAGTTGCCCACCGGCGGCCTGGACGTTGGCCGTGGTGCGCGGGGCCTTGATGGCCAGGATGGCAGCCGCCGAGACCAGGTAGGTTGCCGAGTCGGCCAAAAAGGCGACCTGTTCTCCCCAGATTCCGATAGAGAAACCCGCCAGGGCCGGACCGATTAACAGCCCGACCGTTTGCACAATCTGCATCAACCCGTTGGCCGACAGGAGATCGTTCCTGTCGGCCACAATCAACGGTAGCAGGGCGTTTTGAGCCGGGAAAAAGAAGCGGCTCACCGACGACATCAAGAATCCGACGAGATAGTAGATCCAGACCTGATCGGGCCTCTGCACCAGCAGGCAGGCCAGCACCAGTGCGGCCCGCAGGATATCGGCGACGAACATGGTGCGCTTGCGATCCCACCGGTCGACAAAGACCCCTGCCACCGGCCCCAGCAAAAGCATGGGCAGGGCGCTGGAAATCACCGACAGGCCCACGAGCATGGTCGAGCCTGTGAGCTTTTCGACCATGATGGGGATGGCGAGAAAGTAGAAATAGTCTCCGACAAAGGAGATGGTTTGCCCCAGCCACAGAGCCACAAAGCTCCGGTTTTGGAACAGCCGGCTATAGGTTGTGTGAACGCTGCGACCGACCATCATCGCCCTCTTCTGTGAATTCGATGCTCAAGGTAAGGAGTGTTTCCTGCACCTTGAACCCATAACTTTCCAATACCGATTGGGTATGGACGTGATCTCGGCTCACGGTCGCCTTGACGGGTCGGGGTGGAGCCGCATCCAGGATGCGCAACGCGCGACTGAGCAAGGCAGGTTCCAAGAGCCCAGCGTGGTCGGGGTGGACCAGCAGGTCGAGGGTATGATGCCCCGACCGAAAACCAGCCGTAAAAGACAACATGGCCACCAGGTGTTTGTCTTGCAGGGCCACCAACCGATAGGTGCGCCGCGCCGCAAAAAAGGCGGCCAAGCCGTCGCCCATTCGAGTCCACAGGTCGGGATGATAGCGGGCCGCGCGTACGGGCCTGAGCCACTGATCGGCCTTGGGCACCGCCTGCGAAGCCAGGTTGAGAACGGCCGGGCCGTCGGCGGGCCGCCAGCGGCGGATCTCGTAGCCCGGCGCCGCAAGCACAGCCACAATCGGCACTTGGGAGAGAACCATCTCGGTCTCACCGCCGATCGGGCGGAACCCCAGCTCTTGATAGAGACGATAGGCGGGCAGGTTGTGCTCGCGGACCTGGAGCAAGACCTGGTCGGCTCCCAGCGAACGGGCCTGCTCGATCGCGGACTGGGTGAGTTTGCGGCCAATGCCCCGTCTTTGATAATCCTGGCGGACGACCACGTTGCAGATGATCCAGTTGTGGCGATTTCCAGGCGTCCGGTTCAGGCTGACGTTGCCCACGATCTGCCCTTGACGGCTGCCGGGCACCGGCTCTTCCCAAACCAGGCCGTTAAAGGCATCTTGGAACGTGGGATCGGCCTGGGCCCACCACCAGACAAAGGGCCACAGGCGACCCATCCACTGGAGTTCTCGCAGTGCGGCCCGAGCCCGATCATCCATTTCGCTGGCAAACGCCTCCTGGATCAAGGAGGCAATGCCCCGCAGATCCTGGGCCGGATTCATGGGCCGGAGCGTGCCCTGGGATAACACCTGGCGAGCTGCCGTTACAGCCATGGGCGATCGATTCCTCTGTGCTCAATTCCCAGCCATGGACTGGGAACTCTATTATAGCACAGTCGGAAAGAATCAACACTCCAAACCTATGCTGTTGTCAACGTGCGTTTTTCGCTATGCTGCCCATCTGATGGTATTCTGCAGTAGTTTGCGTCCTGCCCTAGCCCAAGGCGTCGAGCAGCATTTCCCCTTCTTCGGGGGTGACCTGCCCTTGCTCGACCATGCGCAGAATCGTCAACCGTTCTTCTTCCAGATCGGGCTCGGGTATGGGTTCGCCATGATCTCCCATCTCGAAATCTTGGGGGGGATGCTGGCCTGCTGCAAACGCCTCCCTCTCCCAGGCCCGACTCGCCCGGTTTTCCGTGCGTTCTTGGCGGCGAAGCTGCTTTTCGACCTGGCGGGCACTCTTTTCGGCCAGACGATCCAGGTTCTGCTGCATGCGGTCCATGGCCCGCTCGATGGCCTGTTGGCCCTGGATCCCGATCCGATCCCAATTGACCCCCTGCATCTTGACCCGCAACCTGGAGAGGGCGGCCTCCATTTCGTCGCTGACCTGGCGACCCAGAGCATCGAGGTCGATGGCTCGCAAGCTCTCTTCCACCTGGCGCGCGATCTCGCCTGCCAGATCGTTCGCCGCACCGCCCACACTGCTGCTCATCACCACATTGCCTCCCGCTTCGATCCCCACTTCACAGCCTCCTTCGCCAAGGGTACCCGTCAACGTATGGCCCTCGCGCTCCGAATCGGTCAAGGGCACGGATGCCACCACGGAACCGTGTCCTTTCAGGTGAAGGTGAGCGCCCGAGCCTTCGCCGAGGCGGAGCGCGGCATTGCCATCGGCCCGAAAATGGTAGGTGTGCCCCTGGCCCAGCGACCCGTCAAGCACCAAATTCCCGCCGATGCGCTCTACATGGGCGCCGCCTTTCAGGTCTTTGGCCATTAGATTGCCCGCCACGCTGTCCAGGCGACAGGGACCGCCGACACCGGCCACAACGGCATTGCCGCCGATCTGCTGGGCCGATAGAGCCCCTTCACAGTCCTGGACATGGGCGTTGCCGCCCACCCGCGATACCGTTGCCTGGCCCGTGGACCGGACCCGAAGGTTGCCCCGCACATTTTGCAGGTCCAGGCGATCGCACGCCTGAAGGTTGGCGTCGCCATAGACGGTGCCCATCAACCGCAGGTCGCTCACCTGGGTCGCCGTCAGGTTGCCCGATACTTCGGCCAGGCTGACTTTGGGCCCACCGTTCAGGGTCAGATTCCCGCGAACTTGATCGACGTGGAGGGGAGCCTGCAAGCCGGTGATGGCCAGGTTTCCTGCCACTTGCCGAATAGAGACCGGGAGTCCGGCCGGCACCTGGAGCTCGCTGGCGCTGCGGGCCGATAGTTCAGGCCCAGACTCGGTGGCATGGATCCGCACGTCGCCTTCGTCGCCGCTTTTCCAGCGGATCAGCAGGTCCGGTTCGTCCCAGCCGGCGATGGTGACGTCGCTGAGCATATCGGTCAACGCCAGGGTCTCGCCCTGTTGGATCGAGATTCGTTTTTCCAGCATTTTGCTCTCCTATTTGCCCCTCAACAACTCCACGGCGTCTTCGGACGAGATCTGACCGGCGGCCAACTGCTCGAGGATCGACTTGCGCTTTTCGGCCGGCACCGAGGGCTCTTCGTCGCGCACCTCATAGCCCAGGGCGCGGATGACCTCGGTCAGCCGGGCGCGCGCCGCGGGATAGGACATGGACAGCTCATCCTGAAGGCGCGTGAGCTTGCCTTCGCAGCGGATAAAGGTCTCGACAAAAGCCAGTTGCTCGGGCGAAAGTTGATAAAAGCGCCCCAGGCTGAACTGCCCCTCCAGCGTCGAATCGCACGCCCGGCAGTGGAGCCGGGTCACGGAAAGGGTCTCCCCACACACGGGACATTTGCCAATCACTGGATACATCGTTTTGCCTCCTACAAGAGAATGGGTGGAGGGCGTGCCCCCCCCTGATGGTCGAAAATCAGCGCCGTTCTGTGGCCCAGCTCGACCGGGGTCCCTGCCCGACGGGCCGGGGCGATCCGACCTGTTGCAAGCGCTCGCCCAGGCTCGCGAGCAAGTGACCCGACCAGAAGAGCAGCCTGCGCCCGCGGCTGGCCCACCGGGGTTTCCCCGTGGAGCGCGCTACACGGCGGATCCCGCCCCGTTCCAGACGTTGTTGGGTTTCCTTTACCTGGATCACCATAAGCGCCGGAGTGGTGCCAATATCCCGATCGAATCTCATGATCGCCTCCTTCTACTCCTTGGTCGTGAAAGGATTTTCTTTCACGTTCAAAATTATATCACCACTCGCGCAATTTGTCAATACCCCAAATTGAAAATTTTACATGAAACGTAAAGATTTTTAATATATGCGATAATATTGTTACGTGCCTGCCTGTCCGAGCCGCCATGTCCGCGCAACCGGACCACGATCGCGCCTTTTCCCCCTGCTCGCCGCCCCCGGGGACGGTGCCGTGCGAACACGGGGCGGCGAGCAAGTTCCCCCTGACGTCATGCCCGCGAAAGCGGGCATCCATTTTGGGCCACGAGGCATGTGGACCCCCGCGTTCGCGGGGGTGACGAATGGGGCGGGGGTGACGGACGGGGCGCGCGCGACGGTCTTGTACAGCGAGATCGGAAGAGCGTCGTGTAGGGAAAGAGTGTAGGATAGGGTGGTG
>CAZNQW010000139.1:0-10104 GCA_964575225.1 uncultured Anaerolineaceae bacterium | reverse complement strand
TCGGTCGAGACGGCAACGGGAAACAGATTCGAACCACTACACGCCCCGCATAGGACCCAGGCCTTGGCATCGGCGTGGACGGTCAGCTCGTCAAAGCCCACGATCCGGGCGAAAAAGGTGTCAAAGGGCAGCGCGCCCTCCACCTTTACCCCACTGATCTCCCTCGTCTCGCCTGCCACCTCAACCTCTCGGCTGACCAGCGCCGCACTGCCGGGGTTGACCTTGAGCACCTCCTCGCCCGCATCATCGATGAACCAGGCATCGACATAGTCGGCCACCGGTTGGGCGTCCAAGCCGTTGAGCACGGCATAGTCCTCGATCTGGGCCCAGATCTCCTGGTGGGTCACGCCAGGAACGATCACCTTGGTCAACTCCTGAGCGCCAGCCAGCACCGAGCTATCGACGGCGTTTTGCGCGCGCCGTCGCTGGGCATAGGCGTTGCCGCCGTCGATCACCAAGGCCATGAGCGCGATGAGCACCACCAACAGCAGGGCGATGATGAGTATGGCCTGTCCTCTTGAATCTTTTTCCGACATCTTGTGCCTCCTATCCAACTGCAAAAAGGCCAAGTCTATTCCAACCACATCTGCGACACGGCGTCGAGAGCCAGGGGCGGAATCAAAACAAACGACCCCTCGCGGATCACATAGGGGATGCGCACGGAAGGCAACGGGACTGCGTAGGTCACCTGAACCGATACCGGGATGCCTGGCCGTCGGTCGGCGACCGGCGGAGAAATCAGAATGGTGGTCCGATCTCCACTGAGCATGGGCATGGAGCTGGTAATGATGTGGGTGATCTCAGCATCGATGTCCGTTCCAAACGTGGCAATGTCTTCAGGCTGGGTGGGATAGCTGATCATGTGCCGGGTGCCCATGCGGGCCGCGTTGGTGATGCTCACGTAGGCATACCCCAGCCAGGCCAAAATGAGGATCATGAACAACAACGCAAACAGAATGGGCGCCGTGATGGCAAACTCGGTCAGGGCTTGACCGGCGGTCGCCCGCTGTTTGCGTCCATGAATTTGGATTGGGATCCCTCTCTTTTTCATAGTCTGGACCTGCCTCAATCAGGGTTCAGACGGATGGGCGCTTCTGTGGTGGCCGAAAGGGGAAAGCTGGTCGCCAGCCCCATGCGCCCCAACCACGGCATGATAATGCCCTGGGTGGGATTGGTCAGTTCATACTGAACGGTCACGCGGATGGGATCCTGCGGATCGGTGCCCTCGGGCATCACTGGCTGCAGCACCTCGAACACACCAGGCGTTGTGTTCAACCCCGCAGCCAGAGCTTCCTGGCACGTGATCCATACATAGACCTCAGCCTCTGTGCCGCTGGCAGTGGCGCTCGAACAGGTGATTCCCGAGACAGTGCCCATGTCGGGATGAGCAGAGGCATAGAAGGCCCCTTCGCGAGACGCATTGATCAGGGTGACATAGGCACGAAAGACCATCGCCATTTCAAAAAGAATCAATACTACGAGAAGCAAAAAGACCGTACCCATCGTCATTTCTACCAGGCTTTGGCCGGCGTCGTTGTGCTTGGGAGGGATATTTTTGCCAGGCAGGGGTCCTTGCCTCTGCCTTCCAGCGGACTGCCTATTCATCAGTGCATCAACCCTCAGGGTGCAAAAAACCAAGAGTCTGAAAAGCAAACCGGCGAACCGTAGCAGCGTAGGGACGCGGGAGGTAGGCCCCGGTTCACCGCAAGGGCATTCCCCGTCGTAAAGAACCCATGCCGGTATCCCCCTCGACAAGCGGCTAGATCCCTTTGCTTAAGAGTGAATGAACCCACTGCGCCTGCCACAAATCTTGCAGAACTGCGATGAGGGGGTAGGGTGATAATGAATCCGTTTGTCCGGCACGAGCATGAAACCGGCTTCGAGCGTTGGAGCTTTTGTGCAACCGCCCCCAGGCTCGCCCCTGCAGGCAGGCCGGGCACTTGATCGCGCAGTGAGCAGCTTTCTGCCGTCCTTACCCAAATAGGATACACCCAATTGCCCCTTTTGTCAACTTGTCCACTGCAATCCAAGACCGTGCAATGAAGCGAATCACGTGCCCTGGAGAAACTCGGCTGTTTGCCGCAAGCCGTCTTTTCGAGTATAATGGACATCGAGACCAGATCAAGAGCAAGCTGGAAACACGAACAAAGAAGAGGTGGAGAAATGAGACGGCCAATTCTCGCTGGAAACTGGAAAATGAACCTGACGGTTGCCGAGGCAACCGAATTTGTGAGAAAGATCCGTCGCGGGCTCAACGACATCAAAAGCGTCGACCGCGTACTCTGCCCCCCCTTTACGGCACTCGCCCCCCTCAAGGATCTCCTATCGGCCACTGAGATCGAGCTAGGGGCCCAGAACATGTACTGGGAAAAGGAGGGGGCCTTTACCGGCGAAATCGCGCCCGGGATGCTCCAGGAGTTGTGCCGCTATGTCATCTTGGGCCACTCGGAGCGCAGAGCCCTTTTCGGAGAGACCGACGAAGGAGTCAACCGCAAACTCAAAGCGGCCCTGGCCTACGGACTTTTGCCCATCGTCTGCGTGGGCGAGACCGAAACGGAGCACGACGCCGGGCGCACAGACGAGATCGTCGGTGGGCAGATTCGCGCCGCGCTGTCTGGCCTGTCTGCTGAGCAGGTAGCCGGCATCGTCATCGCCTACGAGCCGGTGTGGGCCATCGGCACAGGCAAAGCGGCCACAGCAGCCGGCGCAGGGGCCGTCATCGGCCTTACCATTCGCGGCGCCATCGCGAGCCTGTACAATGAAGCCACGGCTCAGGCCGTACGCATCCAATACGGTGGTAGCGTCAAGCCTTCCAACGTCGCCGAATTCATGGCCCACCCCGATATCGACGGCGCCCTGGTGGGTGGCGCCAGCCTCAAAGCCGATTTTGTGGACCTGGTGCGCATTGCCGCCGAAACCAAGGGAGGCTAGACCCTTCCCCAGGGCAATCATCGCGGCAACGCACCCTGGATCCCGAATAAAAAACTCGGAGTCATGTCCCGGGGGAATTGTACATGACTCCGAGCTGGTTTTGGGGTCGTCCACCCCAAACCGTTTTCCAAAAGGGCGCCGAGGGTGACGCCCAAGGAAGGGCACACTGTGCGCTATAGGCTAACTCAGACCCATCTTGGCCAACAAATGCGGACGGTCGGCAAGCGCTGCCCGGGCCACTCGCGCAGCCTCATCCACCCAGCCACTCGCCGACTTGACCAAGGTGTCGGGCCGCTCACCCACAATCAACTCGGCCAAAACAACTTGGCCCTCGGCCCATTTCGTCTGATCATAGCCGCGCTGAGCCATCGCATAGGCGATTTCCAGATCCCGCGGGCCATCGATGACCATCTTGTGCAAATGACCCAGGATCGCAGCCGTTTGTTCATGATCAGGGCGAGCAACTGACCCCATCATGCCAACCTCCATTGGTTCATGACCTTTACTACTAAGACGAGCATCCAACTATAGTATAACATAGACTGTCAATGAATTGGTAACAAAATGGTAACGAAACTGTGTCAAAACCGTGGAGTTCCTGCGAAATTTCCGGTCAGCCCAGTTCACCAGATACGGAGACCTGCCAAGGGTGTGAACCACCCTGCAAGTCGAACACAGGTGCTGAGTCAACCCAATCCCCCCTCGGCGCATTTCAGACGCCAGGTTCAATCCACGTTGACAAGGTCTATCATTCTCCCTATAATAAAGATGGCTAGGTGGGCCTGTGAACAGACATCACACCAGCGTACTATTCCTTGCTGCGTAGTGGGTGGGATTTTGGGGCGCAGCGCCTGGAGGCTATTTCAGGAGGACGAGTAGGTGCAAACCGCAGCACGGATATTGATCGCCGACGACGACGCGGAGACGCGGCATCTGATCAAAGACATTTTGCTTGAGGAGGGGTATCTGGTTCATACCTGCTCGAACGGCAAGCAGGCCCTGGAGGCATTGAGCCACCAGAACTTTGATGTGATCCTCACCGATATCAAAATGCCAGGCATGACTGGCCTGGACCTTTTGCTGCACGTGCGTCGAATGAACCTCGACACCGAAGTGATCCTGATGACCGCCTATGCATCGGTCGAGACGGCCATCCAGGCCCTGCGAGGGGAGGCTTTTGATTATCTGCCCAAGCCTTTCTCTCTTCGGGAACTGCGCCAGGTGATACGCACAGCCGTCCAACACCGCCTGATAGCCGACCATCGACGGACGGTCATGCACTACAAAGGGTTGTCCATCGATCAGAAAGCACAACGTGTCTGGGTGGATCACAAAGAGATCAAACTCACACGATTGGAACTGGCCGTTCTTAGCTACCTCTTTGATCATCAGGGCGAAACGGTCACCTCGCGGGATCTGCTCCAGAACGTGTGGGGCTATAAAGATCCTGATGTGCAAAGCGAAGATACCGTCAAGTCCTGCATCAGCCGCCTGAGGAGAAAACTCGGCGACAATGCTCAGAATCCCGCCTATATCCTCAACGTTTGGGGAGTGGGGTATCAACTGGGCGAATAGTCGGCCCTTGACAGCGACAACGCACGTTTTTCAGCAGGTGAGGCCTGTTTGCTGCCAGCCTCCTTTTCAAGTATAATCGGAAGCTGGAAAGAATGGCAAGAATATGGCATGGCAGATCATCGGTCATAGCTGGGCAATCGATTTTTTATCTCACGGACTGGATGCCGGTCAAATCGCGCACGCCTATCTGTTTACAGGCCCGGCGCAGATCGGCAAGACGACGCTGGCAAAGGCCTTTGCCCAGGCCCTGAATTGCAGCCAGCCACATCCACCCTGCGGACAATGCGCTTCCTGCCTAAAAGTGGCCAAAGGCAACCATCCTGATGTGCATCTAATTCAGGGAGAAGGAGCCGGAGGCAGCATCAAGATCGAACAGGTACGCGCCTTGCAGCGGGAGGCAGCCCTCAAGCCCTATGAAGGGCGCTATCGGGTGTTCATCCTGCGCCAGGCCGATCGGGCCACTGCCGAGGCCGCCGATAGCCTCTTGAAAACCTTGGAAGAGCCGCCCTCCCATGTCGTTCTCATCCTGACGGCCAGCCATGCCAGGGCCATGCGTCCCACCGTCATCTCGCGCTGCCAGAGGCTGGACTTGAGACCCGTAACCGACAAACTCCTGACACAATCGCTGGAGGAACGGGGCGCTCCTCCCGAAAAAGCCCGCTTACTGGCCCGCCTGTCTGGGGGGTGCGCCGGCTGGGCCCTCGAGGCCTGGAGCGACAAATCGGTTCTGGTTCGGCGCCAACAGAATTTGGATCAACTCGTCGCCCTCCTAAGCGGCGACCGGGTCGAACGGTTGGAGGCTGCCGGCACTCTGAGCCGCGATTCGGACGCGGCCCGGCAGATGCTCGACCTTTGGATGGCCTGGTGGCGCGATCTGCTTTTGTTCTGCGGGAACAACGAGGACCACCTTATGCACCTGGATCGCCGGGAAGAGATTGCCCGTTTGGCTCCTCAAATCGGCTTGTCCCAATCGTGGGCAGCGCTCAAAGCCCTGGAATCAGCCGCCATCCATCTCGATGCCAATGTGAACCCCCGATTGGCCTTGGAGAATTTTTTGCTCAAGCTGCCTCGCCCGCTCGCAAACAGCAATCATGCTCAAACATTCACCCTGGAAACCACTCCTGGAAAGGAGTTCTAGATGCCGATTGTCGTAGGTGTCCGATTTAACCCCGCCACCAAGGTCTATTACTTTGATCCTTCCGGATTTGAGGATCTGACTGCCGGGGAACACGTCGTGGTAGAAACTGCTCGCGGGGAGGAAATCGGTCGGGTCATCATCCCTCCCAGCGAGGTGAGTGAAGCCGAGGTGGTCGGCAAACTAAAAAGCGTCGTCCGCAGGGCTTCGGCCATCGATCTCACGCAGATGGTCTACCATCGCCTGCAGGAACAGGAAGCCCTCGAACGATGCCAGGATAAAGTCCGCGCCCACAATCTGCCTATGAAGATCATCCGCGCCGAGTACAATTATGACGGCAGCCGCCTGGTCTTTTCCTTTTCCTCCGAAAAGCGCGTCGATTTTCGGCAGTTGGTCCAGGACCTGGCCCGATCCTTCAAAGCTCGCATCGAGCTGCGCCAGATCGGCGTCCGGGACGAAGCCAAACTCATGGGGGGCATTGGCCGTTGCGGCAAGTTGCTCTGCTGCAACCAGTGGCTGACCGACTTTGACCCGGTCTCGATCAAAATGGCCAAACAACAGGATCTGCCCCTGAGCCCCATGGAAATTTCGGGCATCTGCGGGCGCCTCCTCTGTTGCTTGGCCTACGAGAACGATTATTATGTGGAATTGAAAGAAAAATTGCCCAAGAAGGGCAAGATCATTGACACACCCCAGGGCTCGGGCAAAGTGGTACAGGTGCTTCCAATCAGGGAAGCCGTTGTGGTGGAACTCGAGAACGAAGTCGCGGTGGAGGTCACTCTTCAGGAGTTGGAAGAGATGAAGGCTTCCCGCCCCGAAACACCCCCACCGCCTCAGCGGCGGAAGCGAGGGCAACGAAGCAAATCCTGATCTCTGTTACGTTTTTAAGCAGCAGATCAGGCTTGGCTGATCGCTTAACGTGGCTCAATGGCCAGCCGAATCGCGGTCCGCTCTTGCCCTCCTATCTCGACATCGGCAAATGTTGGCACGCACACCACATCCAGCCCATCCAGTGCAAGAAAACCCCTGGCGATGGCGGCAGCTTTCAGTGCTTGATTGACTGCCCCGGCTCCGATTGCTTGGACTTCGGCGCGCCCATGCTCGCGGACGACACCGGCAATCGCCCCTGCAACAGCGGTAGACCTGGATGTTGCCGCAACTCGGATGATTTCCGCCATCTCGATGCCTCCTCGATCTTTCCCAATGGAGTTCCGCGAAGAACACCCAATCGTGTGGATCCCCGTGCGACGCTGTGCCGCTTGCTAACCCGTGAACAATTACCGAGGAGATGCTACTATCGTTTTGCAGCTACTATTTTACACGATCCTTCTCTAAAATACAAGACCCTCCCACAATCATTTATTTAGCGAAATCGATAGCGCGCGTTTCGCGAATCACTGTGACCTTGATCTGGCCCGGATATTGGAGATTCTCTTCCACGGCCTTGGCAATATCCTTCGAAAGCTGGATCGCCGCCAAATCGTCCACCTGTTCAGGTTTGACGATAATCCGAATTTCCCGCCCAGCCTGAATAGCATAGGTCTCGTCCACACCCGAGAAGGAGTTGGCTACCTCTTCCAGCGCCTTGATCCGCTTCACATAGGTCTCCAGTGACTCCCTGCGGGCACCGGGCCGCGCCCCCGAAATGGCATCGGCGGCCTCGACAATGATCGCTTCCAAAGACTCGGATTCGGACTCGCCATGGTGCGCTGCAATGCAATTGACCACAGCAGCCGACACTCCGTAACGCTTGGCCAGGTCCGCCCCGATAATGGCATGGGGGCCCTCCACCTCGTGATCTATGGCTTTGCCCAGGTCGTGGAGCAGCGCTCCGGCCTTGGCCACCTGGACGTTGGCACCCAGCTCGGCGGCCATAATCCCCGCAATGTGGGCAGTTTCCACCGAGTGGGCGAGCTGATTCTGTCCATAACTGGTTCGGAATTTGAGCCGGCCCAGCAGTTTGAGGATCTCGGGCCGAAGGCCGGGCACTCCTGCATCCAGGGCCGCCGATTCTCCAGACTCTCGGATGGTCTGATCGACTTCCTCCTGGGCTTTGGCGACCACTTTTTCGATGCGCGCCGGATGGATGCGTCCGTCGGTGATCACCTTGGTCAAGGCCACTCGGGCCACCTCTCGGCGCACCGAGTCAAAGCAGGAAAGCAACACAGCCTCGGGCGTATCGTCCACCACCAGATCCACCCCCGTCGCGTTTTCGAGTGCCCGGATGTTGCGCCCCTGGCGGCCGATAATCCGCCCCTTCATATCATCACTCGGCAGCGGGACCGTCGAGACAGAGACTTCCGACACTTGATCGGCTGCGATCCTCTGAATCGCCAGCGTCACAATCTTGCGGGCCCGCCGTTCGGCATCTTCCAT
This sequence comes from uncultured Anaerolineaceae bacterium, assembly GCA_964575225.1. Classification (GTDB taxonomy): domain Bacteria; phylum Chloroflexota; class Anaerolineae; order JAAYZQ01; family JAAYZQ01; genus CAZNQW01. Next base: position 2,087 of record CAZNQW010000139.1, on the reverse strand, counting down.
AGCGGCGGCTTCCACTTCGCGAATCACCCGCGCCATGTCCTGCCGGGCGTCTTTTTGAACGTTCTCGAGCAGGAGATGTCTGGCCTCTTCTTGGCTCAAGTTGGCCACACGTTCTAGCTCGACCAACCGCTCCTTTTCCATCTGCTCCAGATCGCTGGTTCTTTTGTCCAGAGCAGATTGGCGTTGGTTCAGCTTTCGGTCCCTTTTATCCAACTGCTCAAATCGCTCATCAAGAGATGTCCGGCGCCTTTGGAGTCGATCCTCTTCCTGCCTGAGTTCTCGCTCTCGCTTCTTGTTCTCTTGTTCAATTTCGGTTCGCAGCCGGATCGCTTCGTCTCTGGCTTGAACAAGTTTCTCTTTGGCCTCCGTTTCGGCCTCCATCAAAATCTGCCGCGCCCGCTTATCCGCGTTTTCCACGGAAAGCCTGCTTCGATGTTGCAGGTAGTAATAGGCCACGACCGCACCCAGGGCCAAGCCAACTATCAATGCGATGATGGCAACAACTGTGGGAATCATCTATTTTTGTTCCTTTCCATGTCTCCCTCACAGATCCCTCTGGGCCGTTAAGAATCACCGGCAGAGCCGATCCTGGGAGCTGAGTTAGAGCGTTTGTTGTTCGAATTCTGTCCAATGGCGCTCCGCTGCTTGGCGCGCCACTTCATAATCAAATCCTCGCCGGGCCAGGTACTCGATCAGTTTCCGGCGATAAAGATCTCTGTCCGATCCTACGAGCTGCCGGGCCTTTTTGGCAGCCGCCCGATATGCGCTATCGGACACGTCCAGCGAGTCCAGAGCCTGGTGGATGATCCTATCGTCCAGCCCCTTGGCCCGCAGCTCATAGCGCAGCGCCTGGGGGCCTCGGGGCTGAAAAGTCTCTCGATTTTCCACCCAATAACGGGCGAATTCGGCATCGTCCAGCAGGCCTGCCCTCTCCAGCCGAGCCGTGATCTCGTCAATCTGAGGCTCAGGCACATCGCGCCCCTGCAAATAGGCAATCACCTCGGCGCGGCTACGTGGCCGATAGGACAAATAGTGTAGCGCCCGATTGTATGCCCCTTCAACGGCGCCCTGTTCTTTCAGCGCTTCTATCTCGTCATCGGATAGAATCTGATCCAGCTTGAGGGTCGCCGCTACAATCGCCGGCAGGCCAAAAGCGAAACGACCATCGAGATGGACACTCACCCGATCTTGATTCTTTTTCTGAACCTGCAGAGCCGTGATTCGGGCCATGACCGAAAAACCTTTTGCGCCCATACAAAACGGCCGTGGCGCTTTTCCCGCGCGCCACAGCCGCACTCTCCCCCTGGGAAGTCGCTCCCAGCAGGGCAACCTATGCCGAGTAGACCAGCAATCAATCTCGTGGATTGCTGACCGGTTCTGAAGCAGAGATAGAAGCTACAAGCAGTACCTTGCGCTTTTTCTTACGCGCCGCCACTCTCGGATCTCGAACGATAGGGCCTCTAGGCCTACTCCTCAAACGTGCTTGCGTTTCTCTCCGCTCTATTGAGAATCCTACCCCCCACCAAATATCAGAGGGGGATAAGAGAAAATCACAGCTTGCCGGGCCCTGCCACTGCATACGCATCCATCGTACAGTACTCTTTCCAAAACCCCGACAAGCAGCTCCCACAGCTCCGTTCTGTTCTCTCGGCGTTGCCCACTTACGGTTCGTACAGGCTGTGGTGCACAATAGACCCCCACGGGTCGCGTCAGGACACCACGATTATGCTTGCATGCGCAATTCCGATTTCCAACATTCCGTAACCCAGATGGGTACGGCCCAACCAATGGAAGATAGTGAGGCCTGCGTATGCGCTATTCTACGTCTGCCTCATCCATGACGGGTGCCGCTGCCCCTGAATCGGCAATCTCTGGCAGCCCTGATGCCCGGCGGATCGCGTTCTCAATCTCGAAACAGAGCGCCGGGCTCTCAATGAGCGCCTGCTTGGCGTTCTCCCGTCCCTGCGCCAACCGTTCCCCTTTGTACGAATAGAACGACCCTCGCTTCTCGATCAGGTCCAACTCTACCCCGAGGTCCAGCACGTCCCCCTCCTTGCTGATCCCCTCGGCGTACATGATGTCAAACT
>CAZNQW010000138.1:0-10261 GCA_964575225.1 uncultured Anaerolineaceae bacterium | reverse complement strand
AAAGCGGGGGCCCATGTGCGCTGTGCCCAAGAATGGATGCTGCCTGTGGGTACGCCAGCGCTTGTGCGCGAGGGTACTCGCGGCGGGCATGACGGCGAGGAAAGGGCGTCACCCGCAAGAGGGGGCCCTGGGTTCGGGCGCGGCATGCCGCGCCCCTACGCCGGGAACGACAGCGGGGGACCATCCTGCGCCACGCTGCGTCTTGGCCGACTTGGCAACAACCCTGAACCCATTCCCGGCCGAGATTGACAAAACACCGCGGGGATGCTATAGTGACTATGCTGCTTGGCAGTAACCAAAACGCAAGACAAGGAGTGACCTGTGTTTGGACGAGAGAAACGACCCGCGCCGTTGGACCGGATCGAGGTAAACGTGGGTCCGACCGCCAATTTCAAAGGTGACCTGGAATGCGATGGCGTCGTCAAAGTGGATGGCGTGTTTCAGGGAAGCATCAAGACCGTCAGCAACGTGATCATTTCCGAAAAAGGGCGGGTGGACGCCCGCATCGAGGCCCAGAACGTATCCGTGTCGGGGCAGGCCAAGGGGTCGATCCTGGCCAAGGGACGCCTGGAGATCCTGTCCACCGGCCGGGTGTGGGCCGACGTGACGGTTTCCAGTTTCCTGCTGGACGATGGAGGCAAACTCCACGGCGGCCTGAAAATGCTGGGCACGCAGGCTGCCCCCGAGTCCTTTGACGTCCCGGCGCCCTCCGTGGCCGCAGCCGACATCCAAGAGGCGGGCGCCGAACCCGATTCTGACGACGAATCGTAGCCGCCGGGCGTCCTGAGTGGTTCTGGGGGGGGGGGGACTCTCGGACGCTACGTGCCGGTTATGAGAACGCGCCTGCCGCCAGAAATGGGGCAGGCGCGTATTTTGCCTGGGGTGGACGCAGCGGGCTTTAGGGGAGGATGCGCGTGCCCGTCTCGCCCCGCAGCGCCCGCTCGATGTTTTCGGGATTGGTGATCAGCGCCTCTCGGCCGCCATTCTCCAGAAACGAGAGGCAGGCCTCGATCTTGGGCTTCATGCTGCCCGGGGCAAAGTGCCCTTCCTGGATGTACTGCTTGGCTTCGGCCACCGTTATCCGGTCGAGCCAGCGCTGGTTGGGCTGTCCGTAGTGCAGGGCCACTTTTTCGATGGCCGTCGAGATCAACAGGAGATCGGCGCCGATGCTGGTCGCCAGCAGGCTGCTGGCAAAGTCCTTGTCGATGACAGCTGCCACCCCCTGGAGGTTCCCCTCCTCGTCTTTGATCACCGGAATGCCCCCGCCGCCCACGGTGATGACGGTGAACCCCGCGTCGATCAGTTGCTTGACGCCATCCCGCTCGACCACGCGTACAGGCATCGGTGAAGCCACGACGCGCCGCCAGCCTCGCCCGGAGTCTTCCACCACGTCCCATCCCTCGTGGTCGCGCCGCCGCGCAGCCTCGTTTTGATCCATGAACGATCCGATGGGCTTGGTGGGGTGGGAAAAGGCCGGATCGTCCCGGTCGACCAGAACCTGGGTGACCACGGTCACCGCCTGTTTGTCCAACCCCCGCTGTTTGAACTCGTTGTATAGGTTTTGTTGCAGCATATATCCGATGGCGCCCTGGGTGTCGGCGCCGCAAAAGTCCAGGGGTACTTCGTGCAGTTCGTGCCGGGCCAGCTCCGAACGCCGCAGGATAAAGCCGACCTGGGGACCGTTGCCGTGGCTGATAGCCACGTCCCAGCCCTGTTCGATCATCCCGGCAATGTGATGGCACGTTTCTTGGGCAGCCGCATACTGATCCTCCACCGATTGGTGGGCTTTGTCCTTGATCAGGGAATTGCCGCCAATGGCGACGACTGCGACTCGTTTCATGTCATGTCCTCCTTTGCACATGAACCCTGTTCCGATGCAGGAATAGAGAATGATTGTACTTCAAATCGGGTGGATTGGCAAAGTGCGGGTTTCATTGGTACAGTCGTTCTCTCAATCACGGGGCGCGGCATGCCGCGCCGCTACAATGGGCATTCGGGCAGGGCGTGTAGGGGCCAAGGGCCGTACCCCAACACCGTCGCCCTCGCGAACGCGGGGGCCCATTCATTTGCGACAAAGAATGGGTTCCCGCTTGCGCGGGAACGACGGCGGGGCCCATGGCTCCCGCCCCGATCGTCACCCCCGTGAAAACGGGGGTCCATGGGTTCGCGCGGGCCATACCGAAAATTGCTAACCCTCTCGGTGCGCGGTTTGACAGGAGGCCGAGACTGTGCTATAGTGTGCTCACAACTGAACACTGCATGACTGTGGTACCCCGTTGCCCGGATGCGCGGGGTGTAAAGGGGGAAGTCCGGTGGGGTGCGCCCAGGCGCACCGAGTCCGGTGCTGTCCCGCAACTGTAAGGACATCAGTCCGAGCCAGGCCGCCCGCCCCAGTCGCGTACTGCGGACCTTCGCGGAGAGGGGGTAGGCGCATGGCCCAAGGACCATGACCCACCCCTTGCCGACAGGCAAGGGGTTTTCTTGTGAGAAGAACAACACTCACAGCCCTGACCCAAAAGTCCAGGGCTGGTTTTTATTTCAAGGAGGAAACATGCGAAACCGAATTCTCGTCCTGACGATCGCGCTGGTGGTTCTCTTGGCCGGCGCCCTTCCCGCCCTGGCTGCGGCCGATATCGACGCCGCTCTGGCCTATCTCCAGTCTCAGCAGAATGCCGACGGTGGCTTTGGCAGCGGCTTTAGCCCCGATAGCACCGTGGGTTCCACCTCCGATACCCTCCTCGCCATCCTGTCGGCGGGGGGCAACCTATCCGATTTTGACCAGGATGGCAACACCCCCCTCACCTATCTGGCAGCCAACGCCGCTTCGGTCACCACCGCCGGCGACCTGGCCAAAATGGTTCTGGCCATCAGCGCCGCCGGTGAGAATCCGCGCACGTTCGCCGGGTTCGATGCAGTGGCCAAGTTGGAGAGCATGGCCGGCGCCGATGGCCGCATCGGCGGCGACGCCGACACCTTTGTGGCCCACGTCCTATCGGTTCTGGCTCTGTCGGGCGTCCAGCGCCCTGTGGCGCCGGCAGCCATTGACCTGATCAAGAATGCCCAGCAGGAAGAGGGCGGTTGGTCGTGGGACGGCACCGACGCCACGCCCGCTGACACGAATACGACGGCCTTTGCCGTACAGGCGCTGGCGGCCACCGGCGAACTGGCTAGCGGCGAGGCCCTCACCAAGGCATTGGCCTATTACCAGAGCATCCAACACGCCGACGGCGGCTGGCCCTATCAGAATCCGTCCCAATACGGCACCGACACCGACGCCAACTCGACGGCAGTGGCCATCCAGGCTCTGGTCGCGGCGGGCCAGGACCCGGCGGGCGCCGATTGGACGTCGGCCGAGGGCAAGACGGCCCTGGCGGCCCTGGAAGCCCTGCAGAACGACAGTGGCGCCTTTGCCTGGCAAGCGGCCATGCCCGATGACAATCTGCTGGCGACCGTCCAGGCGCTCCCTGCGGTGGCTGGCAAGGCGTTCCCGCTGGTGACCATCAGCGTGGGCGAGTCGGCCGCGGCCCCCGCGGCAGAGGCTGTGCCAGTGGCACCCGCTCCCGAGACTACGCCCGAGACCGGCGGCGCGGCCGTCAATCTCCTGGGGCCGCTGATGTTGGGCGGCCTATCCCTGTTGGGCGGCGGCTATACCCTCCGCCGCAAAAAGATGTAGGTCCTCCGTTTTGTCGGTTCGCCATTCTCTCGGTGGATGGCAACCGGCCGACACGAGCGGTCCGGTCTCTGTGACTGGCGGCCGGACCGCTCTATTTCCGGGAAACAAGTATGCGTGAACCAACCGCTCGAGATAGGACTTTTGCCCGCCGGTTTTTCCGCCAGGCGTTGCTGGCCGTTCTGCTGGTCGTCGGGCTGAACCTGCCTGGCACGGGGCTAACCTCTGCTATCGCCGACGAGACAGGCCAGGTGGCCTTGGTGATCCAATACGATGAGGCGAGGGTAGAGACCTTGTGCCTGCCTCTCGTAGGGGAGTCGGTGACCGGCATGGAGCTGCTTGACCGCTCGGGCTTGCGCATGATCGTGCAGCCCGGCAGCAGCCTGGGCGTCACCATTTGCCAGATTGAAGAGGTGGGCTGCGCCTATCCGGCCAAAGCCTGCTTTTGCCAGTGCATGGGCGGCGGCGACTGCGCCTATTGGAACTATTTCTTTCGCGAGCCGGGCGGGGATTGGATCTATTCGGCCCTGGGCGCGGTGATGCACAAGGTACAGCCCGGTGCGGTGGAGGCTTGGGTGTGGGGCGATGGCACCCAGCCGCCGGCCGATGAGCTGACCTTTGAGATCCTCTGCCCGTCGTCTTCCGAGGCGCTGCCTTCCGAGGCGCTGCCTTCTGAGGCGCTGCCTTCTGAGCCGCTGCCCACCAACGTGCCACTGCCGCTGCCAACCACTGCGCCGACCGTCCCGCTGCTGACCACCGCGGAGTCGGTGGCTGCGGTTTCCGAGCAACCCGAGGCCGACCCCACCGTCGCGCTCGTCCGCCCTGCTTCAACGGCGACCCTGCCGGCGCCCACGCCCATGCCTACCCCCACGCCGCAGGCCGAAGCCGCGGGCGGATCGAGCCTGGCGAGCTACGGGCTCTTTGCCGCGATGGCCCTGGCATTGGTGGGCATTGGCCTGTGGGTCAAGGGGAGGCAGGCATGAGCGGCCTATTGCCCCATCGTCATGCCCGCGAAAGCGGGCATCCATCCTGTGTCGAAAGACTGTGGACCCGCGCTTGCGCGGGGGTGACGGCTCTATGTGGAGTGGGGCGCTGATATGTTTCACACCTGGTCGTGGGTGGCCTGGCTGGTCGCGGCGGCGGTGCCGGCCTTTCTGGTGCGCAACCCCCTCTACCTGGCGCTGGTCATCGGCTGCGCCTGGCTGGCCTATTGGACCCTGGGGCGCACCTCGGCCGTGGGCAGCAGTTGGGGCAGTTTTATGCGCATTGGCCTGCTCCTTCTGGCCGTGGCCGTTCCCTTTAACGCCCTGTCGATCCACATGGGGCAGATTGTGCTTTTCCGGCTCCCGGCTTTGTGGCCCATCGTGGGCGGCAACATCACCCTGGAAGCCGTCCTCTCGGGGGTGGTCAGTGGCGTCGGGCTGCTGGCTATCCTGATCGTGTTCGCCGCCTTTAACGCGGTGGTCGATCACTACCAGCTTTTGCGGTCCACGCCTGCCTTTCTCTTTCAGATGGGGGTGGTGCTGTCGATTGCCATCACCTTTGTGCCGCAAATGGTGATCGGCGCTCAGGAGATCCGCCAGGCCCAGCGCATCCGCGGCCATCGCTTCCGCGGCATTCGCGACCTGCTGCCGTTGGTGATGCCTCTGTTGGCCAACGGCATGGAGCGGGCCATCCAATTAGCCGAGACCATGGAGGCGCGGGGCTTTGGCAGCGCGGTCGAGGCCCCCTCCCAGCCCCAGGTGATTTTGATGCAGGGGGGCACCCTGGCGGCGCTGCTCAGTGTGTTGGGTGGACTGGTGATGGTGGCCTATTCTCTGGCGGCCCCTTGGCTGGGCTGGGCTCTGGTCGTGGGCGGTGTGGGGCTGATGCTCGTCCTCTTTGCCCTGCAGGGCCGGCGGGTCCATCGCACCCGCTTTCGCCGCCCCGAGTGGCAGGGGCGAGACACCCTTTTGGTCCTGGCGAGTGGGGGAGTGGTGGCGGCGGTTCTCATCGCCCGCGCCCTGGTTCCCGAAACGGTGTACTATAGCCCCTTTCCGCCCAGTCCGCTGTGGCCCCCTTTCAACCCGCTGTTGGGTGGGGCCTTGTTATTGCTTGCGCTGCCGGCCTTGCTGGCGCCAAGCACGGGGCAGGCCGCTGCGAGCCATCCGCCCCATGATGCGCATCAGGTACGAGTGGAATGATGATTGAATTCGATGCTTTGACCTATCGGTATCCCGGCTCTGAGACGCCCGTGCTGCAGGATCTGTCGCTGGAGATCGAAGACGGGGAGTTCTTGCTGGTGGTAGGCCCTTCGGGCGCCGGCAAGTCGACCTTTCTCCGCTGTCTGAACGGTCTGGTGCCCCATTTCTATGGGGGGACCCTGTCGGGCCAGGTTCGCGTCCACGGCCTCGACCCGGTGGCCCTCGGGCCGCGGGGCATGGCTTCGCGGGTGGGATTTGTGCTCCAGGACCCCGAAGCCCAGTTCGTGGTGGACAAAGTGGAGGACGAGCTGGCCTTTGCCCTGGAGAATCAGGGCCTGGATCCGCTGGTGATGCGCAAGCGGGTGGAGGAGGTGCTCGATCAACTCACCATCGCCCACCTGCGCCATCGATCGGTCAATACCCTGTCGGGCGGAGAGCGCCAGCGGGTGGCCATTGCCGCGGTGATGACCCTCCAGCCGCAGATCCTGGTGCTGGATGAGCCCACCTCCCAGCTTGACCCCCAGGCTGCCGAAGAGGTGCTCGATACCCTGGTCAAGCTCAACCAGGACCTGGGGTTGACGGTGATCCTCTCGGAGCATCGCCTGGAGCGGGTGGTGCAGTATGCCGACCGGATGCTGTACTTTCCCGGAGAGGGTCGGGCGCCGATCCTCGATGAGCCACGGGCTGTGCTGGGCCAGATGCCCTTTACCTCGCCGCTGGTCACCCTGGCCAAGGCCCTGGATTGGTCGCCCCTGCCACTGACCATCAAAGAGGGGCGGCCCTTTGCCCGCAACCATCAGGTGGACGGCGACCCCGGGAACGTCGCCGCGGTTCCTGCGCCCTCTGAATCGCCCCTGTCCATCTCGATCCAGGATGTGGGTTTTTCCTACAACGGCCATCCGGCGCTGCAGCGCATCTCGCTGGATGTCCGGCGCGGTGAGTTTGTGGCCCTCATGGGCCGCAACGGCTCGGGCAAGACCACCCTCCTGAAGCAGATCATGGGGCTGCTCAAGCCCGACCGCGGTCAGGTGCAGCTCACGGGTCCCAACGGCCACGGCACGGTGAGCACGCGCAGCGCCAACGTTGAAGATCTGATCGATTTCGTCGGCTATGTGCCGCAGAATCCCAACGCGCTGCTCTTTAACGACACGGTGCGCCAGGAACTCGATTTCACCCGGCGCGGCCACCGGTTGCCCCCCGGCGATTACGGCGAGCTGCTGGATGCCCTGGGCTTGAGTTCTCACGCCGAGCGCTACCCCCGCGACCTCAGCGTGGGCGAGCGGCAGCGGGTGGCCCTGGCCTCCATCCTGGTCGCCGATCCCCACATCCTTTTGCTGGACGAACCCACCCGCGGCCTGGATTACGAACAGAAGGAAGCGCTGGTGCGCTTTTTGCAGCGGGAAAAGGGACGGCGGCGGACGGTGTTGATGGCCACCCACGACGTTGAGCTGGTGGCCCAGTGCGCCGACCGGGTGGTGCTCTTGGGCGAGGGCCAGGTCATCGTCGACGGTCCGGTGCGACAGGTGATGAGCGAATCGCTGGTGTTCGCCTCGCAGATCAACAAGCTGTTCCGAGACCCGTCCCTGCTGACCGTCCAAGACGTGTTGGGGTAGCGCCTTGTCGGTCCAAAAGCTCCTGAACGCCGCCATCCTGACCATCGCCAGTCTGATCGGCCTGGGCTCGTTCCTGTATCCTTTCTTTAGCCCCCAGCAGGGCGAGGGGTTTGGTACCATGGCCCATGCCCAGGATGCCCCCCTGATCTTTGCCCTGCTGGTGATCCTCTGCCTGGCTGCCGTCTTGAGCAGCCTGTCCTCGGGGATGATGAACGCCAAGCTGATCGCCATCCTGGGCGTCCTCACCGCGGCGAATGCCGTGCTGCGGGGCGTGCCGGGCCCGGCAGGCTTTTCGCTGGTCTTTTTGCTGCCCATCCTGTGCGGCTATGTGTATGGCCCGACCTTTGGCTTTTTGCTGGGCGTGTTTTCGCTGGCGGTGTCGGCCTTTCTCGGGTTCGGCGTGGGACCCTGGCTGCCCTATCAGATGCTGTCGGTGGGCTGGGTGGGGCTGCTGTCCGGATTGCTGCCCCGGCTGCAGCATCGCCCCCGCGCCGAATGGGTCATGCTGGCCGTGTGGGGAATGCTCCTTGGGTTCGTCTTTGGCGTGCTGATGAACGTCTATTTCTGGCCCTATGTCTTTAGCGCGGCCCAGTCCGAGATGTATTGGCAGCCCGGGTTGTCTCTGGCCGAATCGGTCAAACGCTACGCCCTCTTTTACGCCGTCACTTCGCTGTGGTGGGACGTGGCGCGGGCGGTGGGCAACCTGGTTCTGCTGTTGCTGTTCGCTGCGCCGGTGGTGCGTTTGCTGCGGCGCTTTCAACAGAGATTCTACTTTGAGGTGAAACCATCATCGTGACCGATCCTGATTCGTTGATCCTTCGAACCTGTGGGCGGATCGCGCCCTTGAATGAAGAAGCGCAAGCGGCTGCCCAGGAGCGCCAGTCGATCTTGACCAAGCCCCAGGGCGCGCTGGGCCGCCTGGAGCGGCTGTCGATCCAATTGGCGGGCATCACGGGGCAGCCGCTGCCCAAGGTCGACCGCAAGGCCGTGATCGTGTTGGCCGGGGACCATGGCGTCGTCGCCGACGGGGTCAGCGCCTACCCCTCGGAAGTGACCGTGCAGATGGTGCTCAACTTTTTGAACCACGGCGCGGCGGTGAACGTGCTGGCCCGCCAGGCCGGGGCGCGGGTCGTCGTCGCCGATGTGGGGGTGGCCGGCGACCTGCCCGTCCATCCCGAGCTGCTGTCCCGCAAGGTCGCCCGGGGCACCGCCAGCTTTGTCCGCGGCCCGGCGATGAGCCGCGAGCAGGCGGTCCGGTCGATAGAAGTGGGCATCGAGATCGTCGAGGAGCAGGTGGCCCAGGGGCTGGATCTGGTGGCCACCGGCGAGATGGGCATTGGCAACACCACGCCGGCCAGCGCCATCGCCGCGGTGTACACCCAGTTGCCGGTCGCCGACGTGACCGGGCGGGGCACCGGCGTCGACGATGAGGGCCTGAGCCGCAAGGTGAGCGTCATCGAGCAGGCCCTGGCCCTGCATCGGCCCGACCCCGGGGACCCTATCGGTGTGTTGGCGGCCGTGGGCGGCCTGGAGATCGGCGCCATCGCCGGGGTGTGCCTGGGCGCGGCGGCCCGTCGCGTGCCGGTCATCGTCGACGGCTTTATCTCCGCGGCGGGCGCCCTCATTGCCGCGGCCTTCTGCCCTGCCGTCAAGCCCTATCTCATCGCCTCGCACCTGTCGGTGGAGCGGGGGCACGCGGCCCTTTGGACGGCGTTGGGCCAAGAGCCCCTTCTGGACCTGGATCTGCGCCTGGGCGAGGGCACCGGCGCCGTTTTGGCCATGCACCTGGTCGAAGCCTCGTGCCGGATTCTGTCCGAGATGGCCACCTTTGCCGACGCGGGCGTCTCGGGGCCCGCTGACTGACCCGTTCGATGCGCGCATTTCTGGCCGCCCTCCACTTTTTGACGACCCTGCCGCTGCCCGGCGCCCATCGGCTGCGGGATGAGGACTGGGGCCGGGCGACGGCCTGGTATCCGGCCGCGGGTTTGGTCCTTGGCGGGCTGCTGGCGGCGCTGGATTGGGGGCTGGGTCACCTGTGGCCCGCGGGCGTGGCCTCGGCGCTGGTGTTGGCCGCCTGGGTGGGGCTGACCGGCGCCCTGCACCTGGATGGCTGGATCGATTGCTGCGACGGTCTCCTGGCGCCCGTGTCCCCCGAGCGCCGGTTAGAGATCCTGCGGGACGTTCATGCCGGGGCGTTTGGCGTCGCCGGCGCAGTGCTGTTGTTGCTCGTCAAATACGCGGCGCTGGCGGCCCTCCCGGCTGCCGCGCGCCTGCCGGGCCTGATCGTGGCGCCGGTGTTGGGCAGGTGGGTGATGACCCTGGCTGTGCTCCTGTACCCCTATGCCCGGGCGGGCGAAGGGCTCGGGAAAAAGGTCCGTACCGGATCTGGCTGGAAACAGGGCGTGACGGCTACAACGATCCTGGTGCTGGCCGTCGCCTTGGCCGGCTGGATGGGCTTGGGCTGGGCCGCGGCCGCCCTGCCCGTGGTGGCCGGACTGGTCGCTCTGGCGGCGGCCCATTGGGCGCGGGGACGGATCGGCGGCCTGACCGGCGATGTCTATGGCGCCCTCTGCGAGCTGGCCGAAACCGTCAGCTTGCTGGCCATCGCTGCCCTGGCCCACGGAGGCCTTTTGGCATGACGGTCTCGCCGACCCACGCTCACCGCCCCCGTCTCGGGGGTGCATCGTGGGTGTGCACCCCAGAAGAGCCGCCACCCCTGTTCCACAGCGCAGAGGGATATTGTGGGGGCTCGGCCGAGCCCCCACACCCCCGGCGGGGGGGGGGGGGGGGGGGGG
>CAZNQW010000137.1:0-10341 GCA_964575225.1 uncultured Anaerolineaceae bacterium | reverse complement strand
GGGGGTTGATCTGCACTGGTGCCGCACCCCACATCGACCGTCGCCCCCGCGGAAGCGGGGGCCCATGAGCTTGGGCACGGCACGCTGTACTTGCGCCAAATTCGGGAAAATTCGTTCCTCGGCCCAGGATGCCAGGTTTGCGATCTGGCGGCGGCGTGGTATAATCCCCGGAATGAATCCTGCTGATTCTTGCTCGGGTTAGTTTGGTGAAATCTGGAGGGAGTATCATGGAAGCACACCTGAAGGCCGTCCTCTTTGACCTGGACGGGACCTTGCTGATCAACGACATGCGGCGCGTTTTTCTGCCCCGCTATTTTGAGCTTTTCTCGGCTCAGGCAGCCGGTGTGATGCCGCGAGACGAGTTCATGGCGCGGTTAATGCAGGCGACCCAGGCGATGGTGGCCAACGACGGTCGAGCCACCAACAAAGAGGTATTTGACGCGGCGTTTTTCCCCTTGCCGGGCGGCCGGTCGGATGCCGAGTGGGCCGCCGTGTTCGACCGTTTTTACGAGGTCGAGTTCCCCAAGCTGCAGCCGTTCGCGGAAGCGGCGCCAGAGGCCCGGCGGGTGGTGCAACGGGCCTTTGATCTGGGGTACCAGGTGACTGTGGCCACCAACCCACTTTTCCCCGAAGCGGCCATCCGGCAGCGGCTGGAATGGGCAGGTGTGGGCGACCTGCCCTTTGAGCGGGTGACTCACTATGAGAACAGCCGGGCGGCCAAGCCCAACCTGCTCTACTTTCAACAGATTCTGGCAGAGCTGGGCTGCGCTGCCGAGGAAAGCCTCATGATCGGTGATGAGGAGATGGACATGGTCGCGGCCCACCTGGGGTGCGTCACGTTCTGGATTGAGCAACCGGGCGTTGAACTGGATGCTGCAATTCCCGAGCCCACCTATCGAGGCGCATTGAGCGACGTGATCCCGGTCCTTGAGGAGCACGTCGGGTGATGGCGGCCGAGGGTGCTTCCCCCGTCTTGCGGAATGCCGGGGTTCAACGGGAATACCCGGCCGCGCCCATCCTGGCAGTGGGAGTGGTGGTACAGGATCGGGACCAGATTCTCCTCATCCGGCGCAACAAAGAGCCGTCCAAGGGCTTGTGGACCTTTCCCGGCGGAGCGGTCGAATTGGGCGAAGGGGTGCGCCAGGCGGCGCGGCGGGAGGTGCGCGAAGAGACGGGGCTGGAGGTCGAGATTGGCGAGGTGGCGGCCGTGATCGATTCGGTGCATCGAGATGGCCAGGGCGCGATCCAGTACCACTATGTGATCTTGGACTTCTTTGGCCGGCCCATCGGCGGGAGCCTCCAGGCAGGGGACGACGTCAGTGAGGTGCGTTGGGTGGGTCGGGAGGAGGCCGAGGTGCTGCCGATCCCAAGCCAGGCCAAGGCTATGTTGGACGAACTCCTGAGTGGAGCTTGAGCCGTTAACGCGTGCGGAGTAGGGCTTTTACCTGAGCCAGTGTGGGTAAGCCGCGCTGCCCACCTAAGGTTTGGCAGTTGAGGGCGGCGACGGCATTGGCAAAGGCGGCAGCCTGGGCCAAATCCCAGCCCTGGAGCATGGCATAGATCCAGCCGCCGTGAAATGCGTCGCCCGCGCCGGTGGTATCGACCACCGGAACGCAAAAGCCCGGGTCGGAAAACCGTTCGGCCTGGGTCCAAACCCGGCAGCCGCGGTGGGCCGGGGTGACGACCAGGAGGCGCGGTCCCAGAGCCAGGAGGGACTGGGCGGCTTTATCCAGGTCGTGATAGCCGGTGACCAGGGCGGGAAACCCTTCAGACACGACCAGCCAGTCGACCAGGGGCAGAAGCTCGTCGAGGCCGGCTCGGTTGTGATTGCCGTCAAAGCAGACGATGCCGCCAGCTTGCTTCGTCCAACGGGCGGCCTGGAGGGCCGCCGGCATGAACTGGTCATCCAGGTGCAGCACTCGCGCCTGCTGGATGTAGGGGCGGTCGGCCTGGGAGAGGACCAGGTCCTCAGGGCGGACCCGGCGGTGACACAGGATAGCCCGTCGTCCGGTGTGTTCCTCCACCAGGAGGAGGCAGATGTTGGTGCCCACGTCGGCGCTGAGCTGCAAACAGGTGACATCCACGCCCGCCTGAATAAATGCGTCGCGCAACCAGCGGCCTTCAGTGTCGTCGCCCAGCAGGCCGACGTAGCCTGTGGTGGCGCCCAGCCGGGCCAGGCAGGACAGGGCAGTGCTCACTTGGCCGCCTCCGTCGATGACCAGATTGGTCAGGTGGGGCGGTTGGTGGAGGGCATCGAACTCGGGCGCACCGGTAGTGATGGCGAGGATGTCGTAGGCGCAATAGCCCAGGCCTACGACCTGGGGGCCGGTGGGTGGTCTGTTTGCCGAGTTTGTGTCTTGACTGTCGCTCACGATCGGGCTCTCCTGCCATTTTGGGATCGGTCCGCGAATGCCGATGGAGTATGGCGCATGATGGGTCGGGCGTCAATTGGGGCGGGGATGGGCGAAAAGAGACTGAGGAGGGCTGGTTATGCCCATGTACATTGACGTGTCGGCGGCTGTGCATTCCAAAGCCGGCATAGGGCGCTATGCGCAGAGCCTGGCGCAAGCCCTGGTCGAACAAAGGCCCGGGGCCATGGCACTTTTCTACAATCGCGTGGCCGGTAGCCAGGCGCCGGCGGGTTTGGAGGCGGTTCCGGCGCGGACCATCCGAGCCGGGTATAAGCCGTGGCGCATGGCCGTGTGGCTGGGCCAGTTGGCGCGGGTCAGTTTTGCGCGGTTGGTGCCAGGCGCGGAGCTGTTCCACGCCACCGAGCATCTTTTGCCTTATCTGGGCGATGTGCCCACGGTGCTGACCGTCCACGACATGATCTTCAAGCTGTTCCCCGAGCACCAGAAGCGACAGAATTACTGGTACCTCAATGCGACGATGCCCCTGTATTGCCGCCGCGCGGATGCCATCGTCACCGTGTCCGAGTCGAGCAAACGGGATATTGTACAGCAGTATGGGCTCGATCCGGCCAAGGTGCACGTGATCTATGAGGCCGCAGCGCCCGAGTTTGCCCCGGCGCCGCCTGAGGCTGTGACTCGAGCCCAAGAGCGGTATGGGCTGCCCGAGCGCTTTGCCCTGCACGTGGGTACCATCGAACCGCGGAAGAACCTGACCCGTTTGGTGGAGGCCTTGCAGCGGCTGCGCGACCGGGGGCTCATAATTCCGCTGGTGGTGGTGGGCGGCAAGGGATGGCTGTACGAAGGCTTTTTCCAGCGGCTGGAGGAGCTGGAGGTACGCCACGATACGCACTTTCCCGGCTATGTGGCTGCCGAGGACCTACCAGCGGTGTATTCAGCGGCGACTTTGACGGTCGTCCCTTCGGTGTACGAGGGGTTTGGCCTGCCGGTGCTGGAGGCGATGTCGTGCGGCGTGCCCGTCGCTTGCTCGGATCGCTCCAGCCTGCCCGAGGTGGGCGGGGATGCGGCCCTCTACTTTGACCCTTACGATGAGGAGGCCATGGCCGAGGCGATAGCCGCCCTCTGGACGCAGCCCACCCGAGCCGAAGCCCTGGGTGCAGCCGGAAGAGAGCAGGCGGGTCGGTTCTCGTGGCAGCGGGCCGCGGAGCAGACGCTGGCGGTGTACGATCGACTGAGGTTGGGCAAGTAGGCGGTGCCTTCGCATAGTCATTACGAAAAAGAACTGCAAAAGAAGTCAAGTTTTCCAAAACTGAGTATATGCTATGCGAAGCAAAGTCCGCAGCGTACTCTTTTGGGATCGTGGGATCGCCAGGCTCAGTGCCAGCTAGGGGACAGGGTGTTTTTTGCAAAGCAATATGATCATCACTCCCGCGCTCCGCATCTGTGGGGGCTACGGGCATGCGTCGACCAAAATCCGGGGACGGTCTGGGTCTGGCGAGCGAGGCTGTCTCGTCGCAAAATCGAGGATTGCTGCCAAATGGGAGAGGGAATTTGACAGCCGTGCGGGCGTGTGCTAGACTTTTGCGCTGGAGCGCGGCTACAGACTTTCGGGTCATGGGCAAGAGACAATGGCGTCTGCTGCGCCCGTGCGAAGACAGAGGGATGCCGGCCAGGGCAAGGAAGGCGTTCCTCTGTCACTTTTTGTACGGCGAATGCGCGTTTGCAGCGCCTGCCACGGGCGCCAGGCCGGGAATCCGATACGAGGCGAGCAGTTAATGAAAATTCTGGTGTTGAATTGCGGAAGTTCTTCGGTCAAGTACAAGCTGTACGATCTGGATGATCAGGTGGAAACGGTGCTGGCCAGCGGCGTAGTCGAAGAGGTGGGCCTGGGCAGTCCCAGCTTGACCCATCGGCCGTCTGGTGGCGAGAAAAAAAAGGTGCTCACCGATTTATCCATCGCCAACCACGAGCAGGCCATCCAGATGGTGGTGGACATCCTGGTGGATCCGGACGATGGGGTGCTCGGCTCCGTGCAGGAACTGGAAGCTGTGGGACACCGGGTAGTGCACGGCGGGGAAAAGTTTGCCCAATCGGTGATGATCGATAGCGCGGTCCTGGACGCGCTGCGCGAGAACATTCCCCTGGCACCCTTGCACAATCCACCCAACATCCAGGGCATCGAGGCGGTGGAGGCCCTGTTGCCTGAGACCCCGCAGGTGGGGGTGTTTGATACGGCCTTTCACCAGACGATGGAGCCGGCGGCTTATTTATATGCCATCCCCTATCGGTTCTATCGGGACCACGGCATCCGACGCTATGGCTTTCATGGTACCTCGCACAAGTATGTGGCCCAGCGGGCGGCGGCCTATTTGGGCCGGCCGTTGGAAAGCCTCAAGATCGTGACCTGCCACCTGGGCAACGGCGCGAGCGTCGCAGCGGTGCAAGAGGGTCGCTCGGTGTTTACCAGCATGGGCTACACGCCGCTGGAGGGGTTGGCCATGGGCACCCGCTGCGGCGACCTCGATCCGGCCATTGTGCCGATCCTGATGGAAAAAGAGGGACTGGATCTGGACGGCATCAATCACCTGCTGAACAAAGAGTCGGGGGTGTTGGGGCTGTCCGAGATGTCGAGCGACATGCGGGTTTTTGAGGATGCGCTACACGCCGGCGAGACCGACCGTGATTACGATCGCTCGGTGCTTGTGCTCAAGCACTATACCCAGAGGGTGAAGCGGACCATTGGTGCTTATGCAGCCATGATGGGTGGGCTGGATTGCGTGGTCTTTACGGGGGGCATTGGCGAGAACTTTTCCGAGATCTGTGATTGGTCGTGCCAGGGCCTAGAGTTCCTGGGCATTGAGGGCGTGCAGGCCCGGCGCGCAGGCGTAAAGATCGTCGAAGCATCGGCGCTGGATTCTCGCGTGAAGGTGCTCGTGGTGCCCACCGATGAGGAATTGGCCATTGCGCGAGACACTCACGACATTGTCCAGGTGAGTTGGGAGCAGGTCTAAGGAGAGTAAGGAGCTAAGGTGGTGTGATGTCGCAAGAGGATCCACGAGTTCTTGAGCTTCGCGAAATGCGTCGCCAGGCCCAGTTGGGGGGCGGCGAGAAACGGATTGAGCAACAGCATGCCAAGGGCAAACTGACGGCCCGAGAGAGGCTAAAGCGATTGCTCGATCCAGGCACCTTTCAGGAGCTGGAACCCTTTATCACCAGCCAAGGGGGCGAGCTGGAGTCGAGCGAGGAAAAGTACCTGGGCGAAGGCGTGGTGACGGGCTATGGTCAGATCGGCGGGCGGACCGTGTACGTGTATGCTCAGGACTTTACCGTCTTTGGCGGCACGTTGAGCGAGATGCACAGCCGCAAGATCTGCCGGGTGATGGATCTGGCGGTGCGCAATGGCGATCCGATCATTGGGCTGATCGATTCGGGTGGGGCGCGCATCCAGCAGGGCGTTCGCGCTCTGGGTGGATATGCCGAGATCTTTTTGCGCAACGCCCAGTATTCGGGCGTGGTCCCGCAAATCAGCGTCATGCTCGGGCCATGTGCCGGAGGGGCGGCCTACTCACCTGCCATCACCGACCTGATCATTATGGTCGAGAACCAGTCCTATATGTTCATCACCGGTCCAGCGGTCATCAAGGCCGTGACGGGCGAAGAGGTAGACGCCGAGGTCCTGGGTGGCGCCCACACGCACATGACCCTCAGTGGCACGGCCCACATGGCTGCGGTCTCGGAGGACGATGCTTTGGCCCTGTGTCGGCGGACGTTGGGGTACTTGCCTTCCAACAATGTAGAGAATCCGCCCTACGTACCACCGGTGGACGATCCAGCACGTATGGACATCGAACTCAACTCGATTGTGCCGCTGGACCCCAGCGCTCCCTATTCGATGCATGAAGTGATCGAGCGGGTGGTGGATGCCGGCGAGTTTGTGGAACTGCAACCGCTGTGGGCGCAGAATGCCATTATCGGGCTGGGCCGCATTGGCGGGCACAGCGTGGGGATTGTAGCCCAGGAACCGTCGGTGATGGCCGGGGTGATCGACCTCGATGCTTCGGACAAGATCTCGCGCTTTGTGAGAATGTGCGATTGCTTTAACGTGCCGCTGGTGACCTTTATCGACTCGCCGGGGTTTCTGCCCGGTATCGACCAGGAGCACCGGGGCATTATCCGGCATGGGGCCAAGGTGTTGTATGCTTATGCCGAGGCAACGGTGCCCAAGATCAGCGTCATTACGCGCAAAGCCTACGGTGGCGCCTATGTGGTGATGAGCAGCAAGTACCTGGGCACCGACGTGAATTATGCCTGGCCCAGCGCCGAGATCGCGGTGATGGGCGCCGAGGGCGCCGTCAATATCCTCTATCGCAAGCAGATCCTGGCGGCCGAGGATCCCGAGGTCGAGCGCAAGCGATTGGTGGAGGAGTACAAGGCCAACTTTGGCAGCCCATACCACGCCGCCAGCAACGGCTACGTGGATGACATCATCGAGCCGCGGGAAACCCGTCCCAAGATTGTGGCGGCTTTGGCAGCCGTGGGCGACAAACAGACTTCGGGACCGCCGCGCAAGCATGGGAACATGCCGGTGTAGGCTCAGCGCTGGGCGAGCATGCAGCGAGAAGGATGGGATGCCAGTGAATGATTTGACCATTGCATTGCTGATTACGTTGATCGGCATGGGATTGGTTTTCGGGGTGATTGTCCTTTTCTGGTTGTTTATGTCGGGCCTGGTGCGGGTCGCGATTCCGAGGCAAGGGCCGGTCATCGTCGACGAGGAAAATGCCGCGGACGGAAGGGACCTCAGGCAAAGGGCAGCGATTGCGGCTGTGTCGGTGGCCCTGGCGATGAATAGCCAGGAAACCCCCAAGGCGTACCCCTTGCCTCCTACGGTACTGGTAAATACCTGGCAAGCAGTGATGCGCGCTCGCTTGCTCAGTGGACGACGGGAGGGTGGCCAATGAAGGTGGTAGTCAAGGTTGAGGGCAGCACCTTTGAAGTGGAAGTGGGCGAACTCTGCGAGCGGCCCATTGTCGCGGTGGTGGAGGGCGAGCGATATGAAGTCTGGCCTCAGGAGTGTGAGGCCTTACCCGCGGCGGTCCCGGCAGCCACAGCCACGCCTGCTCCGGCAACTGCGGTTCGTGTTCAATCGGAGGTGCGGCCCACACGCAGGACCGATCCGATGGGCCGGGCCGAACCGGCCGACTTGAGAAAGACGGTCTATGCCCCCATCCCGGGTGTGGTGTACTCGGTGGCGGTGCAGCCGGGCGACCACGTTGGGGCAGGGCAGGAGCTATGTGTCGTCGAAGCGATGAAGATGAAGAACATCATTCGCGCCTCGCGCTCGGGCGAGATTGCGCGCATCCTGGTGTCGCCAGGCCAGCACGTCAAGCACCACGATGCGTTGATCGAATACACGGACTAGGCACGGGGTACAGGCGCAACGGCGCCACATTTCGCGAGGAGACGGGAGCCATGGACTTTACATTGATCTGGGCCGAGCTGGTCAAGGGGCTATCCCAGTTTACGGTGGGCAACGCTCTAATGATCGCCGTGGGGGCGGTTCTGGTGGCGCTGGCCATCATCAAGGAGTACGAACCGGTCCTGCTGCTGCCCATCGGGTTTGGCTGTATCGTGGCCAATATCCCCATGACGGGCATGACGGAGGGGTTGGGCCTGTTTGCCGTCCTGTACAAGGCAGGCATCAGCACCGAGTTGTTCCCACTATTGATCTTTGTTGGCGTGGGCGCCATGATCGACTTTAGCCCGTTGTTGGCCCAGCCCAGGATGGTGCTTTTGGGAGCTGCGGGCCAGTTCGGCATCTTTGGGACGCTGATCCTGGCCACGCTGCTGGGCTTTCCTCTGAATCAGGCGGCGTCTATCGGCGTGATCGGCGCCATCGATGGGCCTACCTCGATTTTTGTGGCGAGCAAGCTGGCCCCGGAGATCTTGGCGCCGATCGCTGTGGCAGCCTATTCCTACATGAGCTTGATCCCGATCATCCAGCCGCCGATCATGAGGCTGATGACAACCAAGGAAGAGCGCCGCATCCGGATGGAGTATGCGCCCCGGCCGGTGTCGAAGCGGGCACTGATCATCTTTCCTATCGCGATCACTCTGGTGGCCGGTCTGTTGGTGCCCGACGCCACGCCCCTGATCAGCATGTTGATGCTCGGAAACCTGTTGCGCGAAAGCGGCGTGGTGGATCGCCTGCGCAAAGCGGCTGAGAATGAGATCATCAACGTCTCGACCCTGTTCCTGGGACTGGTGGTAGGGTCGACCATGACGGCGGCATCATTCCTCAATTGGGAGACGCTCAGCATTATGGTGTTGGGTCTGTTGGCCTTTGTGCTGGATACGGTAGCCGGGTTGCTGTTCGGCAAGCTGATGTCGGTGATGAGCGGGCGCAAGATCAACCCGCTGATCGGCGCTGCCGGGATCAGCGCTTTTCCCATGGCCGGACGGTTGGTGGCGCAGATTGCCCAGGAAGAGGATTTTGAGAATTTCATCCTGATGCACGCCATGGGCGCCAACACAGCCGGACAGTTGGGCAGTGTGATGGCCGGAGGGGTGCTGCTGGCGCTGGTGACGGCCATCATGGGGTAGGGAGGTTTTTGGGGCGTTTTCTGGGAGCGGGGTCGAGAGGCCCCGCGTTTTTTATGTTGTGGGTTTAGCACGACCATTCCTCGCCCGCAGGGTCCACGGCTTTGAGTCGCGTACGTCGTTGCAGCGTAGTGTCTTTGTGGGAGGGCGCGCGCCCCCCCCACACCCCCGCGCCGGGGCCCTGACGGCCCCAGCCCCCCGCATCAAGGGCGCTACCCGGTCGAAATCCGGTTGCGCAGGAGACGATGCGGCTCGGTCGCTCTCCGTAGGGCCAGCCGCACCGGTTGGGGCTCAAGTGTTTGACGCGCGCTCGCCCGACTTGAGGCGCAAGAGGGTGATCTCGGGCCGGCAGTTGAAGCGGACCGGCGGGGCAATGACGCCGATGCCCCGATTTACATAAATGGTCGTCTGTGGTCCTGCCACCAACCCGCCGGCATACTTTTGGCCAAAACAGGAGGGCACGATGGGGGCGCCCAAAAGAGGGAGCCGGACCTGCCCGCCGTGGGTGTGGCCGCACAGCGCCAGGTCGACCCGGCCCTCGGGCAGCATCTCGGTGAAATCGGGGTTGTGGACCAGTAGGATGCGGGCGTCGTTGGCCGGAATCGTCTCTAACACCCGGGCCAAGGCAGTGGCTGCCGGCTGCCAGAGGGCCCGAAAGTCGCCAAAAGAGCCTGCCAACAGGCCCGTGTCCTCGACGCCTACCAACCACAAGGTTGCCCCCTGGATGGGCAGGGGGATCGCCTCATTTCGGAGTACGCTAATCCCCGCGGCAGAGAGGTTGGCCGCCACTTGCTCGACGTCGGTCCAGATATCGTGGTTGCCGAGCACGGCAAAGGTCCCATACGGGGCTCGGAGGGAGGCCAGCTCCTGAGCGCACGGGACGCTATAGGCCGCCGACTCGTACACATAGTCGCCCGTCACGACGATCAGATCCGGCCCCAGGGCATTGGTCCTCTCGACGACCCGGGCGATGTCTCGGGCGCTGATGTGAGGGCCCAGGTGAAGGTCGCTGAGCTGGGCAATGGTGAGCGAGTCCAGGGCAGGCGGAAAACCGGGTAGGCGTACGTCCACCTCGGCGATCTCGATCCAGGAGGGCTCCAGTTGGGTGGAATAGAGCGCCCCGCCGGCCGTTACAGCCATTCCCCCGGCGACGAGGGCGCAGCCGGCTCGAAGAAACCCGCGGCGGGTAATGCCCCGGCTGTCTGTTCGTGTTGGACCCGATGATTCGAACTTAATGGACAAGGCGCGTTCCTTTCTTATAAAATCGCACACCGCTACTGTACCAGAATCGAACCGGGCTGTCAAGGTGCAGGTCACGCGTAATTGTTCGGTGAGTGGTGGAAATTGGCGTCGAAATAGTGTACAATAGGGC
>CAZNQW010000136.1:0-10365 GCA_964575225.1 uncultured Anaerolineaceae bacterium | reverse complement strand
CGGTAGGCCCCCACAGATCCCCGTGCGCTGCAAAAAGGCACGCCTCTCGGAGGGTTGGCCCCTGCGGGGGGAGGGGCCGCACTCAATAGAGGGAAAGAATGGATGCCCGCTTTCGCGGGCATGACGTCGTAGGCAGGCGGGCATGACGGCGGCAGCTTGCGCTACCTGGCGCGTTGGCAGCCACCAAGTCAATTGAGGATTACGTGATACGGAGAAGACCATGATCAAACCATTTTCCTTCCAAGAAGTCATCATGCGGCTCGACCGGTATTGGGCCGACTATGGGTGCCTGGTCTGGCAGCCCTACAGCGAAAAGCTGGGCGCCGGGACGGCCAACCCGGCGACCACGCTGCGCGTCCTGGGTCCCGAACCCTGGAACGTGGCCTACACCGAGCCCTCCTACCGGCCCGACGACGGTCGCTATGCCGAAAACCCCAACCGCATGCAGATGCATACCCAGTATCAGGTCATCCTCAAGCC
Source organism: uncultured Anaerolineaceae bacterium (assembly GCA_964575225.1). Lineage (GTDB taxonomy): Bacteria > Chloroflexota > Anaerolineae > JAAYZQ01 > JAAYZQ01 > CAZNQW01. The sequence continues at coordinate 9,885 of CAZNQW010000136.1, read as the reverse complement.
CGACCCGGGCAATCCCCAGGAGCTGTACCTGGGCAGCCTGGAGGCCATTGGCATCAACATGCGCGAGCACGACGTGCGCTTTGTCGAAGACAACTGGGAGAGCCCGGCGTTGGGCGCGTGGGGGCTCGGCTGGGAGGTCTGGTTGGACGGCCAGGAGATCAGCCAGTACACCTACTTTCAGCAGGCCGGCGGCCTGAACCTGGACCCGGTGGCGGTGGAATTGACCTATGGCCTGGAACGCATCGTCATGTACTTGCAAAAGAAGCGGGCCGTGTGGGACATTGACTGGGACGGCGCCCACACCTACGGCGACATCTACCGCCGGGCCGAGGTGGAGCACTGCGTCTACAACTTTGAACTGGCCGACGTCGATCGCTTGAGCCAACTGTACGGCATCTACGAGGCCGAGGCCCGGGCTTGCATGGCCCGCGGGTTGGTGATCCCGGCCTACGACAACCTGCTCCGCTGTTCCCACACCTTTAACGTGCTGGACGCCCGCGGCGCGGTGGGCGTCACCGAGCGGGCCTCCTTTTTTGGCCGCATGCGAGACCTGAGCCGCCAGATCGCGCGGTTGTACGTGGACCAGCGCGAGGAGATGGGCTATCCCTTTTTGCAGGCGCACCCCGCGGCTGCCCAGCCCGCAGCGACCCCCGAGCGGCCTGCGGCCCCGGCGACCGAGCTCCCAGGCCCCCGCACCCTCTTGCTGGAAATCGGCACCGAAGAGCTGCCGGTCGACGACCTCAACCAGGCCCTGGAGCAACTGGAGGGGGCCGTCCCCAAGATGCTGGACGAGGCGCGCCTGGGCTACGAGTCGGTCCAGGTGGTGGGCACGCCCCGGCGGCAGGCGGTGCTGGTGCATGCCCTGGCCCATCGGCAGCCCGACCGCACCCTGGAGGTGCAGGGGCCGCCGGCCAAAGTGGCTTTCGACGCCGAGGGCAACCCGACCAAGGCCGGAGAGGGGTTTGCCCGCAAGCAGGGCGTGCCCATCGAGGCGTTGCGGGTCCAGCACGAGGGCGACAAATCGTACGTGGTGGCCACCAAGACCGAAGCAGGCCAATCGGCCCTGAACGTGCTGGCGGCCGAATTGCCCAAATTGATCCTGGGTTTGCGCTTTCCCAAGACCATGCGCTGGAACGATTCGAACATCGCCTTCCCCCGGCCGCTGCGCTGGCTGGTGGCCCTCCTGGGCGAGCAGGTTATCCCCTTTGATGTGGCGGGTGTGGCCAGCGGGCGGGAATCCCGCGGGCTGCGACCCATGGGCTCGCCCCGATTCGAGCTGGCCCGGGCCGGCGAGTATTTGCCGGCGATGGCCGAGCGCCAGATCCGGGTCGATGGGCGCGAGAGACAGACGGACATCCGCGCCCAGGTCGAGGGCCTGGCGGCCTCGGTGGGCGGGCGCATCCCCGACGATCCCGGCCTGTGGGCCGAAGTCACCAACCTGGTGGAACGCCCGACGGCCATCCTGGGCCAGTTCGAAGCGGAATACCTGGACCTTCCCGCCGATGTGCTTGTCACTGTGATGAAAAAGCACCAGCGCTATTTCCCGATGGTCGACGCCACCGCCGGCAAGCTGATGCCCTACTTTGTGGCCGTCCGCAACGGCGATGACCTGCACCTGGATACGGTGCGCGAGGGCTATGAGGACGTGATCCGCGCCCGCTTTGCCGACGCCAAGTTCTTTTTCGAGAACGACACCCGAAAGCCCTTGGACAGCTTTTTGCCGCGACTGGACACGCTGACTTTCCAGGAAAAGCTGGGCTCGATGTTGGACAAGAGCAAGCGGCTGGAAGCGCTGGCGCCCATCGTGGGCCAAGCGCTGGACCTGAATCCAAAGGAGCAGGCCTTGCTGGCTCGGGCGGCCCACCTGGCCAAGGCCGATCTGGCCACCCAACTCGTGGTCGAGCTGACCAGCCTGCAGGGGCTGATGGGCCGCGAATACGCCCGCCTGTCGGGCGAGCCGGAGGCGGTCGCCGTCGCCATCTGGGAGAGCTATCTGCCCCGTTCGGCGTCCGACGGCTCCCCCGAATCGAGGCCGGGCCTGGCCCTGGGGCTGGCCGACCGGATCGACAGCCTGATGGGCCTTTTCGCCGTGGGGCTGGCCCCCACCGGCTCGGCCGATCCCTATCAACTGCGCCGCGCGGCGTTGGGGATCGTCCAGAACCTGATCGCCTTTGAGGTTGCCTTGCCGCTGCGACCCCTGTTGGCCCAGTCGGCTGCGGGGATGCCGGTGTCGGTGGACGAGGCGGTGCAGGACCAGGTGGCGAGCTTTATCACCGAGCGGCTGCGGGGCTGGCTGCGCGACCGGGGCTTGCGCTACGACGTGATCGACGCGGTGCTGGCCGAACGGGGCGACGATCCCTATCGCGCCTACCGCGCCGCTGCGCAACTGGGCGCCTGGGTGGAGCGCGACGATTGGATGGACCTGTTGAACGCCTATGGCCGCTGCATCCGCATCGTCCGCGATCAGCCCCGGCGGTTCTCCTACGCGCCGGGCGCCGACCCCGAACCGGCCACTGTCGCCCTGGGGGAGGCCTACCAGGCCATCCGGGCCCAGATTACGCCGGCAAGCGACATCGACCGGCTGATGACGGCCTTGCACACCCTGATCCCGGCTATCAATCGCTTCTTTGAAGACGTGCTGGTGATGCACGAGGATCCGGCGTTGCGGGAGGGGCGATTGGGCCTGTTGCAGGACCTCTGGGACCTGAGCAAGGGCATCGTCGACGTGACGCGCCTGGAAGGCTTTTAGCGGGCGGCGCCCATGCCTGAGAGGTTCGATACCGTCCTGGTGACCGGGGCGTCGAGCGGCATTGGCGAGGCCTTGGCCCGCCGCCTGGCGGCGCAATGCCGCACCCTAATTCTGACGGCGCGCCGGGAAGAAACCCTTAACCATCTGGCGGAGGAGTTGGCCCAGGCGCACGGCGTCGCCGTCCACGTGATTCCTGCCGATCTGGCGCGCCCGGGCAGCGCGGCCGCGCTGTGCGCCGCATGGGAACGATTGGGCCTGACCGTCGATCTGCTGGTCAACAATGCAGGGTTTGGCAAGAACGGCCTGTTCGCCGAACTCCCTTTTGACATCCAAGCCGACATGGTGCGCCTCAACGTCAACACGCTGGTCGAGCTGACGCGCCTGGTGCTCCCCGCCATGCGCCGGCGCAAGCGGGGGGGCGTGATCAACGTCGCTTCCAACGCGGCCTTTCAGCCCGTGCCCCACCTGGCCGTCTATGGGGCCACCAAGGCTTTTGTCCTGTCCTTTTCCGATGCCGTCGCCGAGGAGGTGGCGTCCGACGGGGTGCGGGTGATGGCCCTTTGTCCGGGGGCGACCGCCACCGACTTTTGGGAGGTGGCCGGCATGGGGGCAAGCTGGATCAATCGCCTGCCCACCGCCGATTCGGTCGCCGTCCAGGGACTGCGCGCCTTTGAACGGCGCCGCCGCGTGTTCGTCCACGGCGGCCTGAACAAGTTGGTCACCTGGTTGGTGCGGTTGGGTCCCCGGCGGCTGGTGGCCCACATCGCCGGGCGGGTCATGGGAGCCGCCCGCTGAGCAAGCGTCAGGATATCACGGTCATGTCGGCCCACCGGTTCGCGACCATCCTTCGCAAGGAACTCGTTCATATCGTTCGCGACTCGCGGAATCTGTTCCTGGTGACCATCTCCCCGGCTTTTTTGCTGTTCCTCCTCTCCTACATCTTTTCCTTCGACGTGGGCCGCATCGACCTGGCAGTTCTGGACATGGACCAATCGGCCACGTCGCGCACCTATCTTGCCCGCCTGCTAAGCGACCCCGACCTGAACCTGGTGGCCTCGGTGTCGCAGGTTGATCAGATCCTGCCGCTGCTGGTCGAGGGTACCGCCGACGCGGCTCTGGTCATCCCACCCGACTTCAGCCAGCGCGCCCACAGCGCCCGGCCGCTGCAACTCCAGGTTATCGTCGATGGCATGGACCCCTTTTCGGCGAGCCAGTCTTTGGGCATTCTGGGCACCCGTTCCGCCGTCCTTTTGGCCAGCGTCCGCGCGGCGGGCGCCGCCGTGAGCGTTTCTGGGGGCATGCCACCGATCCAGGTCTCCAGCCAGGCCTGGTACAACCCCGGCCTCAAATCGTTGCTGAGCATGGTGCCCGGCCTGATTCCCGTCGTGCTGGTAATGCCGAGCCTGGCCTTGGCCCTGGCCCTGACCCGCGAAAAGGAAGCGGGCACGCTGGAGGGCCTGATCGCCACTCCCGTCAGCGGGCTGGAATACCTCCTGGGCAAGCTGGCGGCCTACCTGATGATGGGCTTGGTCAGCTCGGTGTTTGCCCTGTTGGTGGCGGTGCTCTGGTTCCGGGTGCCGTTTCGGGGCAGCCTGGGCGCCTATTTGCTCCTGACGGCGGACTATTTCCTGGCTTGCATGGGTGCCATTCTCATCGTCGCCAGCTTTGTCAAGAGCCAGCAAACGGCCATGTTCATCGTGCTCTTGATCTATATTGTGCCCAGCTTTTTCCTGGCAGGACTGATCAACCCGGTGAGCACCCAATCGTTGGGTTCGATGCTTACGTCGTATGCCCTGCCCAGCACCCACCTGGTCGAAATCAACCGCGCCCTCTTTCTCAAAGGGTTGGGGCTGGAACAGCTAGGACGACCGGCCCTGATTCTGCTGTTCATGGGCTGTGGATCGCTGCTGCTAGGGCTTTTGCTCTTTCGCAAGAAACTCGCCTGAGGACCGGCCTGGATCGACATGGGAATCCGCATAGCCAATCTCATCCGCAAAGAACTGATTCAGTTCGGCCGTGACCGGATGCTGACCCTGTTCCTCATCCTGGCCCCGGCGCTGCAACTGATCCTGCTGGCTCAGGCCATCGAACAGGGCGTCAACGAACAACCGGTGGTCCTTTTGGATCAAGACCATAGCCGGGCCAGCCGCCAACTGACCACGGCCCTCGACAATAGCGAGGAGCTGTGGGTGCGGTTCCATGTCGAGGCGCCCGACGAGATGCAGCAGTTGCTCGATGCGGGTCGGGCCCGCCTGGGGGTGGTGATCCCAGCCGGCTTTGCCCGGGCGCTTCAGCGGCCCGATGCGGCCCCCGGGCTGCAACTGATCGCCGACGGCGCCCACTCGGTGGCGGCCCAAATTGCCATGAGTGCCGCCTCGGGGATTGTGGACGAGTTCTCGGCCGGGCCGGCGCGGGAGAGGGGCCGGGTCGTGCCCGAATGGGTCGACCTGCGCACCAATGTGCAGTTCAATCCCACGCTGAACGTCCAGGATTATTCGATCCCGGCCCAACTGGGATTCATCACCTATCAGGTGACCCTGGCTGTGGCGGCTTTGGGCCTGGCCCGCGAGCGGGAGCTGGGCACCCTCGAGCAACTGATGGTCACGCCGTTGAGTCGCCTGGAACTGATCCTGGGTAAGGGCATTCCGGCTTTTGTCATCGGCTGGGCGAACTTTTGCCTGATGTTGGTCATCAGCGTGGCTCTGTTTGGCGTGCCTCTGAACGGCTCGCCGATGCTCCTGGCGGCGCTGACGGCGCCCTTTATCGCCACGGTGGTGGGCTGGGGGTTGTTCATTTCCTCGCTGGCGCGGACCCAGCAACAGGCCATCCTGTTCGTCTTTATTCTGGCTCTGGTCGAGATCGCTTTTTCGGGCTTTTTGGTGCCGGTCGACAATATGCCCGCGCTGTTGCAGGCCGTATCCCGCTTTGCGCCGCTGCAGCATTACCTGGTGATCGTGCGCAGCGTGATGCTCAAGGGCGCCGGGCTGTCGGCGCTGCGGATGGAGGCCCTCTCGCTGGTGGCCCTCAGCGCGATCATGGGGGCGGTGGCCCTGCGCAGCGTGGCCCTCCGCCTGGAATAGACGGTCGCGGATTCTCCTCCTTCGGAAATGAACGTTCTAGGCTGCGACAGGCTCGCGCCGACAGTCATTTCCGTCCTCCGAGGGGCCCGGCAGGGCATGGGTACTTTCGCTGGCATGACCATGAGGGCGGGCGCAAGCAGGCGCCCTCACCCTTGTCGGCAGGGTAAGGCAAGCGAAAGCCTTCACCTCCGCCCAATCGCCAGCTCGTCACCCCCGCGCAAGCGGGGGTCCACACCCTTGCGACAAAGGATGGATGCCCGCTGTCGCGGGCATGACGAAGGCTGTTGGGCTTGCTCGCCGCCCCGTGTCCGCACGGCATCGTCCTCGGGGGCGGCCTTTCCGCGCCCCGGGGACGGGGCGCGGAGCAATGAACCCTCTAGACGCGACGGGCTCGCGCCGACAGTCATTTTTGTCCTCCGTGGTGCCCGACAGGGCATGGCTACTTGCGCGGGGGTGACGGCCTTGGGCGGCTACCCGCGATTTTCCGTCATGCCCGCGGAAGCGGGCATCTACTCTATGCAAATGTATGGAGGCGACGCTACTCGTCTTGGGTTTCGGGGTCCTGGGCGGGTTCTTGGGCGACTTGAGGGATAGGCAAGACAAAGGGCTCCTTGACGGGTCCCCACCCGCCGCTTTCGCCGCCCGTCATCTGCCAGACGTGAATCATGCGGTGAAAGCTCGTAAACAGGGCCGTCGCAGCCAGGACCAGAAGCCCGATCAAGACCTGATCCAGGATCATGGCCACAATCATCAGGGCCACCCGGGGCGGGCGCCCCATAAAGCCCACCGTGCACGACACCCCCACGGCTTCGGCGCGGGCGCGCGTATAGCTGACCATCAGCGAGGCGACGGTGACCACAAGGATCAGGGGGATCTCGAGGGCGCCGCCCACGCGGGCATAGTAGATGATTAGGCCCAGAAAGACAATCGACTCCTCAAAGCGGTCGATGGTCGAATCGAGAAAGGCGCCAAAGCGGCTGACCTTGCCGCTCACGCGGGCCAGGGTCCCATCCAAGGCGTCGCACAGGGCCGCCACCACATAGGCCAGGCCCGCCCACCGGATATGGCCCAAAGCCGCCAGGACGGCCACTCCAATCGTCAACAACAACCCCAGATAGGTGATCGCGTTGGGCGATAGGTTCCACCGAGCCAAAAACCGACCCACCGCCTCGAGCGCGGGGCGGGTGACTTCGCGGGCCTTTTTTTCTACGATCGACATGGTTTCGTATCCTTTAGGCTCAAAGGGTCCTCTCCGGAATTTGGGGGATGGACGCCCCGACCTGGTCCATGGGCCACACGGGCACGGCCACCAGCCACTGTTCCGGGTTCTGGGAGATGACCCTCTCGAGAATCTCGATAATCTGACACATGCCCGCTGCCACGTCGCTTTCCAGATCACCCGTCCGCGCCAGCTCTAGCTCGGGCTCGATCCGCGCGAGAAAGGTGTTGTCGGGGTTCCGGTAGGCGAATCCGGGCACAATGGCCGCCCCCGTGCGCAGTGCCAGGCGGACCGGCCCATCGGCGAGCAGGGCGGGCTTGCCAAAGAACTCGAGCATCCGCGAGTTGTCGGCAATCCCCCGGTCACAGGGCAGGCCCACAATCTCATTCCGGCGCAATGCTCGATACATTTCCAGCAGCACGCCGTCGGCTGGGATCAGCCGCGCACCGTGAGATTGGCGCAAACGCTGGGTGTACCGAAACAGCCGCTCGGGATGCACGTGCTGAGCCGGGCCCATGATCGACAGGCCGAGGATCACAGGCACTTGCATCATAAGGTCCACGTTGCCAAAGTGGGCCGAGACCAAAATGATACCCTTTTTCCGCGCCGACGCTGCTTCCAGGTACTCCCGCCCCTGGATCTCGGTCACCCGCAGGATCTCTTCCCCCGACAGCCGGCTGACCCGAAAGAGATCATAGTGGCCCTTGGCAATGTTCTGGCATACCCCCCGCACCACAGCCTGGACACTGGCCTCATCGGCCTCGGGTCCCAACACATGGCGCATATTGTGGGTGAGGATCTGCCGCAGGCCAGGGGACGCTCGATAGAGCAGCAATCCGGCCCTTTGAGCGAGCGGATACCCAACCGATGGGGGCAAGGGGCCGGTCAGGGCTCCCAGAAGTCGATAGGCTCCGTATGTAAGGAAATCGCGCACCAGGACCCTTCCTTCTGCAGGTTGACCGGCTGCATCTTACCCCAAAAGGCCCCCTCTGTCAAGCTTGCCAAAGTGGCTGATTTATGTTACAGTAGATTGGGAGTAGGGCCATCTGGGAGACATATGCATGAAACTGGCCATCGCGCACCCGTGGGATCTCGCTGTGAGCGACGCCAAGGCGCTGCAAGTCAGGCTGGCGGCCCAGGTAATCACCCAGACCACCTTCGATCCGGCCGAATTGCAGACCGTGGCGGGCGTGGATGTGAGTTATCGCCAGGGGGTGGCTCGGGCCGCGGTGGTCGTGCTCGACCTTGCCACGCACACGCCGGTGGATTCTGCACGAGCCGAACTGCCCATCTCCTTTCCCTACGTACCTGGCCTGCTCACCTTCCGAGAGGGACCCGGCGTGCTGGCGGCCCTTGAAAAGCTCAAGGTGTGGCCCGATCTCTTGATCTTTGACGGTCACGGGTTGGCCCACCCCCGCCGCCTGGGGTTGGCAGCCCACATGGGGGTTCTTCTCGACCAGCCCAGCATCGGCTGCGCCAAGTCGCGGCTGATCGGCCAGCACATCGAACCGGACGACACCGTGGGCCATTGGGTGCCCCTCTATGACCAGGACGAGATCATTGGCGCCGTGCTGCAAAGCCGGCGCGGGGTCAAGCCTGTCTACGTATCTATCGGTCATCGAGTGGACCTGGAAACGGCCGTCCAGCTTGTACTGCGCTGCACAGGCCGGTTCCGCTTGCCCGAGACCACGCGCCTGGCCCATCGCCTGGCTGGCGGCGCCAAGGTCGAGATTGCAGTGTCACCAGGTGGGCCGGGCACGCCACCGCACGGGCCATCGCTCTAGAAAGAAGGGGCCATGCCTTTGGAAAACGACATTCAGCGCGCCGCCGAGTTGATCCGCCGGTCACGCCACATGGTGGCCTTTACCGGAGCCGGCCACAGCACCGCTTCGGGCATCCCCGACTTTCGCAGTCCCGATTCGGGCCTGTGGGAGCAGGCCAACCCCATGTTGGTGGCCTCCGTTTGGGCCTTTCGCCTGAACCCCAAGACCTTTTACAACTGGATCCGCCCGCTGGTGTCCCTCATGGTGAACGCTTCTCCCAATGCAGCCCACTTTGCCCTGGCCGATCTGGAAGCGGCCGGCTATGTAAAGGCCGTGATCACCCAAAACATCGACGATCTTCACCAAAAAGCCGGATCGCGTCGGGTCCTGGAACTGCACGGCCACCTGCGCGAAGCCACCTGTGTCCGTTGCTATCGGCAAGAGCCTGTGGACGAGGTTATGATCGAGGCCATCGGCGCCGGCAAGGTGCCCCACTGCGCCTGTGGCGGCGTACTCAAGCCCAACGTCATCCTCTTTGGCGAGCAACTGCCCTGCCAGGTGTTCAATGCCGCCACAGCCGAGATCCAACAATGCGACCTGATCCTGATTGCGGGCTCGTCTCTCGAAGTCCAACCCGCGGCCGACCTGCCCTTCCGAGCCGTGCACAATGGCGCCCGGGCCATTGTTATCAACTATCAACCGACGGAATTGGATGCTGTGGCCGATGTCGTCATCCACGAGGATGTGACCGTGATTTTGCCCCGCTTGGTCGAGGCATTGGGATAACCCCTTCGCAGATGCGCGTTGTAGGGGCGACGCATGCCGACCCCGAGGACGAACTCGGCGAGCGGAGTGGGAATGCCTCGCCCAGGCCCATGGACCCCCGTTTTCACGGGAGTGACGTCCTTGCTCCACCCCGAGGACGGGGTCGGCGAGCGGAAGACCCCCTGGGACCGTAGCCTGTCGATTTCTTGACAATCGGGCCATTCTCGGCTATACTATCGCGCGGAATTGGTTCAGGGGGCTGTAGCTCAGCTGGGAGAGCGCTACAATCGCACTGTAGAGGCCAGGGGT
>CAZNQW010000135.1:0-10370 GCA_964575225.1 uncultured Anaerolineaceae bacterium | reverse complement strand
GTGGACTCGTATGTGCCCTGACTCTTCCACAATTCCCCGCCCGTGAGAGGGCTGCCACGGGCCGAGAAAAAGAGCGTCCCGTTCACGTCGGTCAGGTTCGTAGCGAACGAGCCGTCGGACCCGGCGAAAATGTCTCGCACCATGACGGTGCCCTCCGGCGTGCCGTCGCTTTTCCACAACTCCCCACCGTGCAGTCCGTCGTCGGCCAGAAAGTAGAGTGTGCCGCCGCTCACTGTGAGTGCCCAAGGGACGGAGCCCACGGGACCGGTGAGAATGTCCTGCACCAGGCTCGTGCCTTCGGGGGTGCCGTCGCTCCTCCATAACTCCTTACCATGCAGGCCGTCGTCCGCGGCAAAGATCAGCAGCCCGCCATACGGGACCATCTCACCGGGATCTGAGCCCCAGGCCGGCAGGGCCAGGTTCTTGAGCATGAAGGTGCCTGGCTCTGAGCCGTCGCTTGCCCACAACTCAGCCCCGTGCAAAGAGTCATCGGCCCCGAAATAGAGCCGGTCGTTGTGCGCGAATAGTCCCGAGGCTCCAGAACCGAGATCGCCCGGAAGGATATCCTTGACCATATAGGTCCCTGCCGCTGTTCCGTCGCTGGTCCAAAACTCATAACCTGCGTCCGGAGTTTCGGCGATGAAGTAGAGCCTGCCGCCCATGGCCACAAGCTCCTCGGGCCCGGAGCTCGAACCGGGATTGATGTCCTTCACCTGTTGGGTAGTGCCTCCGGCTCCGGTGCTTTTCCACAGCTCTCGGTCCAAATCTTGGTCTTCTGCTGTGAAGAACAGGACGTCTCCCACGGCGGTCAACTCCTCCGGGTTGCTGGAGTCACCGCCGGAGGTATTGATGTCGGCGACCAGGACCGTCCCGCCTGGTGTGCCGTCGCTCTGCCATAGCTCCTCTCCAAATTCCTCGGTATTTGCGACAAAGTACAAGCGGTCGCCGGCGACCACCAAGTCCTGCGGCCAGGAGCTGCCACTGGGGTTGATGTCGGCAACCATGACCGTCCCGCTCGAGGTGCCGTCGCTCGCCCACAGTTCTCCCCCATCGCTCCCGTTGTCTGCGGCGAAGAACAGACGGTCGCCCATGACCACAAGCTCTCCCGGGCTGGAGCCATTGGACGGGTGGATGTTGGCGACCATGACCGTCCCGCCCGGCGTGCCGTCGCTCACCCACAGTTCATCGCCATCGCTCCCGTTGTTTGCGGTGAAGAACAGTCGGTCACCCATGGCCACCAACCGCCGTGGCCAGGAACTCCCTCCGGGATTGATATCGGCGAGCAGGGCCGTCCCGGCCGGCGTGCCGTCGCTGACCCACAGTTCCTCGCCATCGCTCCCGTTGTCTGCGGCGAAGAACAGCAACCCATTCAAGGCTGTCAGCTCGCGTGGCCAACTGCTCTCAAAGCCAGGCCAGACATCCTTGACAAGCACCGTGCCCGCCTCGGTCCCGTCGCTCTTCCATAGCTCCTCGCCTGCGCCCCCATCGTTGGCGCTGAAGTAAAGGGTATCGCCCATCGCTGTCAGTCGATCCGGTTGGCTGCTGGCAGAGCCGGGGGAGATGTCCCTTACAAGGTAGGAGCCATCAGGCGTGCCGTCGCTGCGCCACAGTTCCCGCCCCGTCGTCGGGGACATGGCGACGAAATACAGGATGTCCCCCATTGTGGCAAAGGAATCGGGATAGGAATCAACTTCCATGGCGGGCGAGGCTCGCAGGTCTTTGACCTGGTAGGCAGCCAGGCCTGGGCCCTGTACTTCGACCGCATGCGACGCCTCGCCGGCGCGTACCAGATTTCGACCCGACACAGGGTTCGCTGCCAGGAACACCAGAAACCAGATGAGGACCGAGGCCGGGTTGCGTCTGATCGAACGTGTTGAGCGTTTGTCCATCATGCCACTCCCTCCTTATGGCTGTCAGATTCTGCTGACCGGGAAACAGGTGACTCCCTCGCGCTTGCGACTGCTCGTCTGCCTGATTAGGTGGAGCGCAGCAACTAGCAGGAGACTGCCAGGGAGCGCAGGCTCAGGTCCAACTGCTGCCAACGGGACGGGCACCGACTATCGATTCACCGGGCAGCGGCCCCTCACTCCGCCTCAAAGCCGTGGCTCTCGAACTTGAGTGTGCGGCTGTTCTCGGTGACCACGCGCACCACGTGATCCGGCACGCCGGCCGGCACCTCGGCTTCGATCTCCAGCGTTACCGTGACCCGGGCGCCGACCAGCCCGGTCAGGTGGGCGATGACTTCTTCGGCGATCTTACCCGCGTCCCGACCGACCCGGGCCGGGTCGAGGGTGACGCTGCCGTGATAGCGGCGGGGTACGGCCGGTGGAGCGACACCGGCGCCGGGCGTTCCGAACTCCCCGGGCGCCGTCCCACCGACGGGCGGAGGCGTCGGCCCGCGAACCCCTGTGGGGCTCCCGGGAGGCTCTGGGGCCGCAGGGGGTGTCTCGGCCGCCTTCTGTTTCTGGGCGACGCCGGGCCGCACGAGCAGCCCGGTCAGGTTGTCGACGCTCACGTCCACATGCTGGCCGCAGCGCAACCCCAGGTACCGCCCGGCGGCTTGGTCATGGCTGTCGGCGTAGGCGAACGAGTCCTGCGCCCACAGGAGCAATCCCAGTCCATCGCGGATGGCTGACAGCAGTACCGCCGAATCCTTGAGCCGCGGCAGGTAGAGATAGCGCCCGAAATCCTCGACCAACTGCTTGATGGCCACGTGATCGCCGCGCCACAGCGGCACCCGGTCCAGGTCCATGCGGAGCCGTGTCCCGGCCAGCGCCGTCACCAACAGCTCATCGCTGCGCAGCTTTTTGCTGGCGCGCACGGCCAGCGGATCGGGTCCGGAGAGGCGGATCGCCTGCCATTCGACCGCCGACTGGGGCGTGGATTGCCCCGGGACCAGCAGCCATTGGTAGGCTTCGGGGATGCGCGACGCCACGGTGTCGTTGGCGCTGTCCCGTTGCGCTTCGGCCTGTTTGATCTGGTGTAGCGATAGGTCGAGGGTCTCTCTTTCCTTCAGGATCGATTCCCAGGCCAGGTAGCGGCGGGCCGCCTCGTCCAGGTCCTGAAGGCGCATCTTGTCCACGGCCAAAAAGACCAGCGTGTTGCGAAAGAGGCGCGGCGCGTGGCCCCGCATTTCATAGAGGGCCTTGGCCGCGGCCTCAGCCGGGCTGTCCTGCTCTTTGCTGTAGGGCGCATCGATGCCCAGCACCACCAGCCGGGCGTCCAGATCGTCGGGCACGTCGGCGGACGATTGGGGCAACGGGTGGATGCGGCGGAAATCGCCCATCTGGCGCAGGTCTTGGCGCAAGCGCCGCTCGATCTCGGCGGCGACCGCATCCGGGGCGCGCTTGAGCTGCTCGGCGCGGTCCTCGGCCATCTTGGTCACCGTGGGCTGGGTCGAGTACCAGTAGCGCGCCGCGTCTTGATAGAGATAGGTGGCGGCGCCGGTCAGCCGACGCAGCGCGTCGCCAAAGACGGCCGGCGATTCGCCGGGCATGACGCAGCCGAGTTTGATCTGGCGATCTTCCAGGCCGCGATTGGCGGCCGTAGCCGTGGGCGCCGAGCCGAGATAGATGGTGCGGGCCACGCGGCGGCAGGCGTGGTACTTGCCCAGATTGGGCACTTCGCCATCGAGGCGCAGGGGCAGGGCGCTAGGGCCGTCCACGTCTTTTTCGATGACCGGCACCCAGTTGTCCGACAGGTAGCGGGTCAGCTCGAACTGCACCCGCGGGTCGTCGATGGGTAGGTTGGCGGGCAGGATGAGGGGGTTGCGATCCCCTTTGGCCCACAGGCTGTGGATCACGGCTGCCATCAGGCGCAGCACGCCGCGCGTCCGCTGGAACTTGAGCAGCGTCGACCAGTCGGTGTAGAGCCGGTCGAACACCTCGGGATGGATCGGGTAAGCGGCCTGGAGCCGTTTTTCGTAATCGGCCTGGCGGCACTCGGGCGGGAATTCCTGCGCCTGGGTGCGATAGAGGTCGTAGAAGGCGCGGGCCACCACGTCGCGCGCGGTGTACTGGTCGGGGTCGATGAGCGGCTCGAACAGCCGCCGGCGCACGATCTCGAACCCTTCCTCGGCGCTGGCCGGCCGCCACGACGACTCGACGCGGCCGACGGCGTTGCGCAGCCGGTCGAGGGCGGCCCGCCCGCGCTCGCCGCCCACCTCCACGTCGTTGGCCTGGACGTGGGGCGAGCCGGGCGTGTCCGATGCGGGCAGGCTGATGACTACCAGGCATTGCCGGGCCAGCTTGGCCGACTCGGTGAGGGCCTGGGCAAAGGTAAAATGGGTCTCAAAGCTGCCCGCCGGCAGGTCGGCGGTATCGTGCAGCTGGCGGGCATAGGCCACCCACTCGTCGATCAGGATCAGGCACGGCCCATACTCGTTGAATAGCTCGCGCAGGGCGTCGCCGGGACTGGTGGCCCGCTCGTCGTCGGCGCGCACCCGCTCAAAGGCCTCCCGGCCGCCGAGCTGCCAGGCTATCTCGCCCCACAGGGTGCGGACCAGCGTGCCATCGGGTTTGATCACCGGGTTGCCAGGTGAGATACGGTTGCCGACGAGGACCACCCGCCGGACAGCCGGCAGGATGCCGTCGCTCCCAGGCGTCCCGTTGGTGTTGCCGTCGCTCCCGGGCGTCCCGTTGGTCTTGCCGGCGCTCCCAGGCGTCCCGTTGGTCTTGCCGGCGCTCCCGGGCGTCCCGTTGAGGAGGCCGGCGCTTTCAGGCGTCCCGTTGAGGATGCCGGCGCTCCCGGGCGTCCCGTTGGTCTTGCCGGCTTCTTTCATGACCTGGTCGATGCCCAACAGCTCTTTGGGTGCGACGCCCGAAAAGAGGTGGTACAGAGCCAGCATCGAGTGGGTCTTGCCGCCGCCAAAGTTGGTCTGGAGCTGGACGACCGGATCGCCTCCGTCACCGGCGAGCCGCCGCACCGCGCCCACCAGCAATTGCCTCAGGCTGTCGGTGAGGTAGGTGCGCCGGAAAAACTCGACCGGGTTCTTGTACTCGTCGGTGCCCTCGCCCAGGTGCACCTGCCACAGGTCGGCGGCGAACTCGGCCTGCTGGTAGCGGCCGCTGGCGACGTCGGGATGGGGGGTGACCACCTCGCGCCACGGCTTGAGGGCGCCGGTGACCTGGCTTTCGATGGCCGTGCCCACGCTGCGCCGCTTTTCGCTGCGCACCTGCTCGTCAAAGCGGACGCGCAGCAGCTCCATCTTCATGCGGTCCAGCTCGGTGGCCTGGGGAGCAGCGATGGACACCAGAAGTCGACCCGACGAATCGAGGGCGCGGTAGGTGTCGTCGGTGGAGAACGGCTCCTGGTGGGCCCAGCGGTTGCGCACCTCGCGTAGCTCGCTGACCAGGCTGCGCTCGGCGTGGCCCAGCGTCTTGCGAAAGACGTCGTTCCACTGATCCCACATGACCCTGAGGATGAGGGCAATGTCCAGGTGGGGCGCATCGGCGTCCTCGGGCCACACCAGGTCGTGGGACCAGTGGGCGGTGACGGTGGTGATCCAGTACTTGCCGTACTGGGCTTGCAGCTCTCGCTCGACAAAGGGGTACAGCCCCTCTTTCAGCAGATCCAGCGCCTTGCCGACGCGCTCGTGATTGGTGATCGCCATGGTTTGCCTCCCTACATAAATGGTGCGTCTGGGCAGATACACTCGACCCGGATATTGTGGCAAGCCAATGCTTCCCGATGATACCACCAGTCGCTGTCAGTAGCGTTCAAAATCGGCGGATGCTCGTGGTGTGCCACCGCCACGGCGGCGAATTTGCAGTCTGAGGGATCAAAGCCTGCCAGATCGGGTGTGACTTGAAACTCGACAAAGCTGCCAGGGTACAGCACTATATCCATGGGAGTAATGTGAACTTGCTCACAACGATGGGGATTGCTACGATTAATCAGTACCCATTTCAAGAAGGCATCCCCCACACCTGGTTGACCGATTGAACGGAGATTTGCCTGGTATTCGCGTAGAATGTGCCACCCGTCATCGAGAACGACGGTGCCCTCTTTCTGAATGTCCCGCAGACGATGCGCGCACAAGGTGATGCAGGTTTCCGATGCCTGTGGTGCGGCTTTGTTGGCGACGACAGGAACGTTGGTGTCGACGATGACCTTCATTCGGGCTGCATACCTCCTTCTGCCTGGCGGCGGCGCATTTCCGCCTCGCTCATGGCGACCAAGTCCTCCATCTCGTCCCCGAAAAAGCCGGTAGGCCAATTTGTGATGTTGCCGAATAAGTCCAATTGCAGAGTATCGAGATGTGACTCGCCGGCTTCAATCTTGGTAAAGTACAGCGCGGCTTTGTCAAACGATAGTGCTTCTTCAGCAATCCGCCGCTGCAATCGTCGCAGCAAATATTCGCTGTGACTCTCCAAGATAATCTGAACATCTCGCTTGGTGATGGCGTCAATGAAGACGTCGGCCAGACCTGCCTGGACGGACGGGTGCAAATGGATTTCCGGTTGCTCCAGAATGATTGTGGAACCAGGCGGCGCATAGTAACACAACACCAACACCGGCAGGATTTGGGAAACCCCAAACCCTACATCGGTGATCAACACCTCTGGAGCATCCGGTGTGCGCCGGACGCGTACTTCGTAATCCTTGCGGTTTTCTGCGATCGGTTGCAACGAGAAAGAATGAATCAGCCCCAATTCCCGCAGCCAATAGGCAATCCGCTCCTCCACGGTTTGCTTGGGCCTTCTCTTTCCGGGGCTGATGATCTTGCCCCAGTTGCGGGTTGCGAGCAAAGCCGGGACTGCCAATTCGCCGCGCCGCCCCACATCTTGCGGCTGCTCGCCGGCCCATAGATAGCTGCGATGTGGATATTCGCGCAAGGGTCCCAAATAGTATACCCCCCGCATTAGTTGCTCAAACGCCAATACAAACTCGGAAACAAAACCAGCATTTTGGTAATAGGCTTTCACTTGATCTGGAAAACCGTAGGTTTTGATCGGCGTCGGCAACGGCCAGGCCCGTCCCTGGTAGCGTTTGACGGCATAATTGTCAGCAATCAGCTCGTATTCCAAAGATTTGACCGGAGACGGAGATTCTTTGGTCTTGCTGGCAGGTGGGCTTTCCTTGCGGCGCATCCCAAATCTATAATCTATCCTGCCGGCAGTGAAACTGTAGGTAAACTCCTCAACATTGATCGCCTCATTGGTCCCGGCAATCTTGACAGCCAGGGTCAATTCTTTGACAGAGAACAATGTCTGGTCTTGTTCTTTTTCAGGATCGAGGATCCTCAAAGGCTTTGACCCAGCCCACTCTATCTCAAATGCGAGTTCGCCGGGTAACTGATGCTTACCGATCACATCGTACAGAGTACCCAGGTCTACATAGGTACGCTCATCTCCGGTATGCAGAACACGCGAACGATCCGGGGATTCCACAGTCTGCTTTAGCATCAGCAGTAGTTGTAAGAGCGCCGTTTTGCCCGAGCTGTTCGTCCCAAACAGAGCTGTCAGCGGCGCTAACCGCATTGCCCCAGTATCCTGCCACGATTTGAAGTTTCGAATGCGCAAGTGGGTAATCATCTTTCCCTCCAAACTAAATGAGTCGCTCCTGCACCACGATTGCTCTCTGCTGCTCTCCAGCCAGCCGCACGATCTCGGGCCAGCTCTGCACCAGGGCGTTGTAGGCCAGGGCCTCCGGCGCCCGCTTTTTCCGCTCGCAGACGGTGTACAGCCGGTAGGCCAGCTCGCGGGCCGTCTCGGCGCGACTGCCCAGGGCGGCGACCAAGGCCGCGGCGGCGCGCTCGCCCCCCTGGTCCATGGCGCGGACGAGCTGGTGGACCATCTCCCACACCGTCAGCCGCCTGTCGGCGTCGGGGTCCCACTCCTCGGCCAGCTCCTCCGGTTTCAACAGGCGCACCTTGCCGCCGCGGGAGGCCACGATGCCGGCTTCGACCATGCCCTCGACGCTGGTGTTCTTGGCCTTGGACAGGGTCTCGGCCACGCCGAACTCGCCCTCGTTCAAGCCGGCGTGCTCGAACCAGGCCAGCGCCCAGCGGGTGTCGGCGTCGAAATCGCCCTCCTGTTCGGCCAACACCTCGTCCAGCGTCTGGTTGATGAGGGCCAGCGCCTCGCGCACGGTCATCGCCTTTCCCGAGGCGTCCAGCACCCGGGCGTAGCGGGTGTAGACGGCCATGCCGGGGCCGATGGCCGCCTGGGCCAGGTCGACCGGGGCGATGTTGCCCCGTTGCAGGTGGGCAAGGGCCACGGGCAGCTCGGCCTTGAGCGCCGCCAGGAACTCGCGGCGGGTGGCGGTGGGCGCATCGGCCGGGCGCGGGCGACAGACCAGGACGATGGAGGTCGAGAGCGAACTCTTGCCTTTTTTTATGGTGTCTATGGACTCGGAAAGTATTGGCCATGTGCCAGTGATGGTGAGCCCGGCATTAAACAAACCTCGAAGCATGGTTTCCCAACCCGTCGAAACTTCCACATCGCCATCCTTACTTTCCTGTTGTTTATATGCGTAAAAGACGCACATCGGGTAATCTTCGCATTGCACTGCGGCAAGCTCGCGGAATGCTTCATCAAAGCCAGCTACGAAGAACTTTTCTGCCTCACTTCTGTCACCCCCAAAATGGTGGCGGACGGCCGCCAATTCCTCGGCTTTGGGGGTAAGGATAGTGTTGAACATGGCTGGGTAAATTGCTTGCAGTGCTCGCCGCTCCCATATGTAGAAAAAGTCCGACAGATCGGCATAGCCCATATTGTCGTAATAGGGCGGGTCGGTGATCACCATCATCTTCTCGCCCAGTCGCCGTGATTCTGCTGCCGGCTGCTGTATTACCTGACCAGGCTTGATATCTGGGTAGAGTTCCTGGATAACCTTGACAGGGTATTCCACCGCTTTGAGCCAGCTTCCAGATGACTGGCAGAAAGGATTAGACTCGATGAAGTCCCAGGTTTTCTGGATGCCCTGCTGTGCGAATGGATGCTGAATCTTCTCATTTCCGCTATCCCAGAAGTTGAAAGCGCAGCTTCGATTGGCTTGCTTGCCAAGTATTAATGTCAGAAAGGTGACGATGCCGTCGGCGTACGCCCGTGCACCTAGGCCACCAGCCTCAATTGACCTGTCGTCATCTGTCAGGCCCGAAGACTTGGCATCCTTGAGCACTGTCTGGTGGATGCCGCTTATTGCAGCGCTCAGAGCATTCAGCATGACAATCTGGCGGTCAGTGAACAGATCCGCCCAGACGGTGACCCCATGTTTCGCCGTGGGCATCGCCTGAGAGTAATCGGGGATTGGCATTTCTGGCCGCCAGTCGGGCTTGGCCGAGAGAGCAATTTGCTCCTGCTCTTCCGTGGCTGGCAGGTAGATACGTCCATAGGTTCGACCTCCATCGGCTATGCAGGCCATCAATTGTGCACCGATGCGTCCCGCCTTTCCTTCTTGCTCAACGTAGTCTTCCTCCGAGTCCTCCCTGCACATGGGGCATCTAAAACTACCACCGGTTCGAGGTAGTTTGGTTGGTGATGGAGCTGCTCCAATGCCACGTCGGATCTGAAAGTCAACCCGATTTCTGGTCGGATCCACTACCGGCTCTAGCCAATATCGCCGTTTGGGTTTCTGAGATAGCCAAAATGAGCCGACCATGGGTATCTTGCATCGGCACGCCGGGTTTGAGCACTGTACAGTGCGAGCCCATAGCCAGCCCATCAAGACCATCTTTTTGTTCACCAATCCTATGAGGTCGGGGCGGTCGCGAGCCAAATCCGACGTGATCTCATAAGTGGGATACAAGGGTTCCAGGCTGGTCCGTGAAATCTCCAAGATGCGTTTTGCATAGTGCTCTACGTCTTCGATAAAGCCTTCGCCGTTCTGCGGAGCAAGTAGTTTCTGCCGTTGTCGTGACTCTGGGTTGACAGCTGCCTGGTGCAGAAACTGAGGGACTATCTCAATGAGCGTCTTGGCAATTATGACCGACACAGGGTTGAGATCTGCTGCAAGAACATTTAACCCCAGCCGTTGGCCTTCGTGGGGAATCAATCCACGCCCGCAAAACGGGTCGAAAAGCTTTGGCGGTTTGCCGCCCGTGCTCTCTGCTATCTCACGGCGTGCCTCATTGAGAACGCGGGAATTCTTTCTATTTTCCCACTTGATCAGCTCGGTCACGAATTGGAATAGGCGTTCACGTTCTGCGTCCTGAGCTTCCTCGTCAGGAAACCTTTGGGGATGTGCAGAGGGATCGTCTACAAGTGCAGCGAACACAACCGCTCTGCAAGCTGCTAGAGGACGGGGCGCCCACCAGTAGTGCAGTGTTGTTGGGTGTCCGGACGACAGTTTCTTGTCGCGTTCGGATTCAGCGTTGATGGCGTCCAGGGGCAAGGCGACTTCGATCAGTTTTTTGCGATAGGGCATGG
>CAZNQW010000134.1:0-10404 GCA_964575225.1 uncultured Anaerolineaceae bacterium | reverse complement strand
CACTGGAACTGCTCAACTTGACAGATTCATCAGGTGCTTAACTTGTGACCAATGGACTAAGGGCACAAATTAAGGAAGGGGGGTGATCCGGGATGAGATTGGACTTTTGGAACAAACGGCGGGACGCACCCGCGCCACCTGTGGACACACAAACGCGGCTGGACGAAATCAACGAGGAGCTGGCCGGCTTGCTCGTGGCCCAGGCCGATCTATCGCGGGAAGTGGCGGCCCTGCGAGTGAAGGCGCGGGAGTTCGGGAACCCGATTCAGACCATCCGGGGGGTGTTTATCGACTATCCGGCGCTTGACGTGCCCGAGACGGTCTTGGGCAAGATCGGGGCGCGGGTGCATCTGCTCGTGAAAGAACGGGCCGAGCTGTTGGGACTGTAAATCAAAAAACGAAAGGAAATGAGAAATGCCTAGCATCAAAACATTCGTGACGGACCAGATCAACCGACTGAAGAAACAGACCGATGCGGCCGAAAGGGCCGATCTGGCCCGGCGGCT
This sequence comes from uncultured Anaerolineaceae bacterium, assembly GCA_964575225.1. Classification (GTDB taxonomy): domain Bacteria; phylum Chloroflexota; class Anaerolineae; order JAAYZQ01; family JAAYZQ01; genus CAZNQW01. The sequence continues at coordinate 9,898 of CAZNQW010000134.1, read as the reverse complement.
CTTACCGGCTGACCTGGCGGAGCAGATCCTGACCGAGTGCGGCCGGGAACGGGGCGCGATCCTGGCTCGTATGGCGGTGATCGATGGGAGCTTGACGAACCTGGACCTTATGCGGGCAAAGGTGCGGGAGCAACAGAGAGCGACTATCGAGCCAATCGAAACCCCTAGCCGGGTGAAAAACAACCTGGACGGCACCACGACCGAGATCCCGGCGCAAGACAGGGGGCGCGGCCGGGTGACCAAAGACGCGCTCGAGCTGAACGCCACAATTCGCAAGATGGCCAAGCACAAGCGGGCCCTCGAGTTGGAACGGCAGGCTCTGCAGGGCGACTTGCACGAGATCCGGCGCATTGAGGCCGACGCCCGGCGCGGGGTGATGCCTGCTTTGTTGGCGCTGACCGACAAATGGCGAAGCCGAATGTCACTTGTGGGCACCCTGTTGCCACCGGTGAAGCTGGGCGCGTCCTTCACAGACGCGGCGGGCAACCCCTTGCCACCGACCGCCCTGGACGAAAACGGGCAGCCGTTGACCGACTATCACAGCCCGAGGCCCGGCGAGAAATCACCCCTGATGATGGGAGGGTAGGACCATGGACCAGAAAACGTTCGAATCGGCTTTAGAGTTCAAGGCCGGCGACGAAGGCACGTTTAGCGCGGTTTTTTGCACCCTCGAGACCATTGACCACGACGGCGACGTGATCCGAAAAGGCGCGTTTCGGAGCGGTCAAAAAGTTCTGGTCGAGGGGTGGAATCACGACCTATCACGCCCACCTGTGGGCAAGGGGACGATCCGCGAGCAGGGCAACGAGGCAGTTGTTGACGGTTCGTTTTTCCTGGCCACCGAGACTGGGCGGGAACACTACCAGATCGTCAAAGAGCTGGGCTCGACCCAGGAATGGTCTTTTACTTTCAAAATCGCGAAAGCCAGCCACGGCGACTTTGGCGGCAAGCGGGTGAGGTTCCTCGAGGCCCTGGACACTATAGGGGTATCGCCCGTAACCCGCGGGGCAGGTGTGGGCACCAGGACCACCGACTTAAAGGCCGCCCCAAAAGCAGACCACGGCCACCGCGACAAGCTGCCCATCGGCATGACACCCGAGACGGCGAAGGCGGCGATCTGGCGGCTCGTGGATCCGGGGACCGTCCTGGACGAAATCGACGCCGAGCTGACCGACGCGGAGATGGCCGACCTCCAGACCCGGGTGGACGCCCGCGGCGCGCTGCCCACGAATAGGGACTTGCTCAAGGCGGCGGTTGTGGCGGAACATGGCCCGGACCACCCGCCTGCTTGGCTCGAAACGATGGTAGAGGTGGAGCTATCCACCCTGGCCAGGGAGATCGCGCGCCGGAAGTACGCCGCTTTTCCCGATGCCCGCGCCATCCTTCTAGCCCGAGCGGAGGCCGAACGATGGGCGCGCCAGGCGCGGCGGTGAGCCTCAAGGCAGCCACGCCCGAGCTGGCCCAGGCCCTTGACGACTGGTACCACAGGCAGCGGGGGAAAAACGCCCTGTTGCCTGTGGACCAGGCTCTAGCCATCGGCCTGATGGCTGTACAATTCGAAATGAGATCATATGCTGCGACCCGTGATGATGAGGATTCAGTGTGCGGGGATTGGCGGCGCGCCCTCCAAACGCTGAAACGGTTGCAAAAGGATGTTTCCGATGCAAGCCATGATCGCACAGAGCACAGCGGTTGACACACTACTAAAAGACTTGGCGCGGGCGGGGATCGCGTTGGAGGCAAACGGTGGGGACCTACAGGTACGAGCGCCCCATGGGGTCATGACTCAGGCCCTCAGATCCGAGATCCGTAGACACAAGGCGGGGTTACTGGCGGTCTTGCGGCCCCCCGAGCCAACGCACACCGAGCCAACGCCACCGCCTTGGGCCGGGCAGACGGTGAGGATTGAGGACCTGGAAGCTTTCAAGGCGCGGTGGTTTTTGCAATCCGTGGGCGGCGATTGGCCCGACGATGCCCCATGCCCGCGTTTGTGTTTCAGGCCCGCTTGTCCTCTTCCGGCGGCTTCCAACGGCAAGCCCCGTGAATGGTAGGGGGAATGGTAGGGGATGCAACGCTCTGCAACACAGTGTGTGTGAGAGTGTGTGTGTGGAACGGGGTGCAAAACACACCCGCCCACACAAGAGAGAAGGGGAGGGGAGGGGTAAAACGTGAGCGCGACGGTGGAACACAAAAGGGATTGGAGGTAACCCGATGGGAACGAACGAAGACGCGATTGAAACGATGGTCCAGGCCAAACGCCACGCATCGGCGGCCCTGCAGCGGCTACGGATCGCCTGTGACTTTCTGGACTGTGGAAGATTGGAATCGGGCCGGGACTTTGCCAAAGATGCGCGGCTCGAGCTGTTTCTTGCCTACGAGGCTATGGGCGGCTATGGACACCTGGACGCGGCGGCAAACGAGGGGGTGACCCATGAGTAAGAAGCGCGATTTTTTGGTAGCTATTGACACCCTGGCCAGGGCATTGAACACCGGGGACCCCAGGGCAAAACAGGTGTTGCGGACCATCGAAACGGCGGTCGAAATGACTCTTCTGGCCGTCAAGGGCGACCGGAACGCCGAGGCGACATTTGACCGAGTGACCGAGCTGACAAAGGAACGGCGCGCGGAGGAATGCCGCGACGTGATCCAGGACTGGCAGGCCCGGCGATTGCTGGCCCAGGCCTTGCCCGATTGGGATTTTGGAGATCCCAACTCCGGAAATCCAAACGGGGGTTAGGTACTGACCAGCCAACGCCCCGATTTGCCTTTTCTGGGAATCCGGGGTAGAATAGGTTCGCCCTGCGACGCTTGGAACGTCCAGGGCGGTGACCAGAACCGAGCGAACGGCCTGGTACGAGGATCATACCACAGCCGGGCCGTTCGCGCAAGATTCAAAGGCGGACGGTCTTGTACGTTAAGGGGTGAATGATGTAAAGCGCAACGGTCATGGTACGCTCTTCCCGTAGTGTGCTTGGTACGGGAAAACGGCCTTACCATGCGATCGGCGGTTGGGAAATCTACGGCTTTCTTTGGGACCAAGAGGCCGTCGGTTCAAGTCCGACCGCCCCGACTGTGCGGGAGTAGCGCAGTGGTAGCGCATCTGCCTTCCAAGCAGACTGTCGCGGGTTCGAATCCCGTCTCCCGCTCTGCGGAACGGCGGCCCTGGCCCCAGGTGTGGGTTGGGGCCGCCTTGTGTTTGACCGGCAGGTGGACCGGCCTTTTGCCCTGACCTGGCCTGAGGGCGATCCGCGCAGGAGGAAAGGAGCGCCAAACTCGTGATCCCGCTCCAACTTAAGGTTCGCAATTTCATGTGCTATCGCGAGGATGTCCCCCCCCTCAACCTGGAGGGCATTCATCTGGCCTGCCTGACCGGCGCCAATGGCCACGGCAAATCGGCATTGCTCGACGCCATGACCTGGGTTCTGTGGGGCAAGGCCCGCGCCAAGCGCGACGACGAACTGATCCACCTGGGGCAATCGGAGATGGAGGTCGAGTTTACCTTTGCTCTGGGAGGCGCCGTCTATCGCGTGGTGCGCAAGCGGGATAGCAGCAAGCGGGGCCAGACCCTGTTGGACGTGCAGGTGGGGCACGAGGGGGTTTTCCGCAGCATTGCCGAACCGACGATCCGCGCCACCCAGGCGGCGATCATCCGGCTGCTGCGGATGGACTATGAGACCTTTACCAACTCGGCCTTTTTGGTGCAGGGCAAGGCCGATGCCTTTACCACGCGGACGCCCGCCGAGCGCAAGCAGGTGTTGGGCGACATCCTGGGGCTGAGTCTGTGGGATGAATACGAGCAGACGGCCAAGGAAAGGGCCAAGGAAAAGGACCGCGAGGTGGCCGAGCTTGAGGCCCTGCTGCGAGATATCGACCGGGAATTGGCCAATCAGCCCCGATATGAGACCGAGCTGGCCGATGCCGAGGTCCAGGTGGCGGAACTGAGCCATGCGTTCAAAGAGGCCGATGCTTCTCTACGGGCCCTGCGCCAGGAGCAGCAGGGCCTGGAAAATCAGCAGGCGCGCTTGCGCGACCTGGAGCGCCGTATGGCCCAGTCGGAGCGGGACCTGGCCGAACTCGAGGCCCAGAGCGCCGAGCGGCAGCGGCGGCTGGCGCTCTACGAGGCGACCCTGGCCCGGCGGCAAGAGTTGGAAGAGGGCTATGCCGCCCTGATTCAAGCCCGCGAGCAGGAGGCTGGGTGGAACCAGCGCCTGGCGCAGGCGGCGCAGATCCAGGAGCAGATGCGTGACCTGGAACGAACCGTGACGGCGGCGCGCCGCGACCTTGAACTGGCGCTGGGCCGCCTGGAAGAGCGGATCGGCGCCCTGGAACGCCGGGCGAGCCAGCTTTCGCAGCACGAAAGCCAATTGAGCCAGGTGCGCAGCACCCTCCAGGCACTGGACGCGCGCCGGCAGGAGCGCGAGTCGGCCCAAGCCCAGGTGCAGCGGCTGGCTGAGGAGGGGGCCGCCCTCCGGGTGCGCAACGAGCAGATGCTGGCCGACATGAAGGCGATGCGGGAGCGGATCGAATTGCTCCAACGGGAATCGGGAGCCGAGTGCCCCGTGTGTGGCCAGGCCCTGACCGACGAGCACCGCAGGCGCCTGGTCGCCGAGATCGAGGAGGAAGGCCGCGAGCTGGGCGATGCCCATCGGGCCAACACTGCCCGACAGCGCGAGCTGGCCGACGAGCGGGGGCGGCTGGAGCAGACGATCCAGGCCCTGGATCGGGAGCTGCTGGCGCTGCCTGCCCAGCAGCGCCGCGAAGCCCAGTTGGAGCAAGCCCTGGAAGAGGCGCACAAGGCAGCCGAGGAACTCGCCTCGGTGCGCTCTGAATGGGCGGCGTTGCAGGAACGGCTTGCGGCCCATGACTATGCGCCGGACGAGCAAGCAGCCCTGGCGCAGAGGATGGCCGAATTGGAATCGCTGGGCTACGATTCGGGACAGCACGAGCAAACGCGGGACCTCGTTCTTTCCCTGGCCGAATTCGACGAGGCCTATCGGCAGTTGCAGACGGCCCTGGAGCGGACGGACGAGGAGCGCGCCGCCCTGCAAGAACTTCAGGCCCGCCAGATCCGCTGGCAGGAGACCCTGGCCGACGACCGCAGTCTGCGCCAAACCCTGGCTGCCGAGGTCGCACGGCTCGACGAGGTCAAGGCTCAGGTCCACACCCAGGTGCGGGAGGTGGAGCGCCTCCAGTCCGAGTCGGCGCGAGCCCGGCAGGTGCTGGGCGGGGCGCAGCAGCGGCTGGATCACTGCCACCGTCTGGCCGAGGAACGAGTGCACCGCGAAAAAAGCCGCCAGGAGCGCAGCGAAGAAAAGGCCATCTTTGAGGAATTGCAGCGGGCCTTTGGGAAAAAAGGGCTGCAAGCCATGATCATCGAGGCGGCGATCCCCGAGATCGAGTACGAGGCCAACCGGCTGCTGGCCCGGATGACCGATGGCCGGATGAACGTCCGCTTTGAGACCCAGCGAGAGACGCTCAAAGGGGATTTGATCGAGACGTTGGATATCAACATCGCCGATGAACTGGGCACGCGGGCCTATGAGCTGTTTTCGGGAGGCGAGGCGTTTCGCGTGAATTTCGCTATTCGCATTGCCCTCAGCAAGCTGCTGGCCCATCGCGCCGGCGCTCAGCTTCAGATGCTGGTCATCGACGAGGGCTTTGGCACCCAGGATATCGAGGGCAGGGACCGGCTGGTGGAGGCCATCAACTCCATCCAGGACGATTTTGAGCGCATCTTGGTCATCACCCACATCGAGGAACTCAAGGACGCTTTTCCCGTTCGCATCGAGGTGACCAAGACCGACCAGGGCTCGCAGGTTCGCATCAGCTAGCCGGATCGGCCGGGACAACTACCCCGGCTCTGGTGGGCACGAATCCTACACGCAAGGAGAAAGAGCACATGGCAGGTAACATCGTAGAAACCATCGACGATTGGGTCCGCATCGATCGGGTGCTGGTCAGCGTCTCGGAAAAGTCGGGGCTGGAACGCTTGATCCCGGCCCTGTTGGAGAGCAATCCGGGGGTGCATTTCTACTCCACGGGCGGGACCTATCGGGCATTGGCCGAGATTCTGGGAGGGCAAGCGACCTCCCATTTGACCCAGGTGTCCGACTATACCGGCCAACCCGAGACCCAGGGCGGATTGGTCAAGACGTTGGATTTCAAGATCTATCTTGGCCTGCTGACCGAGACTTACAACGAGGCCCACCAGGCCGATTTGGCCCGCTCCGGCGCGGCGCCCCTGGACATGGTCGTGGTCAATCTCTACCCCTTTGAGGCGACGGTGGCCCGCGCCGGCGTGACCGCAGAAGAGGCCCGGGCCAACATCGACATCGGCGGGCCGTGCATGCTCCGCGCCGCGGCCAAGAATTACCTGCGGGTGGCCTCGGTGGTCGATCCGGCGGACTATACGGAGTTGGCCGAGTCGCTCAAAGCAAACGGCGGACGGCTGAATCTGACCCAGCGGTTCGAGCTGGCGCGCAAGGCCTTTGCCCATACCGCCCGCTACGACGCGGCCATCGCCGCCTACCTGGCGGCCCAAGATCCGGCCCAAGTCCCCGAGACATACACCCTTGCCGGATAGCCTGGGGACGACCCATTAACCTTGCTCAACAGGAGGAGCGGATGACCACAGATCTCAAGCAGGCCTATCACACGGTGATGGACGACCATTTTCCGGAGCGCATGGAGATCGCCCTTGTGTCGGAAGGGGAGCGGACCGTTCTGGTCTATGAAAAGGTCTCCTGGGTGATCGAAGGAGTGCGCAAGGGGCTGCGCTACGGCGAGAATCCCGGTCAAGAAGCTGCGTTGTTCAAGCTTGTGAACGGCAACCTCGTCCTGGGCGAGGTAGAGACCATCGCGCCAGGGCGCTACTTGGTCGCCGACATGGAACTGCTGCAATCGGGCAAGCACCCGGGCAAGACCAACCTGACCGACGCCGACAACGCCTTGAACATCCTGCGCTATCTCACCGACTGGCCGGCGGTGGCGATCATGAAACACAACAACCCCTCGGGGGTGGCCCTGGCCGATAGTCTGCTCGATGCCTACCTCAAAGCCGACCTGGCCGATCACGTGGCGGCTTTTGGCGGCTGCATCGCCCTCAACCGGGCGGTGGATCGCGCCACAGCCGAGGCCATCTCCGAGCGCTATGCCGAGGTCGTCGTGGCGCCCGAGTACGAAGAGGGCGCGGTCGACATCCTGGCCCGGCGCAAGAACCTGCGCATCTTGCGCATCGGCAACATGGCCCGCCTGGCGACCTATTCGGCCGAGCGGTTTGTCGATTTCAAGAGCCTGATCGATGGCTCGATCATCGCCCAGCTCTCGTTCGTGCCCGAGGTTCGGACTGTGGCCGCTCTGAAGCCGGCCGAGTGCGAATACCAGGGCCAGATCTATCGCTGCCACCGGCAGCCAACGCCCCAAGAAGCCGAAGACCTGCTGTTCGGTTGGCTGGTAGAGGCCGGCGTTACCTCCAACTCGGTCCTGTATGTCAAGGACTTGGTGACGGTGGGCATTGGCACCGGCGAGCAGGACCGGGTCGGCGTGGCCGAAATCGCCCGAGACAAGGCCTATCGCAAGCTGTCGGATCGCCTGGCCTTTGAGCGTTATGGGCTCAACTATGCCGATCTGACCGACGAGGAGCGGCGGCAAGAGATCGCCGCAGAGGTGACCGAGCGGCGAGGCGGATTGATCGGTGCGGCGATGGTTTCCGATGCCTTTTTCCCCTTCCGCGATGGGGTCGATGTGGGCCTGCGCGAAGGCGTGACCGCCGTGGTGCAGCCGGGGGGCTCGCTGAACGATTACCAGGCCATCGAGGCGTGTAACGAGTTTGGGGCCACGATGGTCTTTACCGGGCAAAGGAGCTTTAAACACTAAAGCCAAGTTCCTCAGACAGAATACGGATGTCTGTCCGGGGTTGCATTCTGAAGGAATTTACCATTGCCGACCAGGTTGTGCTGTGAGGCCCAAACACAAGTAGTGAATCGGCGTTTTTGCAAAGAAATCGGAAGTTTTACACATTTGCATTAGGGGCTCAATCGCGGTATAATTGATTCAGGTGTTCCGTTGGGCGAGGGCTTTCCGCAGAACTCGCCAGGATCGTGGTGGCTCCCCACCGTTCATGGCACATTCACTCATGATTCTGCGGATGGGGTAGTTGAGCAGTAGGAACCGATGACGAAAAAGAGAACGAGCAGAAAAAAGAGCAGCCGCAAAGACTTGGGCGAGTCCCTTCGTCCCGAGTACCTGGGCATTCTGCTTCTGTTGCTCGCTTTATTGACCATCCTCAGCCTGGTGCCCGTCGAGCGGGGCGCGCTGATGGAAGGCTGGATTGGCCTGCTGGAGCTGAGCGTGGGTTGGGGTGTCTGGCTGCTGCCCATTGGCTTTGCCGCCGTGGGTCTGTGGCTGATCTTTGTCGGCCTGGGGCGCGAACTGGAAATCGAGCCGGAAAAGCCCTGGGGCGCGCTGCTGTTATTTCTCTTTGGGTTGACCCTGCTGCACCTCATTGCCGCCGGCGAAGACCTGCGCACCCTGGCGATCGAAGGGGACGGCGGCGGGTATTTGGGCTATGCGATCAGCAACCTACTTGTGTCGGCGCTGGGAACACCCGCCACGATTTTGGTGTTGGTCGCGCTGTCCATCATCAGCCTGATGATGGTGCTGGGAATGTCGCTGGGCGAGATGGCCTCGGCCCTGGCCGATCTTGGCCGCCGCCTCTTTCGCCGCGATCGCCTGCCCAAGATCAACGTCCATATGCCCACGGCGGCCCCTGCACCCCTGCGGCCCTCTGCCGGTCAGGAAACCGCTGCTGCACCGGAATCCCAGGCTCAGGCGGCCCACCCACAAGCAGTCGCGGCCCCTCGCCCTCGGGGCAGTGTGTTCCCCCGGATCATTGGCGGAGAGCAGACCTGGCACCTGCCACCCATCGCCGAGATCTTGGCGGTATCCTCAGAGCAGGAGTTGAGCCAGAGCGAGATCCGCGAGCGGGTCCGCATCATCGAGGACACTCTTTCCAGCTTTGGCGTTCCGGCCAAAGTGATCGAGGTCAATCAAGGGCCCAGCGTCACCCAATTTGGGGTAGAGCCGGGCTATATCGAGCGGCGCGAGTCCAACGGCCGCACCAAGCGGGCCAAGATCAAGGTCAGCAAGATCTCGAATTTGGCCAATGACCTGGCCCTGGCCCTGGCTGCGTCGCCCATCCGCATTGAGGCGCCGGTGCCGGGACGCTCCATCGTCGGCATCGAAGTGCCCAATTCGGAAATTGCCGTCGTCGCCCTGCGGACCGTCCTGGAAAGCGAGTCGTTTCGCTCGATCAAAGGGCCGTTGCCCATCGCCCTGGGCCAAGACGTGGCTGGAAACCCCCTGGCTACCGACCTGACGGCGATGCCCCACCTGCTGATCGCCGGCGCCACCGGCTCGGGCAAGAGCGTGTGCATCAACTCGATCATCGCCTCTTTGCTCTGCTCCAAAACGCCCGACGAGGTGCAGTTCATCATGATCGACCCCAAAATGGTAGAGCTGACGACCTTTAACGGGATTCCTCACCTGCGGGCCCCGGTCGTCATCGAGCTGGAGCGGGTGGTGGGGGTATTGAACTGGGCCACGCGCGAGATGGACACCCGCTACAAAGCCTTTAACCAGGCCCGCGCCCGCAATGTCGAGGCCTACAACCAGATGCTGGTGGCCAAGGGAGAAAAGGCGTTGCCCTATGTGGTCGTGGTGATCGACGAGTTGGCCGATCTGATGATGGTCGCGCCCGACGAGGTAGAGCGCGCCATCTGCCGCATTGCCCAGATGGCCCGCGCCACCGGCATCCACCTGGTCATTGCCACCCAGCGCCCCAGCGTCGATGTGGTTACCGGGCTGATCAAAGCCAACTTTCCGGCAAGGATCAGCTTTG
>CAZNQW010000133.1:0-10489 GCA_964575225.1 uncultured Anaerolineaceae bacterium | reverse complement strand
CACCCTATCCTACACTCTTTCCCTACACGACGCTCTTCCGATCTGGCCCACGGCGCCGGCTGGCGGGTCGTGTGGGGCAACTTTTCGGTCGGGCAGCCGCCCGAAGGGGCCTGGCGGCAATTCGCCGACATTGTCCGGGCCATGGGCGACGAGGACATGCTGGGCCTGCACGAGTACGGCTGGCCGTGCATGGATTCCAATATGGACGCCGACCGGCCGAGCGAGGGTTGGTGGTGCCTGCGCTACCGCAAGGTCGCTCGCTGGCTGGCCGAGGCGGGGGTGCGGATGCCGCGCACGCTGATCAACGAGTGCGGCATCGACCGGCTGCTGGTCAGCAAGGAGCCGGGCGGGTGGATGGCTACTGCCGACGACCAGGTCAATGTCGAGGAGGCGCGGCGGCGGTATTTCGAGCAACTGACCTGGTACGACCAGGAGCTGATGAAGGATCACTATATCGTGGCTGCGACGCCGTTCACGGCCGCGCCGGGGAATCCCTGGGAGCTGTACGTCGTGGACCTGCCTCTGGCCCGGATGATCCACGACCGGATCGAGACGGCGCCGCCGGTTTCGGTCGGCAGGGCGCGGGGATTCGACGCCAGCAAGTACCAGACGGCCGTGAATTGGGACCTGGTCCGGCGGGAGGGGTTCTCGTTCTGTATTTTGCGGGTGTCGGGCGCTGACAAGTGGCCGGACTATGACGGGCTGGAGGTGGACCGGGCGCTGGACAGCCACTACCGGGGCGCGGGGTCGATCGGCCTGCTGAGGGGCGGCTACCATTTTCTCCTGCCGGACCTGGACGGCCAGGCGGCGTTCTTTGCCCAGGCGCTGGGGGGGCGACGGTTCGAGCTGCCCTATTTCGCCGACGTCGAGGTCGGCGGGACGACTGAGGAAAAAGTCCGGAGTTTTTTGGACGCAGCGGACCGGAACACGGGCAGGCGGACGGGGGTGTACACCAACCTGACGTTCTACTGGTCGCTGAACGTGGCCGGGTGGCTGGAAGATCGCTCGTTGTGGCTGGCGCAATACGGGGTGACGGCGCCCGACGTGGCCGGCTGGGAATTCTGGCAGTATGCGGTGGTGGACAGGGGGACCGTCCAGGGGTTCCCGACGCGGCTGGATCTGAACTGGTACCGGGGCACGGCCGACGAGCTGCGCGCTCGTTACGGGGCGACGGCGCCTGTGGTCGAGCCGGTACCTGACCCCCAACCGGAGCCGCCGGTTCCGGGGACTGACGATGAGGAGGATTCGATGGTCGAGATCGATAGCAGGATTGCAGGGCTGGTGAGCGTCACCGGCGCGCCGGGCGCGCTGTACCGGCTGACGCGCGTCGGTTGGAAAAACGAACAGGAGGCCGGCGGGCTGCACCACGTCTTTATCGACGTGGTCGACGCGGCCGGCGAGCGGCTGGCAGGGGAAAAGGTCACGCTGACCTGGCCGGGGGGCCTGACGGTGGGGGTGGTCGAGGAGAAGCGGGGCGAGCCGTTTGGGGCGAATTTCCCCCTCAACGCTCCGCTGGGCTCGTACTCGGTCTTTGCCGGCACGGACCCCGCCGCGTCGGATCGGATCCATGGCCTGGGACTGGGGACGCCGGAGCATCCGAACACATTGATCCACACCGCCTTTGAGCTGACGTTCGAGAAGTTGGAGACGCCGGCGCCCGAGCCAGAGCCCGAACCGGAGCCCGATCCAGAGCCGCCGCCTGAGCCGGAACCCGATCCGGACGTGGCAGCGGCGCGGGAGCTGGTGGAGAAGGCACTGGCGATCCTGGCCGAGGTCGAGGAGGGGCTGGCCGAGGCGCAGACGCTGCTCGACGGGGCGCTGGGGTTGCTGGGCGGGTAAAGGGCGGGGTAGGATGGATTCCGCCCGCGAATACGCGGGTTGCGGGAATGACGGCAGGAGGGGGATGGGATGGAGATACCGAAGACGGTCAGCGGCCGGCGGGTCACCACGCGGGGCGTGCACCTGCAGCCCAGCGGCCAACACGCAGGGGAAAAAGGCTGGATGGCGCGGGCCGACTATTGGATCGGCCTGCTGGTGAGCATGCACATGTCGTGGGTCACGGCGATCAGCGACTCGGACGCGCTCTATACCAGCGGCGCCGCCCGGGCGCTGCTGGAAGCGGGGGTGATCCCGATTGTCCGCTTTGCCTACACATTCCCGGGGGCGTGGACGCACGGCGCGGCGGTCGAGCAGTTGGTGAACCTGTACGCGCGGTACAACGCGCCGTTGGTGGTGCAATTCGCCAACGAGCCGTTCGACGAGCGCGAGTGGCGGAAAGGGGAGGTGCCCAACTATGAGAGCGCCTGGGCGATCATTGCGGCGCGCTGGGCCGAGGCGGCGCGGGCGATCACCGAACGGGGGGCTATCGCGGGGTTCCCGGATGGGCCGGGATATTCCGAGAATCCATTCGAGCGGATCCGGGCGACGGAGGGCCTGTGGCACGAGGGCCAGGCGGTCTACCTGGGGCATTTCTATGGGAAGGGTCGCCCGCTGGACTATCCCTACGACGAGGTGTCGCAGCGGGGGGTAACGCTGACGATGGAGGAGTACCGCCGGCTGCTGGACGACTATGCCGACGATCCGCAATGGAACGAGGGTCCGTCTGTGCTTGCACAGATAAACGCACAGCGGCGGGCGTGGGCGCGCCCGGGCCAGACGGCGCTGGACGACGATACCTGTTTCCGGGGCTATGAGAAGGTGCTGGCCTGGTCGCGGGCGAGTTTCGGGTTTGAGGTGCCCCTGGCCATGACCGAGGGCGGGTGGACGCCGCGGGATCGCCCCGGCTCGGGCAACGCGGTGGATATCCGCTGGCCGATGACGACGCCCAAGATGGTGGCCGCCAAGACTCTGGCTATGTACGAGGCGGACACGCCGATGTTTGCCCTGACGCCCTGGATTCTGGCGTCGGACGACATGGGCGCCAGCGGCTGGCCCGACGACTGCTGGGTCGGCTATGCCTTCTCGGACCGCTATGGCCGGGAGAAGCCGGTGGTGCGGGCGCTGCAGGCAAATGCGCCGGAGGCGGCGCCCGGACTGTCGGCGCCGGCGAGGATCGCGGCGGCGCGGGATCGACTGGCGGGGTTGGATCTGGCCGGCGCCCGGCAGGCGCTGGAGAAGGTGCTGGGGAGGGGGTAGGGGGTCTCGGAAAGAACAAGCCCCTGGCGAGGAGCCGGGGGCTTTTTGTGTGCCTGGGTCGTTTCTGATCAGGCATCGCTGCCCATTCGCTCCACCTCCTGGCGGCTGACCAGGCGGCGGCCCTGTCGCCGCGGGGCAGAGGGATCGTGGTAGGCCCGGAGGCGCCCGGCGGCAATCGCCTGACTCATGGCCTGGACGCTGACGCCGCGGATCTCGGCCGCCTCGGCGATGGTAATCAGCTCGTCGCCGCGGATACGGAGCATGGCCGTAGCGACGAGCTGACCTAGCTCGCTCTCCCAGAAGCGGTCGGGGATCTCGTATGCGCTGCCCTGCCCGGGCACGGCGAACAGCATCTCCATGAGACCCTGGATGCCCTCGTACACCACGGCCAGGGCGTCGCCGTCGGTGATCTGGCCGTCGGCGCAGCGGGCAATCTCGCCCAAGGTGTCGGCGAGGATGGTCCGCTCGACATCGATGCTGACCGGCAGGTTGTAGAAGCCAAATTGCTCCTGCATATGCCAGCGGTAGTGCCGCCACAGCGCCTGTAGAAAATCGCGGACCGTGGCCCGATATAGCTCGGGGATCTCGGGCGGCTCGGTCATGCTGACGGTTGGCTGAATTGTGGTCATTTGCAAACTCCTTCCGCTTGTGATAGAATAGACGCGCTGGGTGGTTGCGCCCGCCCAGCGCCTGGCCTCGGTGCGACCCGCCGGGGCCTTTTTCATTTCTGGCTCTCAGCGTAGACCGCCAGCGCGGCGGCGACAACCTCCTCGGCGGTCGCCCCCTCGGCCTGGAGCTGGCGGAGCAGGGCCAGCGCCTCGCCGGTCACCGTCACGGTGGCGTTTTCGGCCGGGGTCTCGTCGACGATCTCGTAGGGTCCTTTGTCGGCCTCCACGGCGGGGCGTGGCACGTCGCGAGCCTCGAATACCAGCACGGCGTCGGTGCGATGGTCCACCAAAAGCGGATACTTGGCGCTCCCCCCACTCGAGCGGAATTTTCCTTCCAGGAGCACCACCGCCTCGCCCAGGCGGACCTCGGCATCCCGACCGGGCCGGTGGGCGATCTGGCGGCCAAAGCGCCAGTAGGTCTGGGCACCCAGGTCGCCCGCCGGGACCGCGAACCGGACCGTCACCTTGTCGTGTTCCCGGCCGTCCTCGCCATAGATGCCCAGGCAGAGGTCGCGGACTCGTTCCTCGTCCCGGACATCGAAGGTCCAGGCCTTGCGGTCCCCGTCCCAGCGGCCCCCGAGTTTTTTGGCCTCGGCCGGGAACTTGGGGTTGTAAGGCGACTCTACTACGACTCGGTTGTTGACAGTGATCTTTACGCTCATCTTGGATCTCCCTTCAGAATTAAATTGAATTCTTGATCCCAGTATACCAGAGTTCAATTGAATTGTCAACCCCCAGAATGCCCTTTTCCCGAGAAATTTCGAAAGTTGACCATAAATGCCGACGAGTAGTCAGAATTCAATTGAAATCGTTTTCTCGTTTTGACGCCTGGCGGCGGGGTATGGTATAATGGACCGGGAAGGGGGGCTCTATGCGCTGCGATCTGTGCGATAAAGAGGTTACCGGCCGGCTGTCCGCGTCGAGGCGCGGGCGCTGGGGGATGAACCTGTGCCACACGTGTTGGATGCGTTTGCGCAAACGCGAGCTGGCGGAGCAGGGACAGCCCCCGACGATGGCTCAACGCGCGGAAGCCGCCAAGGCGGACGGCCCGCCTTACCCCTGGCCAGCCTGTGAGCTATGCGGTGAGGATGTGAACCAGCACGGGCTGGGCTATTGGACGACAAAAGGACGGCCGCGCCGGTTCTGCTCTCTCGAGTGCCGACAGTCGAATAACAGCCGAGAGGGCACCCCCATTCGCACCGCGCTCACCAGGGAACGCATAAAAGCGGGCACCTGGGAAAATCCGGTCAATTTCACGACGCCCGAGCAACGCCGCGAATATGGCAAGCTCGGTGGCGAGGTGCGGGCTGAGACGCTACGAGCGGAGGTGGAGGCGGGGACCTGGCAAAACCCGGCTGATGCGCCGGGCGCCAGGGAGAAACTGAGCCGGCCGCGCAAATACGCCGACAATCCGGTTCTCCACAGCGCCATCGAGAAACTGGGGCAGGGCTACAGCGTGTCGGATTTGACGTCCGAGGAGGCGGAGGCGCACCGCCAATACCGGCGCAAACTCGGCAAGAGGATGCGCCAGGGGCCTCCCAACCCGGCGTTCCGCGAGGCTCGAGAACGAGCGGGCCTCAGCCAGGCCGAAATCGCCCGGAGGCTCGGGGTCAGTAGCAACACGGTGCATTTTTGGGAATCGCACAGTGTGATGCCGGGTCCGGAGAATCGCGCCGGGGTAGTGGAGTTGCTCGGTTGCGATCCGTGGGCGGAGTAGGGTTGCTCTGTTCATAGCCGGCGCCCGGTCGGCGCTGGAGGGGGTGCTGGGGAGGGCCGGCACTCCAGCGCTTTTCAGGCGGTGAGAGCGTGTCAAACTCGGCCTTGACAAACTGCTGATTTCAGGGTATGCTGTTGTCAAGAGTGTTGTGTTTTCCCGCCCACAGCTAGATGGAGTTGCAATGCGTGCAAAGGAAAGATTCGATCCGGAGAAGGCGATAGAGGTTCTGCTGTACATCGCGCGCCACTGCCCAAACATGTACACCGCCCTTAAGATCCTCTACTTCGCAGACAAGGAACACTTGGCGAGGTACGGGCGGCTGATCTCTGGCGACACATACATCGCGATGACTTATGGACCGGTTGCCAGCGACAGCTACGATTTGATCAAGTGTGCTCGCGGTGATGGTCTTTCCCGGTGGAAAGTACCGGCCGCAGAGGCTTTCCAGGTCGTGGGGCGCATCATCAAGCCGATTCGTGATCCGGATCTCGATTGGTTGAGTGAGTCCGAGAGGGTGTGCTTGGATGCAGCGATCTCCAAGTATGGAAAAATGAGCTTCGGTCAGATCAAGGTGTTAAGCCATGATGACGCATATTTGGCGACACCTCGAGACAAGCCAATGCCTCTCGAAGCCATTGTAAAGACGATTCCTAACAGTGAACTCCTCTGGGAGCATCTTTGCGATGGCTAGGATTTATGGGTCGATTAGGTAGCTACTTTCCGACCAGCCTCAAAAACGAGTTCTTCAACCACAACTACGGGCCGGGGACGGTGCTGTTCTTGGACTGCGATTTTACCAAGCCACCGAAGGCCAAGTTCTTGGTCGTGCTTTGCGGAGGATCCCCACCGTTACTCTTTATCATCAATTCAAAAATCCACCGATTTATCTGCAGCCAACCAGATTTGTATCAGTGCCAGGTATCCATCAAGGCAGCGGACCACCCATTCCTCACCCACGACAGTTTCATAGATTGCTCCCAAGTGATCACCGGTCTCGATGATGACACAATCAGGCAACAGGTGCTCAATGACCTCGGGAGAGTCAAGGGAGAACTTGGCGCGGATGCCAAGCGAGCGGTAATACAGGCGGTTGCGTCTGCCACCACGATTACACCGAAGCACAAGGAATTGATCTGCGGAGCGCTGCAGTCCTCTCTGCAATCTCCTTAGACAATCGCTCGAAACCACGCCCCCAGGCCACTTTTTGGCATGTCCCCTCCCCCTCCTACAACCTATCCCCCTTGAGCAAATAGGCCAGCTCGCGGCCCAGCATGGCGGGGTCCTTGCACACGTAAAAGCTCCACTGGCCGAGCTGCCCCCAGTTGTTGACGGCCCTTACCCAGCGTTTGGCTGCCTGGTGCTTGGCGCGGTCGTGCTCGTCCTCATAGCCCTTGATCTCGAGGACAAGGGTCGAGTCGTCGGCCAGCCGCACCAGAAAGTCGGGCTCATAGTGCTGGCTGACGCCCAAGAAATCGTAGGGGATGGTAAAAGCCATCTCGTCGTTGCGGGCATAGAAGCGGACGACGCCCTGCAACACGGCGCTCTCCAGATGGAAGGCGGCTGACTGCTCCCAGCGGGTGGTGTCGGCGGCGACCAGGTTGATGTGGCTGTAGGTGGTGACAAAGCAGGGCCGGACCGTCTTGAAATCCACGGCGGCGGTAGAGCCGGTGGGCTGGTAGCGGTTGAGGATCGGCAGGAGGGGCGGTTCGCCCTGGGTCTCGTCGGGGCGGATAGCGGCCAACAGACGCTCGACCAAAGGCTGGACGTATTTCTCCTGGCCCAACTCGCGGGGATCGACCCCACGGCAGTCGACGCGCCGCTGAACGTAGGCATGGACCAGGCGCAGGACCTGGGGAAAGAGCTGGTGGCGCGACTGCAATCGCAGTTGGGGGTTCCCGTCCGGGTGCGGGCTGTGGGTGGCATCGCCGACCATGGCAAAGACGATCTGGCGGGCGATCTCGAACTCGATGGTCTGGAGGTGATGGCTCTTGTAAAAGGCCTGCCGATCCTGCAGGACAAACTCGCCCGGGCCGATCAGCGAAGGGGCGCCCAGCTCGTAGCCGACGCGGGGCTTGACGAATACGGTGGTGGGCTCGACCGAGGGCTCGACGCGCAGCAGCTCCATCTGGTCGATGTCGGCGGTGATGACGTTGCGGCGCAGGGCAAAGGCATAACCCTCGACGACGGGAAAGCGGATCTCGAAGGCGGCCCGCTCGGGCAGGGCGCGGACGTGGTTCTTGGGTCGATCGTCGGGCTGCGTCCCTTTGGTGGTTCGACCCCGGAAGGGGATCAGGCTAAAGGGCACGCCATAGATGTCGACATACTCTTCGGTGAGGAGGCCGCTGTCGCGATCGGGGACATAGTCCATGCGTCGCAGGCCACGGCCCACGACCTGCTCACACAGGAGCTGACTGCCAAAGGCGCGAACGCCCAGGATGTGGGTCACGTTGTGGGCGTCCCAGCCCTCGTTGAGCATGGCCACGGCTACCACACAGCGCACCTGCTCGCCGGGCTGGCCCAGCTTGCCGACGGTGGCCACGATCTGGCGGAGTTGTTCGGCCGCCTCCTGGCGCCCGACAGTGGGGTCACCGCTCTCGGCTTTGGACAGGAGCTTGCTGTCGATGCGGATGGTGGGTTTGAACGTCTCGGTGTTGGCAAAGTACTCGGGAAAGACTTTGCCCTGGCCATAGACGGTTTTCGTTTTGCGGGAGGAACGGCGCCGTCGAGGACGGTCCTGGTCCTCGTCACTTTCGTCCTCGTTGTCGGCGGTGACGACCTCGACGTCTTCCTCACCCGAGATGTTGCGGAAAAAGACTTCGGCGATGTCGGTATTGTCGCAGACGATGATCATCACGGGTGGCGTGCGATCCTGCTCGTTGGAGGCTGCCTCGATCAGATGGAAGCGCTCGATCCACTGACCGGCGAGGGTATTGAGGGCGGGCTCGGTCTCGCGGTAGATCACCTCGGGCTTGGGCTTGCGCGCCCGGCCGGGCAGCCTCTCGCCCGGTTGGAGGTTATCGGTGATGTGCTGCCACAGGCGGAAATACTTGGGCTCGGGCCGGCCGGTGTCCTCGGCGACGGGCAGGCGGGGAATCTTGACGATGCCGCTCTCGATGGCGTCGACCAGGCCAAAGTCGGTGACCAGCCAGGGGAAGGGTGAGCCTTCGATGTGGCCGCTGCCCTGGATGTAAAAGGGGGTAGCCGACAGGTCGAGGCAGCAGCGGACCCCCACCGCCTGGTTGATCTTGTCGAGGCCGTCGATCCAGATGGTGGCCTCCTCCAGCTCGTCCCGGTCGGGTGCGTCGGCGTCGCCCTCGGCGGGTTTGGGGCGCCAGGCGTGGTGCCCCTCGTCGTTCATGACCAGGACCCCCCCACCCGTGCCGCCGGCGCTCCGGGTCAGGGCCAGGTGGTAAAGCTCGCCCAAGACGCGGCGAGAGAAGGCGTCGGCGCCCTCCGGGCCTTTGTTGACGACCGGGTAAGAGCGCCCGCCCTCGGCGTGCTCCGATTCGGGCAGGAAGAGGTGCCAGTTGGTGACCAGCACCTTGCCCCGGTTCAGCAGCTCGCGCAGCCGGGTGGGGACGATGTCAAAGGCGTCGTAGTAGTTGTCCTCCCAATCGGGGCGCAGGACCTGAAGACGCTCGCGGATGGTCAGGTTGGGGCAGACGATCAGCGCGGCCGAGGGAAAGCGCTCGTCGCTGGGGACCTTGCCCCGGTTACAGAAGGACCAGGCAATGAGCATGGCCATGACCACCGTCTTGCCGGCGCCGGTGGCCATCTTGCAGCCCAGCCGCCGCAGGGATTGGTCCTGCAACTGGTCGAGGTACTCGTCCTTGAATTCGGGCTTGAAGCGGAGGTACTTGCCGCTCAGACGGATCTCGTTCAAAAAGATGATGGTCTCGGCGGCCTCCAACTGGCAGAAAAAGAGGCGGCGGGGGCGGTCGGGGCGCGCCCAATGGGCGAGTAACTCACGGGTGATCTGGGTGGCGCCCTCGTACCCCGACTTGCGCCAGCGCCTGACGTCCTCGCGCAGGGCGTTGACCAGGGGTAGATCCTCGCGCTCCTCCTCGGCAAAGCTGGGCAGCGCCAGTTGCTGGTGGTCGTAGACCCGCTGGGTCTTGAACCAGTAGGAGGCCGGTCGCCGGCCCTCGGCGACTTGGGCGGTGCCGTCCTGAGTATTGTAGACCCAATGGCGGGTAGGCTCCTCGTAGGGGCTACAGAGGATCGGCTTTTCTACCGGCTGGAGGGGGATCTGGATGCCGTCAGGCATAGCTCACCTCGCCCAAACTCATGACGCGCATGACCTCGTTGCCGCGAGGGTCGATGACCTTGACGGCGATGCGCTGGTGGTCGCCGGCGGGGAAGGGCAGGGAGCGGGTACCGGAAAAGGCGGCAAAACGCCGGGCGTCGACTGTGGTCTTGAGGGCCTTGGCCAGCTTTTCCCAGGCGCCGCGATCGGGGAAAAAGGCCTGGCTGACGCAAAAGGTCTGGCCGTCGTAATCGCCGTCGAGGAACCAGGCCGCCACTTTATCGGCCTTGGTGGCGCGGAGGGTGTTGGTCACCGGGTCATAGATGTCGACGCCCTCCATCTCGGCGATGTACTGGCCGTCGTCGGTGGTTTCTACCAGGACGCGGGGCAGGCCAAAGACGGTGAACAACTGGCTGCTGGGGGTGTCTTTGAGGAGGCCGCCCATGTTGACGTCGGGGCGGATGTGGGCCAGGTGGATGCGCACCCGGGGGTTGGGGTCGTCCTGGATGATGGCCTGGGCGGCGCCGTCGATGGTGAACCCGGCAAGGATCAGGTCGTCGTAGGCGCGGCGATAGGCCTCGCGCAGCGATTCCTCGACCTGGACGGCGGTGATGGGGCCGTATTGGGGGCCAAAGGCGACGGCCACGCGGCGCTTGCCCTCGCCGTTGCCCCACTCGCCCTCGGCGTGGAGCATGCTGTGGGCGAGGGGCTCGAGCCGATCGA
>CAZNQW010000132.1:0-10507 GCA_964575225.1 uncultured Anaerolineaceae bacterium | reverse complement strand
TCGTCCGCTCCCCCCTCGCTCGCGCGGCTAGGCGTCGGCCAACATGTGCTTGATGGCCCGGCCCAACCGCTGGATGCCTTCTTCGATGATCTCGGGTGGCGAGTAGGAAAAGTTGAGGCGCATGCAACAGCGGCCCCCCTGGCCGTCGGGATAAAAAGCGTGGCCCGGCACAAAGGCCACCCTTTCCTCAACAGCGATTTTGAGCAGTTCCTCGGCATCGATCTGTTCGGGCATGCGCACCCAGAGAAAAAGGCCGCCCTGAGGGCGCGTCCAGGTCACTTCTGGCGGAAAGTGCCTCTCCATAGCCTGGAGCATGGCGTCGCGGCGCTCGCGATAGACGGCACGGATGCGCCGGACGTGGGCGCGAATGAGGCCACGCTGGCAGATGTCATAGGCCAGGTATTGGATTAGGGTGCTGGTGTGCAGGTCGGCGCCCTGCTTGGCCTGGAGCAGGGGCGCCATCACTCGCTCGGGAGCCACCATCCAGCCCAAGCGCAGGCCGGGCGCCAGAGTCTTGGAGAAGGTGCTCAGGTAGATGGTGTTCTCTTTGTGCATGGCATAGATGGGGGTGACGTCTTCGCCCTCAAACCGCAGCTCGCCATAGGGGTCGTCTTCGACGATGAACAATTGGTGCTCGGCGGCCAACTCGACCAAGCGGTGGCGACGTTCCAGAGTGAGGGTGGTGCCAGCCGGGTTGTGAAAGTTGGGCAGCACGTAGATGAACTTGGCCCCCGGGTTTTCCTGGAGTGCCTTTTCCAAGAGGTCCATGCGCATGCCGTCATCGTCCAGGGGGACGGTGACATAGCGAGGTCCGTAGGGGTTCCAGGCCTGAATGGCGCCCAGGTAGGTGGGTTCTTCGGTGATGATGGTGTCGCCTTGGTCGATAAAGACCCGGCCGATAAAGTCGAGGGCTTGCTGCGAGCCATTGGTGAAAAGAAGGTTGCCGCGCACGGCCGGGATCTCGTACTTGGCCATGGCCTCGATGAGATAGTCTTTGAGTTGGGGCAGCCCTTCGGTGGCGCCATATTGCAGGGCCTGCTCGGGTTCGTGAGACAGGATCCACTGGCAGGCATCCTGAAAGTCGCGGACGGGAAAGGCGTCGGGGGCAGGAAGGCCGCCGGCGAACGAGATCATGCCGGGTACCATGGTGAATTTCAGCAATTCGCGGATGATGGAACTCTGCATGCGCTCGGTACGGCGGGCCAAGGTACTGGCCCAATCGGTGGTAAACTGGCCGTCAAAGGCGCTTTGGATCTCCATAATTCATCTCCTTGTATGTGGGGGAAATGCCACTGCGGCCCAACCCAAGCCCAGAGCGGGCCGGGGCCATGAGGTGTGTACAGGATACGGCCCAAGGCGATCGTTGGCGGTATGGGTATTGTGCATGGTGTGTCGCCATCCTTGCGACATCCTTTCATCGGGCGTGTATTATTATACACCGGTCTGGGGGTTTGATCAATTTTGGCAACGGTGGCGGACAGGACCCCGTGGGGGCGCGTCGCGCCGCGCAGCTACATGCCGTCGCCCTCGCGAACGCGGGAGCCCATACACTTGCGAAAAGGAATGGATGCTGCCTGTGGGTACACAGGCGCTTCCGCGGGCATGACGGATAGAGGGGACCTGCAATGAACCCTCTAGACTGCGATAGGTTTGCGTCGACAGCCATTTCCGTCCTCCATGGTGCCCGACAGGGCATGGATACTTCCGCGGGCATGACGGCTAAAGGGGACAAGGGCTGACCGGTACAGGCGCGCGGGCGGGGGTGATGGTTACGTCCCCGGAAGCCGGGCGATGACCTGGCCGATCTCTTCGATGGCCGGGATGACATAATCCACAGCACCGTTGTGGGGGCTGTCGCCCACCAGGACGGTGGTCATTCCCAGGGCGCGGGCCGGTTCGATGTTGCGGAGGTTGTCTTCGACCAGAATGCACTCCGCCGGGTGCGCAGACAAGAGTTCGGTGATGCGGCGATAGGCCGAGGGGTGGGGCTTGCTCTGGTACTCCATATCGCGGATGTCGAAAATCCGGTCAAAGTGGCGGCTGATGCCCAAGATGGCGAGCACGGCGCCGGCGTGCTCGCGGGAGGCGTTGGTGAAAATGACCTTGCGGTGGGGCAGGGTGTCGAGGACGGCATCGAGTTGGGGGTTGGGCCCCAGGTAATTCTCGAGCGGAATGTCGTGGACAAAATCCAAAAAGTGGTTGGCGTCGATCTGGTGGTTGATCTGGAGGCCGCGTAAGGTGGTGCCATAGGCCAGGAAATATTTGCGCCGCAAGGCCAGGGCCTGTTCCTCGTCCAGGTGGAATTCGGCGCGGATAAAGTCCACCATCCGCAGGCCGATTTGGTGCATGACGCCTGTCTTCCGCGGATAGAGCGTGTCGTCCAGGTCAAAGAGAATGGTGTGGGTCATTGCGTTCAGGATGTGCACTCCTTTTCTTCGGTCAGGATGTGGCCCAAGAGGGCGGCGTCGATGTTGCGGCCCGTGAGCACGGCAGCCACTTTTCGGCCGGGCGCCGAGAATTGGCCGTTGAGCAGCGGGGCGATGGCAATGGCGCCCGAGCCCTCGACGAGCAATTGCTCGTGGGTCACCAGCCAGCGCACGGCCTGCCGGACGTCGGCTTCGGGCACCACCAGGATATCGTCGATCAGGGTGCGGGCCAGCTCAAAGGGCAGGCGCCCAAAGCCGCCGGCCAGTCCGTCGCAGATGGTGGGCCGGGCCGGGTAGGTCTCGTAGAGCCGGTCGTGCAGGAAAGAGAGAAAGGCCGCCGGCGAGGCGTCGGGCTGGACGCCGATGACGTGGATGGCCGGGTTGAGGGCCTTGGCGGCGAGGGCGATGCCGGCGATGAGGCCGCCGCCACCCACGGGCACGAGCAGGGCGTCGACGTCGGGCAGATCCTCCCAAATTTCCAGGCCAACGGTGCCCTGACCGGCGATGACCGTGGGGTCGTCGTAGGCAGAGAGGTAGAGGGCGCCGGTCTCGCGGGCGTGAGCTACAGCCAGGGCGTGGGCGGCATCATAGTCGTCGCCTTTCTGATGCACCTGGCAGCCATAGGTTTGAAGGTGGTTCACTTTGGCCTGGGGGGCGTTGGCGGGCACAAAGATGGTGATGGAGGAACAACCCAGAGCCTGACCGGCAAAGGCTACCCCCAGGCCGTGGTTGCCGGCCGAGGCGGTGACCAGGCCACCGGCTCGCTCGTCGGGCGAGAGGGCCGCCACTTTGGCCAGGGCGCCGCGGATTTTGAAGGAGCCGGTTCGCTGCCAACACTCCAGCTTCAGGTAGGCCTGAGCGCCGGAGGCGCGACTCAGGAGGGGAGAGGGCAGCAACGGGGTACACGCAATGTGACGGCGGATCACTTGTTGGGCGGCCAATATCTGGGGCAGTGTGCTCATGGGCGGCATGCTCCTTTGGTGTGCAGCCACAGGACGCGGACTGAGTTCCGGTTGCGTCCGGGCGGCGGCTCGGACCATTATAAACCAAAGCGGGGCGACGGGCAAGTGGCGAGGTTTTGGAGTGCGGCACCTTGGTGCCGCGGGTGGCAGCCAAAGGCTGCGGCAACCAAGGGTTGCACGCGAGCCCGCGCGAGCGGGTGGAGACGGACACGGGTCGGCGAGCAGGATCAGGCGGCGATCCAGGTCACCCGCTCGGGACCAAAAGCCAGCACCACCTGTTGGCCCGGTGTGAGGATCCGGTCGGTGGGTGTGTGGGCGCGCAAGAGCCACTGGCCGACCTGAATCCGATAGTCGATGATGTCGCCCAGGTAGGCGCCGCGCACGACTTCTCCCGAAAAGAGGTTATGGGTCATGTTGGGCAGGGGTTCGCCTTCGTTATAGACCTCGATATGTTCGGGGCGAATGGCCAGGGTGACGTGCTGACCGTTCTCCAGCCCGGTGGATGGGGCATAGATTTCCAGGGCGTCGGGGGTGCGCAGGACGGCGTACCCCTGCTCAAAGCGGGCCACCTGGCCCTCGAGGAAGCTGGTGAGCCCGATAAAGCCGGCCACGAATTTGTTGCCCGGCCGGTTATAGATCTCGGCGGGGGTGCCCACCTGAACCAGGGCTCCTTCGTGCAAGATGGCGATGCGGTCGGAGAGGACCAGCGCCTCGGCCTGGTCGTGGGTGACGTAGACGCTGGTAACGCCCAGCTTTTTCTGGAGTTCGCGGATCTCGAAGCGCATCTCTTCCCGCAGTTGGGCGTCCAGATTGCTGAGGGGCTCGTCCAGCAGCAGCAAACTGGGCTCGATGACCAGGGCGCGGGCCAGGGCCACCCGCTGCTGCTGCCCGCCCGATAGCTGGCGCGGAAAGCGTTCCTCAAAGCCGGTCAGGCGAACCATGGCCAAGGCGGCGTCGATCCGTTTTTTGGCCTGGTCTTTGGGCACCTTTTTGAGTTGCAGGCCAAAGCCCAGGTTTTGATAGACGGTCATGTGGGGCCAGAGGGCATAGTTTTGAAAGACAAGCCCGATGCCCCGCGCCTCGGGCGACAGGTCGGTGATGCGTCTGTCGCCGAGATAGATCTCGCCCTCGTCGGGTTTGACCAGCCCGGCAATGCAGCGCAGCGTGGTGGTCTTGCCGCAGCCGCTGGGGCCGAGGAGGGTCATGATTTCGCCATCGTGGATTTCGAGATCGAGGTTTTCCACAGCGACGGTTTTGCCAAAGTGTTTACCCAGCTTGACCAGGCGCAGATCAGCCATGGGCGTGTCTCCCTTGATAGGCAGCGGTGGCGGCGTGTGTCTGTGGCATGTCACACCCCAATCCCGCCGATGTATTCTGCTTTGAGAAAGCGCTCGATGACGACCATGAACAGGATGCTGGGCACGAGGAGCACGATGGCGATCACCGAGGCGAACTGGAGGTTAAAGCCGCTGGCCGAATAGAGGAGCATCGGCAGGGTGGTGACAAAGGGCACACCGATGAAAAAGGTGCCGGTGAACTCGTCCAGCGACGTGAGAAAGACAAAGACCGAAGCCGCCAAGAGCCCGGGCATGGCTAGCGGCAGGGTGATCCGGAAAAAGGTGCGCAGCCCCGAAGCGCCCACGCTGCGGGCGGCCTCTTCCAGCTCGGGCGGCACCGATTTAAAGGCCGCACTCGAGATCCAGACGGAAAAGACGAGGCAGACCATCAGGTGCACAAGCAACACACCCAGCAAGGTGCCCGAGATGCCCATCTTGGTAAAGACCAACAGCAGGTTGACGAACACAGGCTGTTGGGGAAAGGCCTGGGGCATGAGGAACAGGAGCAAGATGAGGCTCTTGCCCGGGATTCGGTATTTGGCCAGCACATAGCCCACCGGGGTGGAAAGCAGCATGACGATGCTGACCACCGCCAGGGCCAGGATGAGGCTGGTTTGCAGCCCGCTGGTGATGCTGACGGCGCCGACGGCAAGGCTCTTTTGCAGTCCCAGGGCCTGCGCCCAATAGTCCAGCCCGACCTCTTGGGGCAGCACGTGGGGCCAGTACCAGCGCAAAGCGATGGACCACAATACCAGGCCTAGCATGGGCCCAAAGATGACCAGGCACAGGAGCACGAGGACGACAGATTCAATGGAGCGGACCAGGAGTTTTTTGCCGTTCATCGCTCATTCTCCCTGGCTTTCGTAGACGCCTTGCCGGACGGTGTTGCGCAGATAGTAGACGGCGGCCACCAGGACGATGAGATAGGCCAGAACGCCCAGGGCATTGGCCACGCCATAGTCGCCAAAGTAGGTGACGCGGTGGGCAATGTCGACGGTGATGGTGGTGGGTACCTTGCCGCCAATGAGCATGTAGGGCAGGGTAAAGGTGCCCATGATGGAGGTAAAGGCCAGGATGAGGGCCACTGAGATATTGGAGCGGGCCATGGGTACCAGGATGCGCAGGATGACCTGGGGCAATTTGGCGCCAAAGCTGCGGGCGGCCTCAATATAGGCGTTGTCGATCATCTGGAACCCGCTGAGGATGATGAGGGTCATAAAGGGTGCTTGTTTCCACACAAAGCCAAAGGTCAACCCCTTCCAGTTCAGCAGTTCCGGGGGCGCGTCCAGGTTGACCAGGCCGAACTGGGCCAGGCCAATGTTGAGCAACCCGTGGGGCGCAAGGAATGAGGTCATCATCTGGGCCACGACCACAAAAGGGATAAAGATAGGCACGCGGTAGATGGCGCCGATGAGGCGTGCAATGGGACCCTCGGCCAGGCGCACGTAGGCCGACAGGCCAATGGCCAAAACCACGGCCAAGATGGTGCTCAGAAAGGCGACCTCGACGGTGAACACGATATCGCGCAGGTACAGCTCGTGCACTTTGACATAATTGGCCAGCGTGAGCGCGCCCTGGCCCTTGACCAGAAAACTGCGGTAAATGGAAGAGAAGAAGGGATAGGCATAGAGGGCGAGCATCAGGCTCACGGCCGGCAGGAGCAACAGGAAGGGGAGGAGGCCCTCCCATCCTCCCCTTCGTTTGTTCTCGCGTCGCTCCGCCGCTGGTTCGGCGTGCGACATGCTATTCACTAATTGTCCACCTTTCGTAGGCTTCAAGCATGGCGTCGTTGTATTCGAGCATGGGGAACGACAGGCCGCGCTCCAACAGAGTTTCGGGCGGGATGTCTTTGTACAATCGGTCAAAGGCTTCGGCCGGGGCCACATCGGCCACGTACGAGCCATCGATGCCCGGATACCAGTTGTAGCGGTCGATAATGACCTCGCCCTGGACCTTGGGGGTGGTGACATACTCGACGAACTTGCCCGCCCATTCGGGGTTTTTGGTGTTCTTGGGGATGACAAAGTACATTGGCTGGCCGGGCATGCCGGGAGCAGGCAGCAACAGGCGTGTGTCGGGGTCAAGCTTGCCTTCGGCCTTGAAGGTGTAGAACATGTCGACCCACACCGGCCCTATCCAGATCTCGCCGCGGTTGAGGGCGTCCAGGGTGCCCACGTTGCCGGCCGTCATGACCACGTTCTTGTTGAACTCGGCCAGATCTTTGTACGCCTGCTCCCAGCTAGCCACTTCAGCCTCCTCAAAGGGGCCGGTGACGGCGTACTTTTCATACTGACCGGTCTTCCAATACACCCAGCCGACGACAAAGGACACGCCCGCCATGCCGCCCTTGATGCCGTTATAGCCGAACTTGCCCGGGTTGTCCTGGACCCACTGGACCAGCTCTTCGTAGCTTTGGGGTGGGTTGGGGACGTTGGCTGGGTTGTAGGCCAGGGCCGTCTGGCTGTGGAACATGGGCATGCCATAGCCTTCGATGTTGGTGCCGAGGGCATTCTTGACGTCGCCCGCCGACATATATTGCCAGGTCTCCAGGTCTTTGGCATAGTCCAGCAGCAGGTCTTCTTCCATGGCCCAGGCCATAAACTTTTGGTGGACCATGGCCACGTCAATGTCGCCGGTGGCTCGGCCGGCCTGTTTGTCGGCCAGGAGCTTTTCAAAGATGTACTGGGAACCCGCGTCGCCGGGGCCGGTGTGGACGGTGGCGATGGTGACGTTGGGGTTTTCGGCGCTAAAGCCGGGGGCCAACACGTTTTGACCCAGGGCCAGCATATTCACATCGCCGGCGGTGATGTACACCAGGGTCGCTTTTTCGGGCGCCGGTTCGGCGGTCACTTCGACGACGACGGTTTCTTTGACCACCTGAGGGGCGGGGGTAGCGCCACACCCGAGAACAAGCGATAGGACTATTGTTAGCAGCACGAAAACCGCGATCCACTGTCTAACACGCATGATCTTCCTCCTTTTTGAGGGTGTATCCTATCTATGGTGACTGTGATCAGGCATGACTGCAAGAAGAGTGTTCGGCCATCACCTCCCTTCCACGATGCTGCGGAATGAACTGGCAGCCGATTCTGCCGGGACCGCGTGCCAACGGTCGACGATAACCTACGGGCCCGGCCTGGGAGCCGGGCGCAAACACGTTCCCGCGATGGATGGGGCCCGTGGTAGCGCGGTTGATGGGGGCCGCCATGACCGATCTTTGCGGGTGCGCACCCACATTTTACCACGAACGATCCAGGATGTCAATTGGGATGAAAATAGGTCGAATGGGCGCGCATTTGCGCTGGCGCGCAAACGATGGTACCATGAGGACAGCTTTCATCCAGAGGGAGGAATCGGACGCGACGTCATGACCAAGAAACGGACTGTTACACCCAATCGTCCGGCCGACCCGGCTCGGGCCCGCCGCCTGCTCGGCCGGGGCGCCCAATTGCTGGCCGATGGCAGGGCGCGCGAAGCTCTCGCTCCGCTGCAGCAGGCCCACCGGCTCGACGCCGACGACGTGCCGACGCTGATCAACCTGGGGGGCGCCTACATCATGACCGGACAGCACAAGCGGGCCCTCCCGCTGTTGGAGCGGGCCTGCCAGGCCGAGCCCGATAATAGCATGGCCTGGATCAATTTAGGCGCCGCCTACCTGGGCAATCCGCTGCTGTCGACGGCCCGGCAACAGGACCGGGCCATCGCCGCCTTTGAGCGTTCGTTGGAGCTGAATCCAACCGCGCCCAGCGTCCACTATAACCTGGGCCTCATCTACGTCGACCGGGGCGACGCGGTCCGGGCCCGGGCGGCCTTTGTGCAGGCGTTGCGGGTGGACCCGGAGGATCAGGACGCCCGTGGCTGGCTGGCCCGCCTGGATCAGCGGAAAGAAGGAGGGAAAGATGAGTGAAACTCGGCCGCCTGGGATGGGCTTGACCTTGCTTTTGCTGGCGATAGGCATCCTTTTCATGGCAGGGGGCTTGGTGTTTCTGTGCGCGGCAAGCGAGGGGGTAACCAGTCGGCTCTATGTGGCGTTGGCGTTGTTGGTCCTTGGCGGCGGGCTGTCGGCCTGGGCTGGACTGCGCTGGCGCCGCGCCCGAAACCTGGCACCCGATGTGGTGGAGGGCCGGATTGTGGCCCTGGCCGATGCCCACGATGCCGAATTGACGTTGAGCCAGATCCTCAGCGACCTGCGCCTTCCCGAGGAGGTGGCCCGCGGTGCCCTGAGTCGCTTGGAGGCCCAGGGCCTGGTCCGTCCGGAACGGCGCGAGGAGCGCGTGGTGTTCACCTTCCCCGGGCTGCGCGAGAGCAAGGTGGTCCGCCGCTGCGCCTATTGTGGCAGTGAGTACAGCGTGCGCCAGCCGCTGCACAAATGCCCCAACTGTGGGGGGCACCTGGAGATTGTCAAGACCTAGCCTCGACCGGACGGAGTTGTTGCAGGTCGGCCCTTCGATCTGATTTGGCGCTCGCCACCCCGTGTCCGCACGGCACCGTCCTCGGGGCGCGGAGCAGTAAAAGACGATGCCTTGACAAGAGGGGATATTGGGATGCCTCGCCCGCCACGGTAAGGCAGTACCCCGGCAATGGGGCGCCCGAGAGGGGCGCCCCTGCCGATCCTCACCCTCGGCGACGATCAGGGTGGTCTGCGGTTACGTCCGACTAGCCGGTCGTCGGGACCTATTTGTAGCTGTTGAGCACCTTCATGTAATTGGCACGCTCGAAAGCGGCCGGCTCGGCCACCGACTTTTGGCTCATGCTGCCCTTCATCTGCTCGATCGAGTCGTACTCGTGTTCTTCCATCCACTGGGCAACGCCCTGGAGCAGGCTGTCGATCTTGCCCACACCCTCTTTGAGGAGTACCGAGCAGACGTTGGCCACGTCGGCACCGGCCATGACGGCCTTGAGGACGTCTTCGGGGGTGTGGATGCCGCTGGTCAGGGCCATCGAGCAATCCAGGTGGCCGTAGAGAATGGCGATCCAGCGCAGCGGCAGCCGCATTTCGATGGAACTGCTCAGTTGCAGGTTGGGCGTGACCTCCAGCTTTTCCAGGTCGAGGTCGGGCTGGTAAAAGCGGTTAAAGAGCACCAGGGCATCGGCGCCTTCGGCGTCCAGCATCGAGGCCATGTGGGGCAGGGCGCTGAAATAGGGGCTGAGCTTCATGGCCACTGGGATACCGATGTGCTGCTTGACATCTTTGAGCAGCTTGACATAGAGATCCTCCACGTCGTAGCTCATCAGGTGAAAGCCGGTGGGGATGAAATAGACGTTCAACTCGATGGCATCGGCGCCCGTCTCTTCGAACCGTTTGGCGTAGCGGGTCCAGCCACCGCGGCTGATGCCGTTGAGGCTGGCGATGATGGGAACATCTACGGTTTTCTTGGCCTTGCGAATCAGTTCCAAATAGTCCTCAGGCCCGCGGCGGTACTCGAGGGAGGCCGGAAAGTAGGTCAGGGCCTCGGCAAAGCTGTCGGTCCCATGCTCCAAAAAGTGATCCAGCGCCTCGGCTTCGAACTCGATCTGCTCTTCGAACAGGGAGTGCAGGGTGATGGCGGCTGCGCCGGCATCTTCCATGCGCCGAATGGCATCGAGGTCGTTAGACAGGGGTGAGGCAGAAGGGACGATGGGGTTCTTGAGCTTGAGACCCATATAGGTCGTTGTTAGGTCGATCATGGTTGTTCCTTTCTCATGGTGGAGGGCAGGGGCCGGGCAGCCCTGCCCCACGCCCGTGGTCGGACCCGGAGATCGGAAGAGCACACGTCTGAACTCCAGTCACCGCTCATTATCT